>SVMV01000004.1 GCA_015067245.1 Oscillospiraceae bacterium | reverse complement strand
TGACATTGCAACAAAAAATCCAGTATTTTGAGCAGTGTTAAAAACCATTAAACACATTGGTCCAACAGCAAATTGTAATAATAAGCCAAATTTTAGTCCTTCTATATATTTTTTCATACATAACCTCCTCAACAAATTCAAATTTATCGAACTGATTATATTATATAACAGCATAATTTTATGCACAACAAAAGGCATATCGGTTTGATATGCCTTTTTAGTGTTTTTATTTGTTGATAAAACGTGAAAGGAAATCTTTTGTTTCCTGACGCTGAGGGTTTTCGAAAATCTGCTTAGGTGTGCCCTCTTCGCAGATAACCCCTTCTTTCATATAAACAACACGGTTGCTTACGTCTTTGGCAAATGCCATTTCGTGTGTTACAACCAGCATTGTCATACCTTCGTGGGCAAGAGTCTGCATAACGTTGAGAACTTCGCCAACCATTTCTGGGTCAAGGGCGGATGTAGGTTCGTCAAACAGCAGAATTTCTGGGTTCATTGCCAGTGCGCGTGCAATTGCAACGCGCTGTTTCTGGCCGCCTGAAATCTGACGTGGTTTTGCGTTGATGTAAGGTGCCATGCCTACCTTTTGCAGATAGTACATTGCAGCTTCCCTTGCTTCTTCCTTGCTCTTTTTAAGAACACGTATCTGGCCAACCATACAGTTTTCCAGCACTGTCATATTGTTGAAAAGGTTAAAGGACTGAAACACCATGCCAACGTGGCTGCGATATTCCGGTGCGTTGATTTTGCCTGTTGCAACGTCCTTGCCGCCATAGATAATCTGGCCGCTGGTTGGGGTTTCAAGCAGGTTGATACAGCGCAAAAGTGTGGATTTGCCGCTGCCGGAAGCACCGATAATTGAGATAACGTCACCTTTGTTAACGGTAAAATCAATATCTTTGAGAACAACGTTGCTGCCAAAAGCTTTGGACAGGTGGTTGATTTTAAGGATAGTTTCGCTCATTATAAGTTACCGTCCTTTCCGTTGTACTCTTTGCTGCGTTCGTCAAAAATGCTGCTGCGGTCAGGGTGGCTGTAGGTGCCTGCTGCCATAACCAGTGGGTCAACATTAACAAGTTCGTAGCTGTCTGCGCCGTCCATACGTTTTTCCACTGCACGCAGCAGGAAGGAAGCAACAAGTGTAAGGCACAGATAACCAATCATTTCGATGGTTGCTGACTGGAAACTCATATTGTTTACACCGATAATATTTCTGTGCTGTGCAAAGAAATCGATAAAACCGATAACAAACATAACAGAAGTATCTTTGATGTTGATGATAAAGTTGTTGCCAATCTGCGGAATAATATTGCGCACAGCCTGCGGCAGAATTACATAAAGCATTGTCTGCAGATGTGTCATACCTATTGCCTTTGCGCCCTCGGTCTGACCTGCATCGATGGACATAATGCCGCCGCGCACACTTTCGGCCATGTAGGCACCTGTGTTGATGGAAACAACCAGTATGGAAGCAATCCACATACCGCTGTTGCCCTTAAACTGCATCTGTGCGTCTGTAAAGTATGGCAAACCAAAGTAGATAAACACTGCCTGCAGCACCATTGGTGTGCCGCGGAATACTTCTACATAAACTCTTACAACAATGCGGATAAGTCTTAAAACTGCTCTTTTTGCAAAGTTATCGTTTTTTGAATATGGAATTGTGTTGAGAATACCGCAGATAAGGCCGATAATACAGCCTATAAGTGTTGCCACTACTGCAAGAATAAGTGTGTTGCGGATACCTTTAAGATAAAAGGAACTGTATGTATTCCACAGCAAGCCTACATCGGCTATAAGTTCTGCAAATTTACCCATACTTTGCTAAAAATCCTTTCGGTGATTAAACTTCTGGCTGTACTTCGATAGCCTGTGTCATAATTGTGTTGAATGCATCTGCACCGATTTCTGCAAGAGCATCGCCAAGAGCTTTCTGGAGTTCTGTGTTGCCTTTAACAACAGAAACACCGATATTTACGTTTTCTGCACGTTCTGTTTCGTCAGCAAACTGGAAGTCGCCTTCTGTGCCTGTGAAGTTGAGAACTACAAGGTTGTCATTTTTAGCAACTGCTGCTGTTGCTGTTGGCATATCTGTGCAAACAAAGTCTGCTGTGCCGCTTTCAAGAGCCATAATCATTGCTGGTGCTGTTTCTGCTGCTGCCTGGATGGAAGCATTTGTTGCCTGTGGCAGACAGGAGTTGTACCAGATTGTACCGCTCTGTGCTGTGCAGTTGCCTGTGAGTTCAGCAACGGAAGTAGCTGTTGCGTTTGCATTGTCTTTTGTTGTGAGACAAACAATTTCTGCATAGTAATATGGACCTGCCATATCAACTTCTGCCATTCTTTCAGCTGTCATGGACTGACCTGCAATAGCAACGTCGATTGTGCCTGCGTTGATAGCTGGTGTAAGGCCGCCCCATTCAAGAGCCATAACTTCAAGTTCCCAGCCGTATTTTTCACAGATTTTCTGTGCAATCATAACGTCATAGCCGTTTGCGTAAGCGCCTGGGTTGTTTGCAATTTCTACAGCGCCGTTAGCGTCTGTAAGCTGTGTCCAGTTGTATGGAGCGTACTGGCATTCCATACCAACTGTGAGAACACCGTCTTCTGTGCCCTGAACAACAAGGAAATCAGCAGGTGCGTCGTTGTTTTCTGCTTCTGGTGCAGGTTCGGAAGAACCGCAAGCAACGAGAGACATTGTCATAGCGAGTGCGAGGATTAAAGATAAGATTTTTTTCATAGTAGTGTACCTTTCTCTTTCTTTTTTCTTTTACTTTTTCCAAAAAAATTAAGACCGCTTTGTCAAGCGGTCCATTAGTGTGCAAATTCTTTCCGTTAAATAAAAAATAAATACAAATATAAAATAACGGAATGAGTAGTAACAGCCAACGATAGCGCTTCACAAATAAACTTGTGACAGTCCGGCAGATATTCTCTGACGGCCCAGCAGAAAGAGCACAGGCCACCCTTAATGCTTCGGCGGTCTTCCCTTTCCTTATCAGCGGTTGCCTGACCTTGCTGAAAAGTACTCATGTGTACCGCGCCTCTATCAAGCGATTTAATTTTTTATATATTTTAGCACGGGCAATTGTATCCGTCAACCAATTTTGAACAAAATGTTAACATATTGTAATTTTTTGCAAAAATCGACAAATTAAATGGTCTTTTTTGTAGGTTTGACTAGGATTTTTATTTCACAATATGTATTTTTTATGCATAAAAATATTATTAATATAATATATTGATTTTTATTTATTTTCTACCCAGTATTTTATCTGTGGTTTTGGATAGCTTTTACCATAGGCTTCCACAACAACATCCTGCATATAAATATCTTTTACTGGCTGTTTTATAACTGCGTTTACCCCTTCTATAAACAGCTGCTTTACTTCAGTTTCGGCAATTTTATCCACCACATCAAAACCCTCGGTAACCTTGCCAAACGGAGCAAAACGGCCCTGCAGTTTTAGTGCAGCTTCGTCAGATAAGGTTATATAAAATTCACAGCCGTGACTTTCCTTTTCGCCGTCGCCTGCCATTGCAACAACATATTTTTTAAACTGCAAAGGGTTGTCAAATCTGTTGCTGCTGAACTCGCCCTCTATCATAAAATCACAGCCGTCAATATCAAAATGACAGTAGCTTGGCTGCAATACAAAGTCTTTTACCACCCTTTTGATAATACGGTTTTTGTAAAAGCCCTGCTGTGATGACCATATAAAACTGTTCACCGTGTTTGGAGCATACTGCGGATACAGTTCCATTGTTATAACACCAAAGTCGGTGTACATTTTTGCCTTTGGATTTTTCATAAATTCATTCCTTGTTTTAATAAATATTATTGTATACTGTATACAATAATACATAATATTTTTCAATAAATCAAATGTCATTCTGAAGGATTTTATCCCTAAAGAACCTCTGAGTTCAATCAAACAAAGAGATTCTTCGCTGCTGCTCAGAATGACATATTAATTATTGATTTATAATTTTAATTACATTTAAATTCTGTTGACGGTGCGGCACATTTTGCCCTGCCTACCTTGGTGTTGTCACATTCACGGCAGCTTAAGGCATCTACAGGATGATTTTTAACCTGATAGCGATAATCTCTGCCGTTGGCTGCAATATAGCTGCAGATTACATTGTGAGACTGAACAATACTTTCGTCTGGGATAATAAGCTTTTGATATTTGAAGAAATCCGCATTGTCGGGCAATTTTTCCAGCTTTGTATAGTCTTCTCTGTCCCCTGTAAACTGCACTGTATTTTTAAGCACATCACGCACATAACCAATATTTTCGTGCAGTGAAATCGGCTGCGGAAATCTGCCGTCGGGAATAACCTGCTGCCAGTGCTTGCCTTCGTATCTTTCCAGCAGCTGTGCTGCCTTGTGCAGATGGCTGATTTCCATATCCAGATGTTCTTCCCACAGTGCTTTTATACAGCTGTCAGTTTCGGTCATAAAGCAGGACCAGTAGAGATAACATTCCACATATTCGTGCCACAAAAGCATTTCAAGCCAGGTTGCACCGCTGTCCATCAAAGATTCGTACTGTGTAACGTGTTCTTCTTCAACCAGTGCAATCTCTTTATAAAGGCGGCGGGCAGCATCGTTTGCAGCAAAGTTTGAGATATTCATATAATAGTTCATAGTCTGCTGTTCGGCCGCTGTGATAATCATTGTGTTTAGCACCGTCTGTTTATCCGCCTTTTTGCTGTTGGTGCTGCGCTTTACATTGTCAAGCGGAAAACGGTGATGTGCTATGGTTGGACGGCCTGGCATAATCTCGGTATATCCGCCCACAAGGCGCTGTGCCATAACCCCCTGCTCCATTTCCAGCTGGTCTGCATAGCGGTAAAGGTGGTCAAAATCTTCCAGCAAAGCAAAATCCAATGCTTTTTTTACATAACAGTCGGTCTCTCTTTTTGCAAGCTCGGCAGTAAGGTCAACCGCCAGCTGCTCGTACCCTATTGTGTGTTCCAGGATAGTTTCATCACAGGGCTTAAGCATTGCTATGCGCTGTTGCTGCTGTTTTTCCACCATTCTTCCAAGGCTTAATTCTCTGCGCAGGTCATTATCGGTAACGTGGCGTGCCATATTGTGAGAAAACCAGTTGGCTTCAAATTCGGTGCCGTTCATAAGAATTATACGCGTTTTGGTATATGGGTCCACTGTGTTTTTGTTGTACGGTTTTGGATAAAGCTGTTTAAAATTGCGTATGCCTTCCATAACCTGCAAAGGTCTGTGCTCAAATGGATTGATAATAATTCCCCCTTAAAATCTTTTTTAATAGAATTATATGATTTTAAAACGAAATTATACTTAAAAAGGCCTTGAATCAAACTATAATCCAAGACCTATTATATATTAACCTATTCTTCAATAAATTCGAAAATTTTATTCCAGATATCCATATCCTGCATTGTCATTGCCCACCAGTCATATTCTGCAACAAACTTGGATTTCTGTTCTTCTGTTTCCAGCTCTTTTTTCTTAAGTTTTTCGGTGAGGTTTGCAAAGAATGCGTCCTTGTATTTAACTGCTTCATAAGTATAGTTCGGACTGTGCGCCTTGCCGTTCAGCAGCATAAATTTTATATTTTCTTTATGACCCAATGCTTTTTGCACAACATCAAAATGGTGTTCCTTTTTAACCAGCGGGTCGTCTGCTGAATGGATAATCAAAGCATGGATACTGCTTTTACCAAGACTTTCCACGGCATCATACTTTACATATTCAGGGTTGGTTTTTTCTTCAAGGGCATAAACTGCCTTTGCATAAATTTTGAGAAAACCGCCAAAATGCTGCTGTACCATACGTTTAACCGATGCAAAGCCGCTCATTGCCACAACATTTTTAAGATTTGGGTGCAAAACTGCAATATTCATTGTGGAAAATCCGCCCCAGCTGTGACCGATAACAGTAATTTCTTCTTCCTTAAATTCACCTGTCTGCGTAAGTGCTGTTATACAGCAGTCAAGGTCGTTTAACGACTGTGCAAAGCCATTGGTGTTTTCGCCGCCAGATTCCATACAGCCTGTATGGTCGTATGCAAAAACCATATAGCCTTTTTTTGCTATGGTTTCAATTTCACGCATGTAACTGCGGTGGCCGCCGCCCATGCCATGTTCAAAAACAACAAGACGGTTTGCCACTGGGTTTTCGTACCAGTAAAAATACCCCTGTAAAGTATGACCGTTTTTTGACTGGAATGTATAGCTGCGTTTGTTTAAGCCGTCAAAATCATCGGCAGAAAAATAATATGCTGTGCCATTGTCATCGCAGCGTATAAACATCTGGTTTTTGTAAATTTTGAGTATCTGGTTTTCAAAAATCATGGCTTTTTCTCCTTTGATTTCAATAATTGTACCTTTTTTACTATAATATCACACTTGTGCAGATAAGAAAAGCGCAAAAAAGCAGGCCAAAAGCCCTCTGATTCAGAGAACTTTACGCCTGCTTTTTGTCCTTCTGTCAACATTTATAATTGTTTTTCTGCCCACAGCCAGATTGTTTGCAGCTTCTGATACAACTAAAAAATCAGAACGCAAACACCAGCCCCACAACAGCTGAAATACCTATATATGCTACAGGATGTTTTTTAAACTTTTTGATTGCCCAGAATACAAGCACAAAATATATGATTTTCTTTGGATCTGCAAGGTCCATAAAACTGCCCGTCTGTTTAAACAGTTCTGTGTTGAACACCGCCACCTGCAAAACACTTACTGCAGCTGCTGCGATAAGACCTGTAACTGCAGGGCGCATACCGTAAAAGGCATATTCCAGATAATTGTTGCCGCTTAGCCTTGTGAGAAATTTTGAAAATATAATAACAAGTATTATACAAGGCAGAATTTCACCCATTGTAGCAATAAAGCCGCCCCAGATACCTGCAACATTGTAACCTACGTATGTTGCCATATTTATGCCGATAGGTCCAGGCGTTGATTCGCTTATTGCCACCATGTCGGTTATAAGCTGATTATCAAACCAGCCTGTGTTTTCGCCAAGGCGCTGCAGAAACGGCAGTGTAGCCATGCCGCCGCCAACCGCAAAAAGCCCTATTTTGAAAAATTCGAAGAAAAGCTTTAGATAAATCATTATTATTTACCTCCTTTTTCTTCATTTTTGCTTGCAGTATGTCCCTGCAGGGATTTGTATGCTATACCGCATACAGCGCTTAAAATAACCAGCAGCACAGGGCTTATTTCTGTAAAGGTCATTGCCACAAGCATTATGACAAACAGTACAAAACCAAAAACATCCTTTACGCCCTTTTTCCACATTGCAATTACACTGTCCAGTATCAGTGCACAAACACACACAGAAACTGCGCTTAATGCATGGCGGACATATACATTGTTCTGAAAATTGGCAAGGCAGGCTGCAATGATTGTAATTATTACAAGACAGGGTGAAACCACGCCCAGCGCTGCCGCAACAGCACCTGCTTCTTTTTTGCGTTTATAGCCGATAAAACCGCCTACATTTACTGCAATAATTCCCGGCATACTCTGCCCTATTGCGTAAAAGTCCATTATCTCTTCTTCACTGAGCCAGTTTTCCTTATCCACAATTTCACGGCGCAGTATTGGCAGCATTGCATAACCACCGCCAAAAGTTACCGCACCAATCTTGAAAAACTTTAAAAATATATTCAATAATTCTTTCAATTTTAATATCCTTTTCTTATTTATCTGCAGCATCCTTAAATACCGACAAACCGATAGCACAAGTTATCGGTTTGTCAGCATAAAGAGGTTTATGAAACAATCAGAATATTACCAACAGGCAATATTGCTGTCGGTACGGCTTTCTGTGCCGCCTACCAACGTACCGTTTGGCAGTTTGACAATAATCTGACCGCGGCCAAAGTTGACTGCATCCAGCGCCACCTGTACATCATGGCCTTTTGCAGCAAGCTGTTTTGCAATTTCATTGGAGAAATTATCTTCCACCATAAAGGTTTTATCTTTCATCCACTGCCATCTTGGAGCATCCAGTGCCTGCTGTGGATTCATGCCAAAATCGATAAGGTTCATCGCAACCTGTACATGTCCCTGTGGCTGCATATAACCACCCATAACTCCAAAAGGAGCAAGACCTTTGCCGTCCTTCATAATAAAGCCTGGAATAATTGTATGGTAAGATTTTTTGCCTGGTGCAAGTGCATTTGCGTCTTCAGGGTTAAGGGAGAAATCCGCACCGCGGTTCTGCAGTGCAATGCCTGTATCCCTTACCACAATACCGCTGCCAAAGCCCATATAGTTGGACTGAATAAAGGAAACCATATTGCCTTCTCCGTCTGCTGTACAGAAATATACTGTGCCGCTGGACGGTGGTGTTTCAGGGCAAGGTGCTGCGGCTTCGTCGTTAATCTGAGCTGCACGGTATGCACCATATTCTGGTTTTATAAGGTCGTTGTAGTTGATTGCCATACATTTTGGGTCGGTAACGTGGAATTTGCCGTCTGCAAAAGCAATCTTCATAGCTTCCCACTGCTTGTGGAATGTGTCAGCACATTCTTTTTCCTTAAAATCAAATTCTTTAAGAATATTAAGAGCCATAAGTGCAACAATGCCCTGACCGTTTGGCGGAATTTCGCATATTTCATAGCCTTTGTAGTTTACTCTGATTGGTTCAACCCATGCAGCTTCATAGTTTTCAAAATCTTCCTTGCAGTAATAACCGCCAAATTTTTCACTGTCTGCAACTATCTTATCTGCCAGCTGGCCTTTATAGAATGCTTCGGCATTTGTTTCGGCAATAAGCTCCAGGGTTCTTGCATGGTTTGGAAGTCTGATAATATCCCCAGCTTTTGGAACAGCCCCGCCTGGAGTAAATGTTTTAAACCATTCGTCGTACTCTTCTCCTGTGCACATCTGTTTATATTTTTTTGCTGCTCTGTCCCACATTCTTGCAAGGTTTGGGGAACATGGGTAGCCTTCTCTTGCATAGCGGATTGCAGGTGCCATACTGTCGGTCATTGGCAGATTGCCAAAGCGTGTTGCCACCTTTGCCCAACCGCTTGGAGCACCAGGCACCATTGTAGGAATCCAGCCGTAAACAGGCATTTCATCGCCGTTTACACGTTCTTTTACCTTTTCAAGAGAAATGTTTTTTGCAGAAATACCGCTGGCGTTAAGGCCGTAAAGCTGCTGGTCTTTTTCTGACCAGATAAGTGCAAAACAGTCACCGCCTATGCCGTTTGCTGTAGGCTCGCACACTGTAAGTGCTGCTGCTGTTGCAACTGCAGCATCCATGGCGTTACCGCCGTTGCGCATAACTTCAAGGCCTGCAGCTGCTGCCTGTGGGCTTGATGCACACACCATACCGTGCTGTGCGTAGATTGGATAACGCTTGGAAGCGTATGGGATATATGTTGAATTGAAATTCATAATAATCTCCTTTCACAGCATAACTGTGATTTTATACAGTCAAAGGCTGATACTCACACCACTCCCACAGCTTATGGGCGATGTGGGCATCAGCCCTTTTTTAATTTTACATAAATAATTATTTGTTGTAAAGATGGCAGGCTACAAAGCGGCCTTCTTCCACTTCCTGCAAAGTTGGCTTTACCTTTTTGCATATTTCCATACAGTTTTCACATCTTGTATGGAAAGTACAGCCTTTTGGAGGATTTATTGCAGAAGGCACTTCACCTTCCAGTACAGTTTCTTCCTCGTAATTTTCTCTTACAGTAGGACGTGGTACTGCTTTAAGCAGGGATTTTGTATATGGGTGCAGAGGCTGACGGAACAGCTCTTTGCTGTCTGCAAGTTCACATACACCGCCAAGATACATAACCATTACCCTGTCGCAGAAATGCTTTACAACGCCAAGGTTGTGAGTGATAAAGAAATATGTCAGATGCTGACGCTGTTTCAAATCTTCCAGCAACTGAAGAATCTGCGCCTGTACAGATACGTCAAGTGCGGATACAGATTCGTCCAGAACAACAAATTTTGGATTGAGTGCGATAGCTCTTGCTATACCAACACGCTGTTTCTGACCGCCCGAAAGCTGATGAGGGTAGGAATAGTACTGTTCGCGCTTGAGGCCAACGTCTTCCAGCAGTTTCATTGTACATTCCTTGCGCATTTCTTTGCCATAGTCAGTATGTATCTCAAAAACTTCTTCTATAGCTTTACCAACGGTTTTTCTTGGGTCAAGGCTTGCTGCAGGATCCTGGAATATCATCTGCATATCTTTACGCAGGCTGCGCATTTCCTTGTTTGTAAGCTTTGCAAGATTAATGCCAGTTTCGTAGTTTCTGTCCAGCTTCTGCTGATATTCTTCATCAAGACAGCGCTCTGTAATAGGAAGAATGTCCTGACGGCGCATAGACAATGCCTTTGCCTTGCAGGTAAGCGCTTCGTCACGGCATTTTTTTGTGTTTTCGCTTGCTTCGCGCATTTTATCCATAACTTCCTGAGAAGGTTTTTCACCCTTTGTAAGCATTTCGGAATATTCTGCGTGATATTTATTATAGTCCTTTACATACTCACCTGCACGCACTGTTGCATTGTAAGCCTGTTTGTAAAGTTGCTGTATTTCTGGCAGTTTTGCACTGAGAATAAGGCTGCCAACTGTTCGGCTGCCTTCACGCAGCTGGCGTGAAGCATCTTTTTTATGCTCTTTTGACTGAAAAGCCAGTTTCTCTCTTTCCTGGCTGAGCTTGCGGCGTTTTGCAACCTCCTGCTTTGTGCCATGGTCAGAAAGCTGTTCAATCTTTTCGTCCAGCAGTTCAATTTTTTTATCAAGTTCAACTGCTTTTTTATAATACTCGTCTGCCTTTTTCTGATATTCAAGCAGATTGTCTATTTCCTTTTCGATGTATTTTGGAGCAACTTCTTCTATAGATTTGCCATGATAAACACAGGCGCCGCTGGTCTGGCGGTAAAGCTGAAGAATTACACGGCCCAATGTGGATTTGCCACAGCCGCTTTCGCCAACCACGCCAAATTTTTCGCCCTCATATATTTTTAAGCTTACATCTTCCAGCGCTTTAAGGTTAACCCCTCTTTTTATAGGAAAATATTTTTTAAGTTTGTTAAGTTCAATTAATGCCGATTTATTTTCTAACACTTGTGTTCCTCCTCTACCTTGTGGCAAGCTACAAAGTGTCCTTTTTCGTATTCTATTGCCTGCGGAATTTCACTGCGGCAACGGTCTGTTGCATAAGGGCATCTTGGGTGGAAACGGCAGCCCTCTATTTTTTCTGTAATTGCAGGGAATGTGCCAGGAATAGCTTTGATTTCAAAGTCGTCCTTGTCAACATTTGGCACTGCTGCAAGCAGCCCCTGTGTATAAGGGTGCATATTGTTTTCGAAAATCTGTTTTGCACTGCCTTCTTCAACCTTTGTACCGCTGTAAAGAACAATAACCCTGTCTGCAATTTCGGCAACAACACCAAGGTCGTGGGTGATAAACAGAACGCCTGTGTTCATTGTCTTTTTCAGCTTGTTGAGCAGAATAAGTACCTGTTTCTGAATTGTAACATCAAGAGCGGTTGTAGGTTCGTCTGCAATAAGCAGCTTTGGCTGCATGGACATAACCATAGCAATCATAACACGCTGGCGCAAACCACCCGAAAGCTGGAACGGATACTGTTTCATACGGCTTTCGGCATTTGCAATACCAACCAGTTCCAGATATTCCACCGCTGTTGCATAAGCTTCTTTCTTGCTCATACCTTTGTGACGGATAAGGCCTTCGGTAAGCTGGTGGCCGATTGTAAGCAATGGATTGAGGCTGGTCATAGGTTCCTGAAAAATCATACCCATCTTGCTGCCGCGCACCTTGTTGAGTTCCTTCTGGCTTTTGCCGCTGATAATTTCGCCGCAAAGCTCAATCTCGCCCTGCTGCACAACAGCGTTTTCAGGCAGAAGACCCATAACGGAAAGTGTTGTAACACTTTTGCCGCAGCCGCTTTCGCCAACCATACATACGGTTTCGTTTTCATATATATCAAAGGAAATATCCCTGAGAACAGGATATTCTTTTTTGTCTATGCGGAATGCAGTGATAAGATTTTTAACACTGAGAACTTTTTCTGCCATTGTTTTTCCCCCTGAGGTTATGTTTATTTTGCTTAGTACCATCAGCTATGCCGGCAGATATTTCTGCCAGCTAAGCTCATAGTATAAACACTCTGCAGACGGCGGATATGCCGCCTGCAGATTATTTATCATTTAAATAATTCCAATTAAATTTTCTACTGTACAATCAATTATTTGATTTTAAATGTATTCATATAGAATACGCTGCTTGTATCAAGTGAGCATTCGTATGCAGAGTTGTATGCAAATCTGTATTCGCCGTTGTAGATTGGAGCGATAAGTGCATTTTCAAGAAGGAACATATTTGCTTCTTCAAGAGCTGCAATACGGTCTGCTTCTACAGATGTTGTTTTACTTGCAAGAATCATGTTGTCAAGTTCATCGCTGTTGATTTTAAGTCTTGCGCTGGAAACGGAATGTGTGTTTGGTTCAAGAAGTTCAGAACCGTCACGTGTTACGTTTGCCCATGCAAAGAGAGAAATATCAAAGCGGTCTTCTGCTTTGGATTCTGTAAGGTATGCAGAGTATTCGATAGATTCAAGTTTTACATTATTGAAGCCTGCTGCTGTAAGGTTAGCCTGGAAATATTCACCGATTGGTGCGTATGCAGGTGTGGATGGGCAAAGGAATACAATTTCTTCGTCCTGCCAGCCGTTTGCTTCGATGATAGCTCTTGCGCCTTCTGGGTCGTATTCGATGTTAGCTTCTTCAGCTGCTGCTGTGTAGCCAAGAACCTTTGGACCGATAAAGGATTTAGCGTAGGAGCCATGGCCTTCCATTGTGTAGTTTACAAAGCCTTCTCTGTCAAGAGCCATAACGATAGCTTTTCTGAATTCTGGGTTAGCCATCAATGGGTTGATGTAAGAGTTCTGACGCAAACCAACATAGTAAATCTGTGCAGAATCCTGTGTTTCTGTTGTAACATTCTGCATTGCCTGTACTCTTGGCAGGCTTTCTACTGTAACAGATGGAATGTAGTCAGCTTCACCTGTTTCAAGACGTGCAAGAGCTGTGGATTCTTCTGTTATAACTGTAAATGTTGCATCTTTAATCTGTGCTTTTTCGCCCCAGTATTCGTCATTTCTTGTAAGAACTACATTGGAACCAGAAACGTGGCTTACATATTTGTAAGGACCTGTACCAACAGGGTCAACCATAAGATCCTGGTTCTGCTGTGCTGTTGGAGAAACGATTGCACTGTTTGTGTGTGCAAGTTTAGCAAGAAGAACACCGTCTTCGTAGTTGAGGTGGAACACTACTGTGTATTCGTCAGGACATTCGATGCTGTCGATGGATGCTGCGATGGAAGCACGTGCAGAGCCGAAGTCTGGGTCTTTGATAAGTTCAAATGTGTATTTAACAGCTTCGGCATTAAATGGTGTACCATCGTGGAATTTGATGCCTTCGCGAAGTTTGATTGTTGCTGTAAGGCCGTCTTCGCTGAATTCTGGAAGGCTTTCTGCAAGAAGCGGAACAAAGCTGCCGTCATCTGCAAGAAGGTAAAGTGTTTCGTAAATCTGTGCTGTAATGTAAGTAGAAGCAGCATCATTTGTTTTAAGTGGGTCAAAACCTGTGTAAGCAGCTGTCATTACAACGTTAAACATTCTGTCTTCTGTAACAGCAGAAGTTTCGCTGCCTGCTGGCTGAGATTCACCGCCGATTTCACCACCGCCGCCGCATGCAACAAGTGACAAACTCATCACAAGTGCAAGAGCGAGAGCTGAGA
Organism: Oscillospiraceae bacterium; assembly: GCA_015067245.1. GTDB lineage: Bacteria > Bacillota > Clostridia > Oscillospirales > Ruminococcaceae > RGIG3102. Next base: position 33,890 of record SVMV01000004.1, on the reverse strand, counting down.
GTTTTTTGAATTTTTTCATAACTAATCTCCTCTTTTTCTTTTAATTCAATTGTTAAAGCCTTGGGGCTAATTGGAAAATCCCTTTAAGCTTAACCAATTCTCAATTTATAATAAGGCTACTGCCATATTAACTGTTTTAGTCTTTAAGACTTGGGTCAAGAATATCGCGAAGCTTATCGCCAAGAATGTTAAAGCAGATAACTGTTATAATTACTGCTATACCAGGTATAACGATAAGACTTGGGCGCTGCCACATATAGTTTTTGCCGTTTGCAATCATACTGCCCCATTCTGGTGCAGGTGCAGGAACACCCATACCCAGATAACTAAGGGTAGAAATGGAAATAAGTGATGACGCCATACGCATTGTTGCAATAACAATAATCAATGGCAGTGCATTCTGAAGAATATGTCCGAATATGATGCGGAAATCGCTTGCGCCAAGGCTTTTTACCGCCATAATATAGTCTTCCTGTTTAATCTGCAGCACCTTGCCGCGTATCATTCTTGCAAAGGACGGAATGGACCAGATGCTGATAGCCAGCATTGCGTTGAATGTGCTTGCGCCCAGCATTGCCATAATAAGCATTGCAAGCAGTGTGCCAGGGAAAGTGAACAGCAGGTCCATAAATCTCATAATAATATTATCCAGCTTTGGATAATAGCCTGCCAGCATACCAAGGATAACACCAAAGAAAAGACCCATTGCTGTGGAGCAAAAACCAACTGCCAGAGAAATTCTGCCGCCATAGAGCAGACGGGAAAGAACGTCACGGCCAAGGTGGTCTGTGCCAAAAATGTGTCCTGGCACATATTTGGCTGCTTCAATTGGGTCTTTTGACCACTTTGCCCAAAAACCAGGTGCCAGCTTTATTGATGCGTCAACTGCTTCTGGCTCAAAAGGTGCGATAACACCTGCAAGAAGCACCAGCAGAATTTCCACTATGAGAACTGCAAAACAGAGAACTGCAAGCTTGTTGCGCAAAAGTTTATTTACAGCGGTTTTCCACTGTTTTTGTCTGTTGTTTTCCAAGCCTGTAACCTCCTATTCCAGTGAAATTCTTGGGTCAACCAGACAGTAAACAATATCTACTATAAGGTTGATTATGATAAACATTGCCGCAATTACCAGAACTGTGCTTTGTACAACAGGATAGTTGCGGGAGTTGATTGCGTTGATAAGATATGTGCCCAGGCCGTTAACTACAAAAACCTGCTCTGTAACAATTGCACCGCCAAGCAAACCGCCAAAGCTTGTACCCAGCTGGGTGAGCAACGGAATAAGCGCATTTCTGAGTGCGTGCACAAATATAACAACCTTTTGTGAAAGGCCTTTGGATTTTGCTGTTCTTATATAGTCTGACTGCAGCACATCCAGCATTGCGTTTCGGCCTATGCGCATAAAGCTTGCAATGGTTGATGTGGAAAGTGCAAAGGCAGGCAATATAACCTGTTTAAACCCTGTGGCTGTCCAGAAGAAATGTGTCATGCCGCCTGAAGGAAGCAAACCAAGCTTAACGCTGAACAGAAGGATAAGCATTGTACCAAGCCAGAAGTTTGGCATTGAGATTGCAAACAGTGATGTTGTTGTAAGCACATTGTCCACAATGGTATCTCTTTTAAGAGCTGTAAGAATACCAAGAGGAATACCTATTACAATTGCTATAAGGATAGCCGCTACAGCCAGGTTGATTGTGAATGGAAGTCTTACTGCGATTTCCTGAATGATAGGCTGTCTTGTTGTATAGGACATACCAAGGTCAAGGGTAAGCAGATTTTTAAGATAAATGCCATACTGAACAAGGAACGGCTTGTCAAGGCCAAGGCTTATTCTTACCGCCTCGATATCCTGTTCTGTTGCTGCAACACCAGCAACCATCTGTGCAGGGTCACCAGGTGCTATGTAAAGACTGGCAAAAACTATAAAGCTCATGCCCACAAGCAGAAGCAGCATCTGCCCAAGTCTCTTTAAAATATATTTTCCCAAAATCCTTTCCCCTTTCTGTATGAGAACTTATTTTTATACATTTATAACAATTTAATTGTAACTGCTGTAACTGATTCATAACTTTATTGATAGCAATTATATTTTTATCAATCTATTATTTTAAAAAAATATGCACATTTTTTTAACTAATTATGAACACAATTTGCAACAATTGGTATTATAGTACTGAATATTTATTTTTTCAATAATCTGTAACCTTTTTTAATCATTTTCTATTTTTCACACAAATAAAAGGATTTTATCGTTTATTTTTTGTTATTTTGCACAATTACATTGTATTCTATCAAATTTTGTCATAGTTGAATATTGAATATCAATGTTACATTTGTGCATAAAGTTACTTTTTCTGTTTTTTATTTTTACCAGATACTTCATAATAAAAAGCCGTATAATAAAGTTTTTAATTGTCTGCTTAACGCCTGATTACACATCAGTTTTTTGGATCAAATCCCACCGCGCCGACAAAAACAGGCATATAAAAAGAAAAAAGCCTCTTAAACAGAGACTTTTCTGGAGCGGGTGATGGGAATCGAACCCACACGACCAGCTTGGAAGGCTGGAGTTCTACCACTAAACTACACCCGCATATTCACTTGTTTTATTCAGCCTAAATATTATATCACTTGTTTTTCAATTTGTAAAGCACTTATTTTGTAATATTTTGCGAAAGAAACAGCAGCAGAAAATTCTGCTGCTGCCTTTTTATCTAATATCGGTTTTATTAGAACAAACCAGATATAACGCCTTTTTCGTCAACGTCAATTTTTTCTGCTGCTGGAACTTTTGGCAGACCAGGCATTGTCATAATTTCGCCTGTGAGTGCAACGATAAAGCCTGCGCCTGCAGAAACTTTAAGGTTTCTTACTGTAACTTCAAAGTCTGTTGGTGCGCCAAGTTTTGTCTGGTCGTCTGTAAGGGAATACTGTGTTTTTGCAACGCAGATTGGATAGTTGCCAAAGCCCTGTGCTTCCAGTTCTTTTGCCTGTTTTGCTGCCTGTGCTGTAAGAACAACACGTTTGCCGCCGTAAATTTTCTGAACAATCTGGTTGAGTTTGTCTTCGATGCTGCCTTCCAGTTCGTAAGAGAAGCTGAAATCGTCGTTTGGAAGTTCAACAAGACGGAGAACTTCTTCTGCAAGAACTTTGCCGCCTTCGCCGCCTTTTGCCCAAACTTCGCTAAGTGCAACGTTTACGCCAAGCTCTTTGCATCTTGCTTCAACAAGGTCAAGTTCTGCTTTTGTATCTGTTGGGAATGCGTTGATTGCAACAACACATGGAAGTTTGTAAACATTTTTGATGTTGCTTACATGTTTGAGAAGGTTTGGAAGACCTTTTTCGAGAGCTTCAAGGTTTTCTGTGCCAAGATCAGCTTTTGCAACACCGCCGTTGTATTTGAGTGCTTTTACTGTTGCAACAATAACAACTGCATTTGGCTTAAGGCCTGCCATGCGGCATTTGATATCAAAGAATTTTTCTGCGCCAAGGTCAGCACCGAAGCCTGCTTCTGTGATTGTGTAATCAGCAAGTTTCATAGCCATTTTTGTTGCTGTTACACTGTTGCAGCCATGTGCAATGTTTGCAAATGGACCGCCGTGTACAATTGCAGGAACTTTTTCAAGTGTCTGTACAAGGTTTGGTTTAAGAGCATCTTTAAGAAGTGCTGCCATTGCGCCGTGTGCTTTAAGGTCACCTGCTGTTACAGGTTTCTGTTCTGCCACTTTGCCGTATGTGTAACCGATAACAATGCGGGAGAGTCTTTCCTTAAGGTCTGTGATATCGCTTGCAAGACAGAGAACAGCCATAATTTCGGAAGCAACTGTAATGTCGTAGCCGTCTTCACGAGGTGTGCCGTTTGCTTTGCCGTTAAGGCCGTCAACAATGCTTCTGAGCTGACGGTCGTTCATATCAACACAGCGTCTCCATGTGATTTTTCTTGGGTCGATGTTGAGCTCGTTGCCCTGATAGATGTGGTTGTCAATCATAGCTGCAAGAAGGTTGTTTGCTGCACCGATTGCGTGGAAGTCGCCTGTAAAGTGAAGGTTGATATCTTCCATTGGAACAACCTGAGCATAGCCGCCGCCTGCTGCACCGCCTTTAACGCCGAAAACAGGGCCAAGGGAAGGTTCACGCAGTGCAACCATTACATTTTTGCCCAAAGCCTGAAGACCGTCTGCAAGACCGATTGTTGTTGTTGTTTTACCTTCGCCTGCAGGTGTTGGGTTGATAGCTGTTACAAGAATGAGCTTGCCGTCTTCTTTGTCTGTTTCTCTGAGAAGATTGTAGTCAATTTTTGCTTTGTACTTGCCGTACTGTTCAAGGTATTTGTCATCAATACCTGCTTTTGCTGCAATTTCTGTGATAGGCGCCATCTGGCATTCCTGTGCAATCTGAATGTCTGTTTTGAATTCCATTGTTTTTTCCTCCGTTAAAATTAGAAAAAGCTTTTAAAATTTCTTTTAGTATGCCGATATTCAGCGTGCGGTATGTACAAAAGTTTGTAATAAAACAAAAAGACCACCTGGCACGCAAAATAAACAGCGCCCAGGCGGTCGACTTTTTTAACCAATGTGCTCCACGTGGTTAATCCACTTATCCGCCAGTCGCACATCTAAATATATTATACATTATTTCCTGCAGTTTGCAAGTAAATGCGGCGGAAAAATTTTTGAATATTTTATTAACTTTTTTGGTAAACATTTACATTGGCAGATACAGATGCTTAACCTTTGCAAATATAAATGTCATTCTGAGCGCAGGCAAAGAACATCATTGTTTTATCAAGCCAATGGATTCTTCACAGCTAAAGCGTCTCAGAATGACATAGCATTTATTATGTTAATACATCAAACTGTTCTGTTAATATTCCACCTTGATTTCGCCATCCTGTGCTGTAACGTGCACTTTGGAGAGTTCCACATTATCCACGATAACTTCTGCAACCTTGTCTTCCACTTCCTTGCGGATTACACGGCGGATATCACGGGCGCCAAACTTGCCGCCATCTGCCTTGCTGCAGATAACCTTGAGTGCTTCGTCGTCCCATGTAAGAGCAATGCCCTTCTGTTCCATAGGTTTTACATATTCACCCAGCATAAGTGCTGCAATATCCATAAGGTCCTGCTGCTGCAACGGATTAAATGCCACAATCTCATCGATACGGGCAAGAAATTCTGGTCTTAAGAAATCTCTTAATGCACGCATTGTCTTTGCCTTTGTCATATCGGAACGGCTTTTGCCAAAGCCTGTTTCGTTCATTGTATCGGTGGAGCCTGCGTTGGATGTCATTGCAATAACAGTGTTTTCAAAGTTTACTGTTCTGCCGTGGGCGTCGTTGATTTTGCCCTCGTCCAGAATCTGCAGCAGAATGTTCATAACATCAGGGTGTGCCTTTTCAATTTCGTCAAACAGAACCACGCTGTATGGTTTTCTGCGCACCTTTTCGGTAAGCTGACCTGCCTCGTCATAGCCTACATAACCAGGAGGTGAACCGATAAGGCGGGACACCGCATGTTTTTCCATAAATTCGGACATATCAAAACGGATAAGCGGGTCAACTGTATCAAACAGATTCTGTGCCAACTGTTTTACCAGCTCGGTTTTACCCACACCTGTAGGACCAACAAAAAGGAAGCTTGCAGGGCGGTTGCGGCCACTAATGCCTGCACGGTTGCGCTTGATTGCTTTTGCTACAAGGCTTACAGCTTCGTCCTGACCAATAACAGCAGCTTTGAGTTTTGCTTCAAGGCCCTGAATTTTATCATATTCAGTTTCTTTAATCTTGATAGCGCTGATACCTGTCCAAAGTTCGATAACCTTTGCAATATCATCAATCTCCACCTTGATATCCTTAACAGCATCATTCAGACGGTTTACTGTAGCTTCGCACTGGTAGTATTCCTGTTTGAGAGTTGCCATCTTTTCGTAATCAATAGCATCGGTTGTGCTGTTTTCCATATCGTCCAGTTCGGTTTTAAGTTCTGCCATGCGTTCCTTTGCACAAAGCCATTCGCTGATTTCTGGGTGGCTGAGGCTGCAGCATGCGCAGGCTTCGTCCAGCAGGTCAATTGCCTTATCCGGCAGGAAGCGGTCGGTGATATATTTTTCGCTCATACGCACTGTAAGGTCCACAATATTCTGCGGAACAATAACATGGTGGTAAGCTTCGTAATACTGTTTAACCCCTGTAATGATATCTATTGTATCGCTTATGGATGGTTCTTCCACCTTAACAGGCTGGAAACGGCGTTCCAGTGCAGAATCCTTTTCGATAAATTTGCGGTATTCAGCAAAGGTTGTTGCACCGATAACCTGAACTTCGCCACGGGAGAGAGCAGGTTTTAAGATATTGCCTGCATCCATTGAGCCCTGTGTATCCCCTGCACCTGCAATGGTGTGAATTTCGTCAATAAACAGAATGATATTGCCGTTTGCTTTAACCTCGTTGATAAGGCCTTTTACCCTTGCTTCAAACTGACCGCGGAACTGTGTGCCTGCAACAAGGTTTGCCATGCTTACAAGATAAATTTCTTTATTTTTAAGGCGCTGAGGAACTTCTCCGCGGCTTATACGCAGTGCAATGCCTTCGGCAATAGCTGTTTTACCAACACCTGCTTCACCGATAAGACAAGGATTGTTTTTCTGACGGCGGGACAAAATCTGGATTGTGCGGTAGATTTCTTTGTCGCGGCCGATAATATTGTCTATCTTACCGTTGTTTGCCTTATCTGTAAGATTTTCACAGTACTGGTCAAGGAATTTGCGCTTTGGCTTTTTGTGGTTGCGTGGGTCAAGTTTATCTTTTGGGTCCACCTCACCGCGCTGCTTATCGTCACCGCGGTTGTAAGGCATAGCCATAGAACCGCCTGCTTCAAAGTCATCGCCATATTCGTCATCTTCTTCATTGTTGCCTGTAAGACCTTTAAGCATATTTGCAATGTTGAACATATCGGCGTTGCCGTCGTTTGCTTCCATAAAGCTTTCCATCTGTTCTTCCATTGCCTTAAGGTCGCTGTCGCTTATACCCATCTGCTTAAGCATATCGTCAACAGGCTTTATACCCAATTCTTTTGCACAGGTGAGACAGTAGCCTTTGCTTTTTGTCTCGCCGTCTTCTGTAACCTGCATATAAATCATAGCAGGACGTTTTTTGCATCTTTCACATAACATATTACATTTTGCTCCTTTGCATAAAACAGTTATATGTTAACCCATAAACGGATTGATTATGCTTGTCAAAGAAAGTAATTTACTTTGTGTAAGCACTTCCATATTAATAAAAGACAGTGAATTTTGTGTGATAACTGCAATTATACTTAACACACATGAAATAATTATCACATTGATTATACCGCTGAACACCCCAATGCCAAAACCGCCAAGACGGTTTGCAAAGCCGATTACAGGTATGTGGTTTATTGCCCTTAAGGCTTTTGCCAGCAAAGCTGCCAGCAGGCTGCACACAGAACACAAAACAGAAAAAATAACTATCATTATAACCACCGTGATGATTGGACCTATAATTTCGTCTGTTATTTTCTGTGCCAGCTCCAGTGTTGGTGATGCGGCACTGTGTATAATCTGCTCGGCCTTTTCGGCAAAATCCTGCATAAAGCTGGCAGGCAGCTTGCCTGTAAACTGCTCGGTAAGTGTCTGCACATTTACCATATTTGCCGAATCCTGTATGTATGTGTAGGTTTTTGCAACAATTTTTTCCCTTAACATACCTTCAAAAACCATCGGTGCCCATCTGTTTGCAAGTATCCATGAAAGTATAAGCCCTGCAATATTTCCTATAAGCTTTACCACGGCAGTGAAAAAACCGTCCATAAAAGCTCTTATTGCTGTAATAATAATTATCACCAGCAAAATTATATCGATTATCTGCGGTACCGATATATTTTGTACTGTCATAAATAATCTCCCTGAAAATTTTAACCTTTATTAACCTTTAAGAGTATTATTGCTTTTCTATCTTCGCTTTGTCTATTTTTTCAAGGCTGTCGCTGAAAACAGCTACACAGCCGTTGTAATCCACAATATCTTTAATATTGTTTTTCACCTGCTGCTGAGAAACAAGCACGCCTTCGGTTGTATATTGGGACACAGTTTCGGCCCCCAGAGTGTATATGCGCTGGGATGCAATAACCACCGATGTGATGTGCTGATTTATATTAGTGCGGAAGGTTTCGGCAAGTGAAAGGTCTGTTATGGCAATATCTGTGTCTTCTGCACCATCATAGTCTCCCAGTGCCATAACTATCTGGGAATTTTTAATATCATAAGCCAGCAGGTCCTTGCCATTGTAACTGTATTGACAGACCACTGTTGTATCTTCTGTTTCTGCTGTAATGTCAAGGCACACTGCCTTGTCTGTAAAAAACAGAATAAGACTTTCTTCCTTTACAAATTCGGCAGCAAGCATAATGTTTTCGCCGTTATTGTATATAAATTTTTCCTGACCTGTTGCGGTGTCGATAACATAAACTTCGTTTACTGCCCTGCCGTCCTTTGCCGAAATGCAGCTTACTGCCAGCGTGTTTGCCCTTGGAGAAAGAAAACTTTGCAGCGGAAAACTTTTTGCCGAAAGCCAGGTAAGTTTTTCCTGCATCTGACCGTCAAACACCTTTACCTCACCATTATAGCTTTGGCTTTTTGTGGTAACTGCCACGCTGTTATTTGCCGAGAGAGAAGCATGGATTATATCATTCTGCATCTCCTGTGAAAACAGTATATTGCCTGCATTGGCAATTTTAAGAGATGTGTCGTTGGCATTGTATATTGCCACACGTTTGTCAGATGTGCTGATAACAGGGTTTTGCATGGAATGATAATAGCTGTGTGCCAGATCACCTGTAGGTGAGTAAAAGCTGAGCTTTTCGCTGTCCAGCACACAAAGGGCCGACCCCATCTTTTCGCTTTGCTTATAGGTCTGATTTTGCAGCTGCACAGGAAATCCGTTGCCAAACTGCAGATACACAAGACCAGAGCTTACAAAGTCGCCAAGATAGGCAAGGCTGGTGCCGTAAAGCCCTGTTATATACACCATAAAAGCTGTCAGTGCAACCACAATAGCCGTCAGACGCTGCTGACGGCGTTTTGCTATTTTTTTGTTACGGCGCAGAAGTTCTTTGCGTGTAAGTCTGCGCGGTGGCTGCTGTTCTGACATTTTTGTTCCTTTTGCTTTTAAAATATTTTATCGTATTGCTGACAGTTTATGCTGTGATGTCATCACAGATGCACCACTGTCAAAGCTGTATAAATTTTATTGTTTTTAATAGAATACATCGGTCAAAAACAATCCTTCAGGTGGTACAGTAACCCCTGCTTTGCTGCGGTGGCAGGCTTCGATTATATCAACAACCTCTTCAGGTTTTATTCTGCCTGTACCTGCCCATATAAGTGTGCCCACCATAATGCGCACCATATTGTACAGATAACCATCGGCACGCACTTTAAAGATTATCATATCTTCCTGCTGTTCTACCGATGCTGAAAACACTGTGCGGTGGCAATCAATAATCTTTGACCAGCGTGCCATAAAAGAGCGGAAATCGTGGGTGCCCACAAAATACTGTGCTGCCTTGTGCATAGCTGTGGCATCAAGCTTCTGCGGAAACTTATAATAATATCTGCTGGTAAATGGGTCGTCTATATGATTGTTTTTGATGTAGTAGGTATACTCCTTGCCTTTGGCAGAATAACGTGCGTGGAAATCATCAGCTTCTTCTGTTGCTTCCAGAACGCGTATGTCCTTTGGCAGATTGGCATTGAGTGACAGCGGAAATTTGCGCAGGTCAAGCTGTTTTTGAGTTTTAAAGCTGAAATAAAAACACTTTGCGTGCACACCGCTGTCAAGGCGTGAACAACCCTTTATGTCTGATGCATCACTTACAACTTTTGTAAGGGCTGTCTGAAATTCGCCAAAAACTGTTCTTTGATTTGGCTGCACCTGGCTGCCGCAGAAATCTGTGCCATCAAAGGCTGTCTTAACTTTAACTGTCAAGCTGGTTCTCCTTTATATAAGCGGAGTAAAGAAAAATCTTGTTGCAAAAATAACACCAAAACATACTATGCACACAACACTGCACATAATGTCATTGGATGTAATTTTAAGCTGTTTAAGCCTTGTGCGGCCCTTACCGCCGTGATAGCAGCGGCATTCCATAGCTGTTGCCAGTTCGTCTGCACGGCGGAAAGCGCTGATAAACAGCGGAATAAGAATAGGCACAAGTGCCTTTACCCTGTCGGTAAAGCTGCCGCTGTCCAGCATAGCACCGCGTGATTTTTGTGCGGAGATAATTTTGTCTGTTTCTTCAATAAGAGTTGGGATAAAGCGCAAAGCAATTGTCATCATCATTGCCATTTCATGCACAGGGAATTTTACAAGGTTGAGCGGTGACATAAGCCTTTCCAGACCGTCGGTAAGCTCGATTGGGCTGGTTGTGTAGGTAAGCAGGGATGTACCGCTGATAAGGCAGATAATTCTGATAACCATAACAATACAGAAAAGTATGCCTTCCGTATAAACCTTTATTTTCCAAATCTGGAACAGCGGTGCCCCGTCACCTGTGATGAAGAACAGGTTGAGCACAACCGTAAACAGAATGATTGGCAAAATTGGCTTTAAGCTTTTTTTGAGCAGTTTAAGTGGTATTTTTGCCACGCCGTAAAGAGCAAGCACCATTGCTATGGAAAGTGCAAGACCAACTGCATTTGTGCTTAAAAACAAAAATACAACATAGGCAATTGTAACCACCAGTTTTATTCTTGGGTCAAGGCGGTGGATTGGGCTGTTGCCTGGAAAATGCTGACCGATTGTAATATCTTTAAGCATTCTTTCCACCTCCGTTCTTTTCTTTGTATTTAAGCAGTGTTTTTATTGCGTAAGGCACTGTGTAAACGTCTGTGTCGATATCCAGCCCCATTTCCTTAAGCTTTAAAAACACCTTTGTGATATCTGGAATGCCAAGGCCCATCTTGGAAAGATTTTCGGCATCCTGGAAAATTTCTTCGGTATTGGCGTAGTTATAAACTGTGCCGTTTTCCATAACCAGAACCTTGTCGGCATAGTTTGCAATGTCTTCCATTGAGTGGGAAACAAGGATAACTGTGCCGCCTGTTGTCTGATGATAGTTTTTCACCTGTGTCAAAATCTGTTCACGGCCTTCAGGGTCAAGGCCTGCGCAAGGCTCGTCCAGCACAAGCACCCTTGGCTGCATTGCGATAATGCCTGCAATTGCCACGCGGCGTTTCTGACCGCCTGAAAGGTCAAAAGGCGAGCCCTGCAGCGCATATTCAGGAATACCTACAAATTTTGCTGCCATTTTAACTCTTTTGTCAATTTCTTCATCGCTCAAACCCATATTTTTAGGGCCAAAAGCAATGTCTTTGTATATAGTTTCTTCAAACAGCTGATATTCGGGATACTGAAAAACCAGACCTACGTTAAAACGCACGTCACGGATATTTTCGTATTCTGTCCATATATTTTTACCGTCAAGGTAAATTGCACCCTGCTGCGGTTTTGTAAGGCCATTCAGGTGGCTGATAAGCGTGCTTTTGCCGCAGCCTGTGTGGCCGATAACACCCACAAATGTGCCTTCTTCAATTTCAAGATTAATATTGTCCAGTGCCTTTGTTGCCCCAGGCAAGCCCTCATTGTAGGTATAGGACAAGTTTTCGATTTTAAGTATTGCCATTTTATCCTATCCTTTCAAAAAGTTGTAAAGCTGCTGTGCACATTCGTCAATTGAAATTGCCTCGGTAGACAGATTATAGCCAAGCTTTGAAAGCTCATAGGCAATTTCGCTGGTCTGCGGCACATCAAGAGAAAGGCTTTTAACCAGTTCTACCTGAGAGAAAATCTCTTTTGGGTTGCCCTCTTTAACCACATTGCCTTTGCTCATAACAACAATGCGGTCGGCCTGTGCGGCTTCGTCCATGTAATGTGTGATAAGGATAACGGTAATGCCATATTCCTTGTTGAGTGTTTTTATTGTTTTAAGCACCTTGCGGCGACCTTCTGGGTCAAGCATAGCTGTAGGCTCGTCCAGCACAATACAGTCCGGGCGCATTGCGATAATGCCAGCAATTGCCACACGCTGTTTCTGACCGCCCGAAAGATGATGCGGTGCTTTATCTTTAAATTTATAAACCCCTGTTTTTTCCATTGCTTCGTCGATGCGGCGGCGGATTTCGTCTGGTGCCACACCCATATTTTCCAAAGCAAAGGCAACATCTTCTTCAACAATAGTTGCAACAATCTGGTTGTCAGGGTTCTGGAACACCATGCCAACCTTCTGTCTTATATCAAACAGTCTGTCGTCATCACTTGTAAGCATACCCTGAACGGAAACCTGGCCTTCGTCTGGAATCAGAATGGCATTAAAATGTTTTGCAAGTGTACTTTTGCCGCAGCCGTTGGAGCCGAGAACCGCAATAAACTCGCCTTTTGTGGCGGAAAAGTTTATGCCGTTAAGGGCTTTTTCTTTTTCTTCGCTGTAGCCAAACCAAAGGTTTGTAGCTTTTATCATTTCCTGCATAATTCTCCTTTAACTGTAAGTGACAGCTTTACCTTTACAAAAAGTCTGCCCTTAAATATATCTGCACAAAGAAATATAATTTATCAGGCCTTTTTCCAGAAAGCAGTTGAACCGCAGGCAAGAGCACTGCCTGTTGCTTCTACTGTAAGGCCAATTTCGTCGGCAGTTACAACACCGCCGTATTTTGGTTTAACAAGTGCATTGAGCATATACTCCATACTGCTTGGCGAAACACCTGTTGTGTAGCTGTTTACCGCCACAAACAGCGGGTCATCGCTTAACAGCTGGCTGCAAAGTTCCATAAGCTGATAGATGTTGTCTTCCAGCTTCCACACTTCGCCGTTAGGGCCGCGGCCATAGCTTGGCGGGTCCATAATGATACCGTCGTATTTATTGCCACGGCGGATTTCGCGCTGGACAAACTTGATGCAGTCGTCCACAATCCAGCGTATCGGATAATCGCTCATATCAGAAAGCGCTGCATTTTCTCTTGCCCACTGCACCATACCTTTTGATGCGTCAACATGGCACACCTTTGCGCCTGCCTTTGCACAGGCAAGGGTTGCGCCGCCTGTATAGCTGAAAAGGTTAAGCACGCTGATTGGACGGCCTGCTGTTGTGATAAGGCGTTTGTATTCGTCCCAGTTGGTTGCCTGTTCAGGAAAAAGGCCTGTGTGCTTAAAACCTGTTGGGCTAACCTTGAATTTTAAATCTTCATAATCTATTGTCCACTGCTGTGCAAAGCTTTTTTTATATTCCCACTGGCCGCCGCCTGCTGAAGAACGGTGGTAAACAGCGTGTGCTTTGCCCCATAAAGGGCTTTTCTGCGGCAGCTTCCACACAACCTGTGGGTCTGGTCTTACAAGGATAACATCGCCCCAGCTTTCAAGGCGAAAGCCGTCGGTTGCGTCGATAAGTTTATAGTCCTGCCATTTGTTGTCTGCTCTCATATCTTTTACAGGGCGGCAGTTGCGCCGCCTTGCCTTTCTCTTTTTTATTTACCGCAAAAGCGGTGTGGTGATTTTGCTTTTATTAAACAGCAACGTTAAGCGCCGATTGTTGCAAGTCTTTCTTTGATTTTTGCAACAATTTCGTTTGCAACAGCTGTGATTTTTTCAAGATTTTCGCCTTCTACCATAACACGGATAAGCGGTTCTGTGCCGCTGAGACGTACAAGAACACGGCCTGCACCCATAAGCTGCTGCTGTTTTGCTTCGATAAAGCCTTCGGTGTATTCGTCTTTTTTGTAGAACGCTTTGCCTTCGGCTGTTGTTTTGATGTTGATAAGTACCTGTGGGTATTTGCTGTAGCAGCCGTTGAATTCGCTTACCTTTTTGTCTTCTTTTGCAAAGTTGTTAAGCAGTGCAATTGCTGTAAGCTGGCCGTCACCTGTTGTTGCAAAGTCGGAAAGGATAACATGGCCAGACTGTTCGCCGCCGATGTTATAACCTTTTGCGCGCATTTCTTCCAGAACATATCTGTCACCAACTGCTGTTGTTGCAGTTTTGATGCCGCGTTTTTCCATGTGTTTCATAAAACCAAGGTTGCTCATAACTGTAACAACAGCTGTATCCTGTGCCAGTTTGCCTGCAGCTTTCATTCTTGTTGCAAGTATAGCAATAATTTTGTCGCCGTCGATTTCTTCGCCGTTTTCGTCAATTGCAAGGCATCTGTCCGCGTCGCCGTCAAAAGCAATGCCGCAGTCAAAGCCGCCTTCTTTAACCTTTGCAGCAAGTTTATCAAGGTGTGTGGAACCGCAGCCTGCATTGATGTTTGTGCCGTCAGGGTCTGCACCGATAAATGTTGCCTGCACGCCAAGCTCTGTAAAAAGTGTTGGTGCTGTAACGCTGGAAGCGCCGTTTGCACAGTCAAACACAACTTTAAGGCCGCTTAAATCTGCTTCGCATGCTGTTTTAAGGTGGTCAATATAATCTCTTGCCGCTGTTGTGATTGTTGTAACGCGGCCCATTGCACCGCCTGTTACATTTACAATCTTTTCAGGTGTGTCAAGGATAAGTGCTTCAATTTCGTTTTCTATTTCATCAGCCAGCTTGTAGCCTTCGCCGTTGAAAATTTTGATGCCGTTAAATTCCATTGGGTTGTGGCTTGCAGAGATAACAACACCTGCGTCACAACCGTATTTTTTTACAAGGTAGGCAATTGCAGGGGTTGGAACAACACCGCAAAGCTGAACATCTGCGCCAACGCTGCACAAACCTGCACAGAGTGCGCTTTCCAGCATATCGCCTGAAATTCTTGTGTCTTTGCCGATTAAAACTGTAGCCTTTTTATTTGTGTGTTTTGTAAGCACCATTGCTGCTGCACGGCCGATGTTGATTGCAAGTTCTGGTGTGAGCTCGCTGCCTGCAACACCTCTTACACCGTCTGTGCCAAATAATCTTGCCATAATAGTTTCTCCTTCAAATTTAAAGAATATTGACAGACAGGATAAAACCTGTCAGTTTCTGTATATGTTTATAAAAGGTAAATATTGCCTTTTATTTTTAAAAATCTTCCAGTGTCTGCTGACCATCTGCCTGTATGGGGCTGCGCAAACCCAGATGCTGATAAGCAAGGTTTGTAACTATACGTCCTCTTGGAGTGCGGGATAAAAAGCCTATCTGCATAAGATAAGGTTCACACACATCTTCCAGTGTAACAGCTTCTTCGCCTATTGCCGCCGCCAGAGTTTCCAACCCTACTGGCCCGCCCGAATACATGCGGATAATTGCGTCCAGCACGCTGCGGTCAAGGCTGTCAAGACCAAGGTGGTCGATATCCATACGGTTAAGGGCATCCTGTGCAATTTCCTGTGTGATTATGCCATTGCCCCTTACCTGTGCAAAGTCTCGCGCACGTTTGAGCAGACGGTTTGCTATACGCGGTGTGCCGCGGCTGCATTTTGCCAGCTGCAGTGCGCCGTCTGCTTCACATTCAATGCCAAGGATATCGGCAGAGCGTGTGATAATACGTGCCAGTTCTTCGTGGGTGTACATCTCCAGCTTTAATATAACGCCAAAACGGTCACGCAGCGGTGCTGAAAGCTGGCCAGCCCTTGTGGTTGCACCAACCAAAGTGAATTTTGGCAGATTGATGCGGATTGACTGTGCCGACGGGCCTTTGCCTATAATAATATCCAGTGCATAATCTTCCAGCGCAGGATACAGAACTTCTTCAATCTGCCTTGAAAGACGGTGAATTTCGTCGATAAACAGCACGTCACCTTCTTCAAGATTTGTAAGCAGTGCTGCAAGGTCGCCTGGTTTTTCAATGGCAGGGCCGCTTGTTATGCGGATGTTAACACCCATCTCGTTGGCGATAATGCCTGCAAGAGTGGTTTTACCCAACCCTGGAGGGCCGTAAAGCAGCAGGTGGTCCAGCGCTTCTCCGCGCATCTTTGCAGCTTCAAGATATATGCTTAAGTTTTCTTTTATTTTTTCCTGGCCTACATAGTCGCAAAGGCGCTGCGGACGCAGATTGCTTTCAGTGTCAAAATCTTCGGCGTGTTCAATGGGGCTGATAAGTCTGTCGTGGTCTGTAAAGCCTATTTCGTTTGCCATTATACTTTACCTCCTGCTATAAGTCTTAATGCCTGCTTGATAAGTGTCTGCACGTCAGCATTTGCATCCAGCTTGGCAACTGCCACTGCAGCCTGGCTTTGTGTGTAGCCCAGTGCCACAAGTGCGCTGATTGCCTGGCTTACATTGCCGCTTGCCACTGCTGTGTGTGCTATATCTTCAATTGTAACACCGCCAAGTGTTGTTTCGGTGAATTTGCCTTTAAGCTCCAGCACAATGCGCTGTGCCAGCTTTGGTCCCACACCCTGCGCCGCTGTAAATGCCTTGAAATCTCCGCTGGAAACTGCAAGTGCAATGCGGTCTGGTGTTAAAGCGGAAAGTATTGCCAGCCCTGCTTTTGGGCCAACACCGCTTACAGTTGTGAGAATTTTAAAGGCTCGCTGTTCTTCCTTTGTGGCAAAGCCATATAAATCCAGTGCATCTTCTTTTACGTTAAGATATGTGTACAAAGTTGTCTCTTCGCCTATAGGTGCAATGGAGCTTTGTGCTGTCTGCGGAACAGCAACAAGAAAACCCACACCGCCGCAGCTGATAACAACTTCATCCAGTGATTTTTCTATTACCTTGCCTGTAAGTGAATGTATCATAGTTTTTCCTTTTGAAATTTTATCTTGTTGATTTTACTGTGAAAATTCCACAGCTATTTATATTAATTAAACTGATAGCTTCTTTGTTTATACTCAGAATTACATCCGTTATTTTTTCTGGGTGCCAAGATTGCGCAGTTTGGAACGGCAGGAATGACAGTGACAGATTGCCACCGCAAGTGCATCGGCTGTATCGTCAGGTTTTGGCACCTTTTCCAGCCGCAGCATAATGCGTGTCATCTCCATAACCTGCTTTTTAAGCGCCTTACCGTAGCCTGCCACCGACTGCTTTATCTGCAGCGGTGTGTATTCAAACACGGGAACACCGTTGTTTTTTGCGCACAGCAGTATAACCCCCCTTGCCATTGCAACCTGAATGACTGTTTTTTGGTTGGTGGTAAAAAACAGCTGTTCGATAGCTATTGCCTGGGGCTTTGCACGCTTTATAACTTCGTCCAGCCCTGTGTAAACCTCCTGCAGCCTGTCTTCAAAAGGTGTGTGCGCCTTGGTGGTTATTGCGCCAAACTCCACGGGGTAAAATTTGTTGTTTACATATTCCACAGTCCCGTAGCCAACAATAGCGTAGCCCGGGTCAATGCCCATAACTCGCATAGTACCCCCATTTTGATATAATTTAACAATTTATTTTACCACGAAAATGCAAATATGTAAATTGCATATTTATATATATTATATATTTTTACAAAAAATTCTCTTTTTCTGTCGATGTGTACAAACAGGGCTGTCAATATACCATTTGCACAAATAAACTGCACAAAATTCTATGTTATGAGCATTTTTTACTTGATAACACAGAATAATTATAGTATTATAAAATGTGGTAAATTTGTGATTTATTTAAACATTTGATACATAATAAATTTTACGGAGGAACAGATGAGAGTTGAA
Organism: Oscillospiraceae bacterium; assembly: GCA_015067245.1. Classification (GTDB taxonomy): domain Bacteria; phylum Bacillota; class Clostridia; order Oscillospirales; family Ruminococcaceae; genus RGIG3102. Next base: position 16,268 of record SVMV01000004.1, on the reverse strand, counting down.
AATTTAAGAAATATCGCTATCATTGCCCACGTTGACCACGGCAAAACAACATTGGTTGACGGTATGCTTAAACAGAGCGGTACTTTCAGAGAAAACCAGGTTGTAAACGAAAGAGTTATGGACTCTGGCGATATCGAAAGAGAACGCGGCATTACAATTCTGGCAAAAAACGCTTCCTACACATACAACGGTGTTAAGGTAAATATTGTTGACACCCCTGGCCACGCTGACTTTGGCGGCGAGGTTGAACGTGTTCTCAAAATGGTTGACGGTGTTCTTTTGCTGGTTGACGCAGCTGAAGGCCCAATGCCACAGACACGCTTTGTTCTGGAAAAAGCACTTAAGCAGAATCTTTCCATTGTTATTATCGTTAACAAAATCGACCGCCCAGACGCAAGAATAAAAGAAATCATCGACGAAATTCTTCTTTTGCTTATGGACCTTGGTGCAACAGATGAACAGCTTGACAGCCCAATGCTTTTCTGCAGTGGCCGTGAAGGTATTGCAAACTATTCCCCTGACGTAAAGGGTACAGACTTCAAACCAATCTTTGACACAGTTCTTGAATATGTAAATGCTCCTGAAGTTGAGCCTGACGCTCCATTCTCTATGCTTGTTTCCAACATCGACTACAACAGCTTTGTTGGCCGCACAGCTATCGGCAGAATTGAAAAAGGAACAGTTAAAGTTGGTCAGAGTGTAACAGTTTGTGACTGGCACGATGAAACACTCAAGAAAAACGGCAGAATCACTGCTCTTTACACATTTGAAGGTACAGGCAGACAGCCTGTTGAAACAGCTTCTGCAGGCGATATTGTTATCGTAAGCGGTCTTGAAGATGTTACAATCGGCAACACAATCTGCGACAATTCCTGCGTAGAACCACTTCCTTTTGTTGCTATCGACGAACCAACTGTTGAAATGACATTTGCTGTTAACGACAGCCCATTTGCAGGCAGAGAAGGCAAATTTGTTACAAGCCGTCAGATTCGTGACAGACTGCACAAAGAACTTCTTAAGGACGTTGCTCTTAAAGTGGAAGACTCCACAAGCAGTGAAAGCTTTAAAGTTATGGGCCGTGGCGAAATGCACCTTTCTATCCTTATTGAAAATATGAGAAGAGAAGGTTTTGAATTTCAGGTTTCACCACCAAAAGTTCTTCTCAAAGAAGAAGACGGTGTATTGCTTGAACCATACGAACATGTTGTTATCGACGTACCGACCGAGTTCCAGGGCAGTGTAATTGAAAAACTTTCCAGCAGAAAAGCTGAGCTTGTACAGATGGCACCACAGGGCGAAACAAGAATGAGAGTGGAATTTAAAATTCCGTCCCGCGGTCTGTTTGGTTACAGAAGCGAATTTTTGACAGATACAAAAGGCGAAGGTATTCTCAACACAATCTTTGACGGCTACCATCCACACAAAGGCGAACTGCCAACAAGAAACACAGGTTCTCTTGTTTGCTTTGAAACAGGCGAATCCATCACATACGGTCTTTACAACGCACAGGAACGCGGCCAGCTGTTTATCGGTGCAGGCGAACCTGTTTATGCAGGTATGGTTGTTGGTGTAAGCCCTAAAAACGAAGACCTTGTTGTTAACGTATGTAAGAGAAAACAGCTTACAAATATGCGTGCAAGCGGCAGTGACGATGCACTGAGACTTGTACCGCACAAAAAGATGAGCCTTGAAGAATGCATTGAATTTTTGGCACAGGATGAACTTGTTGAAGTTACACCAAAATCCCTGCGTATCAGAAAAGCAATTCTTGACCACGCAGAACGTGCAAGACTTATCAGCAAAGCTAAAAAAGGCAACTAATATTTAAAGCAAAAGCGACATCTGCCGATGTCGCTTTTTTATTTGGCACAGAGGTATAAAGTATAAAGGATTGAGTTTTTTCACACACATCACCTCTTATTTAAATTTGCCATAACGCGCACTGTATATCAACAAAAGTTATCTGATTTTACAACTCTATAACAAAAAAAACAAAGTCATTCTGAGCGCTTCTCAGAATGACTTTCACTTTTAATTATTTTTGTACAAGCGGCAAAATCACAGTAAAGGTGCTGCCCTTGCCTATTTCGCTGTCCAGTTTAATTTCGCCGTTCATATTGTTAACAATATGTTTTACAATGCTTAAGCCAAGGCCTGTGCTGCTGATGTTTTTGTTGCGGGATTTATCCACCACGTAAAAACGCTGAAAAATCTTTTCCTGGTGGTGCGGTGCAATGCCTATGCCTGTGTCCTTAACAGCAAAAAGTGCGTTTTTGCCATCGGATTTAAGGGTTATATCAATGCTGCCCTGTGGCCTGTTGTACTTAATTGCATTGGAGATAAGGTTACGGCAGATATCGCCAAGATGCTTGTGGTTTGCAAGGATGTTTACATTTTGCATATCTGCATTAAGCTGTATCTGCTTTTCTTCCATAACAGGCTGCAGGTCACGGATAATTTCATTTACCACTGACGTAAAGTTTACGTTTGCTTTATCGGTGTCTGTGCCTTCTTCAAGGGCAGAAATCTGCATTATATCTTCAATAAGCACCAGCAGCTGCTGGGCGTTTTTTTCTATAACGCCTGCAAAGCCCACCACATCTTCGGCCTTGGCAATACCGCTGGTGATAAGCTGACTGTAGCCAAGAATACTTGTAAGGGGTGTTTTTAGCTCGTGGGTTACATTTGCGGTAAAACGGCGGCGCATCTTCTGGCTTTCCACCTGCTGTGTAATGTCCAGAAAAATAATTATAGAGCCTGTAATTTCTCCGTTCTGAACATTAGGGCTTATGGTGTACTGGTATGTGGCTTTGCCTTTTTCCAGAACTCCGTGCAATTTTTTTCCCTCCAGCACCTGGTCCAGAGCTGTATTAAGCTCGCCGCTGTCGATAACTTCAAACAGACGGTCACCCTCATTTACCCCAAAAATATTGTGTGCCTGCCTGTTGAGCTGCACCACCATTTTTTTGCGGTCGCAAACTATAATACTTTCGGTCATATTTGAAAAAACACTCTGCAGTTTATCTTTTTCGGCATGTGTTTTTTGCGCCTGGTGTGTAATAGCCTGATTTTGTGTTTCTATTTTATTTATAAAAGGTGCAAGTTCTTCATAGCTTGTGTTGTCTGTACTGTCGAAATTAAAATTTTCTATTGTGCTTACAATACGCTGTGTTGTGCGCACAGACACAGCATATATAATGGTAATAACCGCAATGAGCACCAGCACAATTACAGGCAGGTTGGTAACTATTGCATCAATCATAAAGGCGTTGGATTTTACACCAACACGGATAATGCCCATATCTTTAACAAGCAATGCAAAATAATAATTATTGGTGCGGTCGGTGTCGGAATATCTTTTGCCACTGCCCTTTCCGCTTGCCAAAGCCTGTGCAATTTCCTGGCGTTCAAGGTGGTTTTGCAGGGTGTTTTCGTCATGAATGCTGTCAAACATAACATTGCCACCCTCGTCAACAAGAGTTACACGGTTTTTAAAACTGTCTTTGATTTCTTCAAGGGCTGCCACAGGATTATCTTTATTGTCCTGACATATTTCCTTTATAACATAGGCCTGATTTTCCGCCTGAACGCTCATTGCTTTTTCCATAAATGAGCTGTAGGTCATAAGGCAGACAACAACTGTAAGTATCATGGCCACTGCACAGGATATAACAGTGTTTTTTATAATTTTATATTTCATAGTTATTTACCGTTCTGGTCAATCTTGTAACCTACACCTCGTATGGTGACAATGCAGTCGCCGCAGCTGCCAAGTTTTTGACGCAAAGTTTTTATATGCATATCTACCGTACGGCTTTCTCCCACATAGCTGTCTCCCCATACACTGTTCATAATATGTTCGCGGCTGAAAACCTTGTTTGGGTTTGCAAGAAGCAGCCTGAGCAGGCTGTATTCCTTAAGGGTTAAATCCACCTTTTCACCATCTGCTGTAACCACATGACTTTCGGTATTCATCTCTATGCCGCCAAAAACAATTTTATCACTCGCCTTTTCCTTCTTTTCGCATCGGCGCAGCACAGCTTTTACACGGCTGGCCATTTCCAGAATACCAAAAGGCTTGGTGATATAGTCTTCGGCCCCTGCATCAAGAGCTTTTACAATATCTATTTCGCTGTTTTTGGCAGTGAGCATAATAACAGGAATATCCTTAAGGTTTTCATCAGCCTTAAGGTTTTTAAGTATTGTCATTCCGTCTGTATCTGGCAGCATAATATCCAGCATAATAAGGTCTGGCTGTTCGGTTTTTATCTTTTGCTGAAACTCTTTATAGCAGCCAAAGCCCTGCGCCTCAAAGCCCTGCCCAGCCAACGCATAGGTCAAAAGATTATTTATATTCAAATCGTCTTCTATACACCAGATTTTCAAAGCAAACACTCCTTAAATCAAATTCCTTAAAAATTCTTGCTTTTCAGTATACATCATATTTTCATCTTTGTGTACCCCTGTTACCGAAAAAATCACCCATTCGGCAATATTGGCGGTGTGGTCACCTATTCGTTCAAAATATTTTGAAATACTTAACAGGTCAATCAGGAAATCAACATCTTCTTTTTCACTTTTTATTCTGTGTACAATTTCCGCCTTTGCCTGCTCGTAAAGATTGTCTATAACGTCATCAAATTCAATAACATTATGCGCTGCCTGTATATCCTGCTTTACAAAGCTTTGCGCTGCATCGTGCACCATCTTCATAGTTGCTGTTGCCATCTGAGCAATAACACCATTTGGATTTATCTTAACATTACGCCCTGCTTTTAAAAGCAGTTCAGAAATATCTCTTGCCTGGTCGCCTATGCGCTCCATATCTGTAATCATCTTTAAAGCAGCCGAAACCTGCCGCAAATCCTTTGCCACAGGCTGCTGCAGAAGGAGTATCTTTACACATTGCTTTTCGATATCTTTTTCCATTGAATCAACTTCACTGTCATATTCAACAGCAGTTTCAGCTTTGCCCATATCTCCAAAAACAAGCGCCTGTGTGGCATATTCTATGGCATTTTCCACAGCTGCCGACATATCGGTAAGATGGGTGTTCAGTATGTCCAGTTCTTTATCAAAATTACTTCTCATATCAGCCAAATCTCCCTGTTATATAATCTTCGCAGCGTTTGTCCTGCGGCATGGAGAACAGCTTGCCTGTTGGTGCTTTTTCTATCATTTCACCCAAAAGGAAAAAAGCTGTTTCGTCACTTGCCCTCATTGCCTGCTGCATATTGTGAGTTACCATAACTATTGTGTAATCTTTTTTAAGTTCCATCACCAAATCTTCTACCTTTGCCGTGGATATAGGGTCCAGTGCGCTTGTAGGTTCGTCCATAAGAAGAACCTGCGGTTTAACCGCAAGCGCACGCGCAATGCAAAGGCGCTGCTGCTGACCGCCGCTTAGCCCCATAGCAGATTTGTGCAGACGGTCCTTTACTTCGTCCCATATAGCTGCATCTCTCAGTGATTTTTCCACAATTTCATCAAGCTGTGCCTTTTTGGTGATGCCATGGGTTCTTGGCCCGTAGGCAATATTGTTATATACACTCATCGGAAAGGGATTTGGTTTTTGAAACACCATACCCACATTTTTGCGCAGAAGATTTACATCGGTATTGTGATATACATTTTTACCGTCCATAAGTACTTCGCCTGTAATACGGCAGCCTTCCACCAGGTCATTCATTCGGTTAAGTGTGCGCAGAAATGTGCTTTTGCCGCAACCTGAAGGACCTATAAACGCAGTTACCGTATTTGGTTTTATATGCATATTTATATTTTTAAGGGCATGAAAATTGCCATAATATAAATCCAGATTGTTTATTTCAAATTTATTCATTGTATTACTCCTGCTTTATCTTCTTTGAAGTTTTTTAGCCACTAATCCGCTTAAAGCATTTATTGCAACAACTATCACCACCAGCACAACTGCTGTTGCATAGGCCTGGTTTATGTGCAGTCCCTCGCCAGACAGCACCCACATGTGCAGCGCCAATGTTCTGCCTGAAGAAAAAAACGAGTCCGGTATTTTAGCCATTGTGCCAAGTGTATATATAAGTGCTGCAGTTTCGCCAACCACACGGCCTATGGCCAGAATAACACCTGACAATATCCCTGGCACGGCTGATGGCAGAACAATTTTAAACACTGTGCGCAGATTGCCAGCCCCAAGGCCAAAGCTTGCCTGGCGCCAGTCCTGCGGCACTGCAATAAGTGCTTCTTCAGCAGTGCGCATTATAAGCGGCAGTATCATGATGGATATGGTCATAACACCTGCCAGGAAAGAATATTTCCACCCCAGCACTGTTACAAAAAATATATTGCCAAACAAGCCGTATACTATTGACGGTATACCCGAAAGGGTTTCGGTGGTAAGGCGTATTACCTCTACTATCCGACTGCCTTTTGCTGCATATTCAACAAGGTAAACCGCTGTAAAAATGCCAAATGGCATACTGATAACAAGGCTTGCCGCCACAAGCATAAGGGTTGTTATTATACTTGGAAGCATTGATACATTTTCGCTTGTATATTCCATACTGAAAAGTGACGGTGTAATGTATGGAATGCCGTTTGCCAATATGTATATAAGGATAAAAGCCAATATCCCCACTGTAAATGCTATGGATACAATAAGCATAACACGCATTGCCAGCGAAAAAGGGCTGCGCCTGTATGTCTGCATCACCTGTTTTACTTTAGTGTTCACTGTTCATTCTCCTTTTCAGCACAAAAAACAAGCTGTTTATCATAAGTATAAACAAAAACAGCAACGCTCCTGTAGCTATAAGAGCACTGCGGTGAAGGTCTGCCGCTTCTGCCATTTCCAAGACGATATTAGTGGTCATGGTGCGTATGCCCTTTGTCATATCAAAGGTTATTCTTGGCTGGTTACCTGCAACCATCTGCACCGCCATAGTTTCGCCTATGCTGCGGCCAATGCCCAGAATAACACCTGCCAGCACGCCGCTTTTTGCCGCAGGCAGAACAACTTTAAAAACCGCCTGCTCCTTTGTTGCCCCCAAGGCAAGTGCCCCTTCGTAATAATGGGATGGCACCGCCCGCAACGCTGACTGGCTTACCGATACAACAGTTGGCAGTATCATTATTCCCAGCAATATACTTGCTGCAAGTATGCTGTTGCCGTTGCCGCCAAAAACATTGCGCACAAAAGGAACAATTATAACAATACCGAAAAAGCCGTAAATAACACTTGGTATACCTGCCAGAAGGTTAACTGCGGGGTTTATCACTTTGTACAGCCTGTCGGGACAGAAGTTTGATATAAATACCGCTGAAAATATGCCCACAGGCACACCGATTACAACGGCGCCCAAGGTTATAAGCAGACTGCCCACTATCATTGATGCAATGCCATAATACGGTGTTGCCGCTGTAGGTTTCCACTTTGTACCGAACACAAACTCAATAATGCCAATTTCTTTAAGGGCAGGCATCCCCCCTGCAAAGATAAAAATTGATATAAGTGCCACTGCCAGTATGCTTGCCAGTGCAAAAAACATAAATATATATTTTGCCGCAATCTCTTTTTTATGATTCATAGATATCCTCCGTTTTTATCAGATATGCGCCCAAAAGCGTGCCTGTATTATCTGGACACGCTTTGAGCTGTATAATTGAGGATAGGTTATGCAATTTCTTCCCAGCCGCAAACTTCGCCTGTGTAGATTGTTTTTATCTGTTCTACTGTAAGGCTTTCTGTTGGATTTGTGCTGTTTACAATCACTGCTATGCCGTCCATAGCGATTGTTGTGCCGTTGAGACTTTCTTTTTCGCTGTCTTTAAGTGCGCGGGATGCCATGCCGATATCGCTTACGCCGTTTGCCGCATCATTCATGCCGCCTGTGGAATCTGTTGTGTTCATTTCAATTTCCACGTCAGGATTGAACGCCTTGTATGCTTCTGCAAGTTTTTCCATAAGCGGAGCAACTGATGATGAACCGCTTACTGTAACTTTACCGCTTGCACCAGATGCTGCATATTCTGCTGCTGCATCGTCAACTGTGATATAGCTGCCTGTCACGATTTCCTGGCCCTGCTTGGACAGCATAAAACTGATAAAATCTGCTGTTGCTTCGCTGATTTCTGCTTTTGTTGCAATGTTAAAAGGTCTTGCAATGCTATAGGAACCATTTTTTACATTTTCGGTTGTAGCATCTACCCCGTCAACTTTTACTGCTTTGACAGTGTCGTTAAGAGAACCCATTGACACATATCCAATGGCCATTTTATCTCCTGCAACGTTTGTAAGCACTGCATCTGTTTTTGATGCAATAACTGCTTCCACAGTTGTAAAGTCTTCTTTTTCACCTGCATCGTTTTTCTGTTCAACGCCTGTAAGTTCCACAAATGCTCCTCTTGTTCCGCTGCCGTCTTCGCGGCTGATAACTGTAATTGTTCCGCCAAATGCTTCGTCATTTTTTGCTGGCTCTGAGCCTCCGCATGCTGTAAAAGATGCTGCCATGGCAAGTGCTAAAACAATAGCTAAAACCTTCTTCATATTATTTCTCCTTTTCAGTACCTGTGTGCTTTAGATTTATATGGATTGTTTTTGTTGCTTTCCACATTTTTAATTTTATATTTGCTGTGTAAATCCCAAAATCCTGATATGGTAAACATAGGGTAAAAGAAAAATTACTTTTGTAAAACCAATGTAAAAACCGTAAAGTCCCGCATATAAAAAAACTCCCGATACATAAAATGCATCGGGAGTTTATATTTAATTATAAAAATTATCCAGTAAGGCTTCCAGTCTTGCTATTGCATCTGCAATGCCATCAGGGCATATGCCTGTGTCGATAATAAAGCCTTTTTCACGCTTTTTAAGCTGGGTGTGCACCATTTCAAAATAGCCTTTGGCACTTTGGTCGGTACAGTATCTGCTTTTTCCGACAAAACAGTCAAAATCAGTACAGTCAAATTTTATGCCTGTATATTCAGCACAGATTGCACTGTAGAACTTTTTGTTTTCGCCGACTGTGGTTTCTCCTGTTATTTCAAAACCGCTATGGTAAAGATACTGCCGTATTTTGTTGCCGCTTTGGGCAGGGATAAGCACCAGCTTGACTTTGTTGTGTTTTATAAACGGTGCGTTTTCTATAATCTGTGCCATTGTATCACCACCAAGACCGCAGATAACCACATGGGTTATATCATCAGTGTCGGTGATGTTCTGCAGACCGTCGGTAAGATAGAACTCTGCCTTATGGCTTAAGCCGTTTTCAGCAAAAAGATCTATGGCTTTCTGAAGCGGCATTTTGTTGATATCGGTGGCAATAATCTTTTGTGCTTTGCCTGACTGGATAAGGTACAGGCTTAACTTGCCGTGGTCGCAGCCTACATCGCAGACAGTTTTGCCACAGGAAACAAGAGCGGCAGCCGTAAGCAAACGGCTGCCGATGCTTTTGTCTTTCATATTAGTTGCCAAAGTGAGCGTTAAGCTTTGCAACAAGTTCGTCAGCGTCTGTGCCGTGTGCATAGCAAGCCTGTTCGATGTTTTCGCCGCGTGCGGATGGGCAACCAAGGCAGTGCATACCGATTTCAAGGAAGTATTTGCCTGTCATTGGGTCTGCGTCAAGGATTGCGCCGATATTTGTCTGTTTTGTTACTACCATTTTTGTATTCTCCTTAATGTCATTATTATATGTATTCTGTGTGGTTTTTTTACCAAACAGTTCTTTAAATAAATCTAACATATTCAGTTTACCACCCTTTAATCATGTTTGCAACCGGAAAATATAACCGATGTTTTCATTCTGTCTGGCTGATCACCAAAAAAGATGCGCTTGTATTCAGCAAAAGGCAGGTGATTCATATTAAAACTGAAATATTCGGCACCGCGTGCTTCGCCGTAAGCAATGCTTGCACGGATAATGCCGTCAAGATACTGGCCGCTGAATTTGCCGTCCGGAGTTTTGCTGTCCAGCATTACTGTTGTGTTGTCTTCTATTTTAAAAAGTGTGTAACCAAACAAATCTCCGCCGTCTGAAAGCACATAGCCATAAAGGTCGCCTTCAAATCTGCCATTGTTGAGAAGTTCAATAACATCGTATTCATCTATTGGTTTCATTGTAAACATGCCCATAATATCAGTCCTCTTTTTCTGCCTGTCTGTGTACTCTTTTTGCCTTTGTTGCCGCTGCTTTAAGGGCATTTACTTCGCTTGGTTTAAGCTCGCGGAATTTGCCCGGCTGCAGCATACCCAGTTTTACAGGGCCAATTGCATTGCGGCGCAGTCTTGCAACTTCAAGACCTACTGCTGCACACATACGGCGAACCTGACGGTTTTTGCCCTCTTTGATGGAAATTTCCATTACTGAACGGTTTTCTTCCTGTGTTACAACACGCACAATTGCAGGCAGTGTTTTGCTGCCGTCATCAAGGTAAACACCGTTTGCCAAAGCGATAAGCTGTTCTTCTGTTACATTTGGACGCACTGTTACACGGTAAAGCTTGGACACCTGATGGGATGGGTGTGTAAGCTGGTTTGCAAAGTTGCCGTCATTTGTAAAAAGCAGCAGGCCTTCGCTGTCCTTGTCAAGACGGCCCACAGGATAAACGCGTGTAGGTGTGTCTTTTACAAGGTCAAGCACTGTTTTTCTGCCGCGGTCATCGCTGGAAGTTGTGATGTAACCGCGTGGTTTGTTAAGCATATAATAGTAATATTCTTTCTTTTTGTCAAAGATAACTCTCTGGCCGTCTACAGAAAGAATATCTGCTTTTGTATCCATTTTATCGCCAAGCTGCACAGGGCGGCCGTTGAGTTTTACACGGCCTTCAAGAATAATCTGTTCTGCCTGACGGCGTGAACAAAGGCCCTGATCTGCCATAGCTTTCTGAATTCTTGTATCTCTCATTTTATTCTCCGTTATACTGATGTTTCGTCCACAACCACTGCGTCACCAACAATGTCGTTTACATCTGCAACAACATCTGCAGCTTCGGTTGATGTTTTTACTGTTGTGTCTTTTTTGCCTGTTTTTTTAGCGATAAAGCCTTCCACACGGTCGATAACCTCTGGCATCATATTGATAAGACGGTCAAGTGTTGCGCCGCCTTCTGCCAGCTGCATAAGCTTTACACTGCCTTCCTTGATAACAAGAAAACCAACAGGTGTGATGGAAGCACCGCTGGATGCTGCGCCGCCAAAAAGGTCTTTTTGTGTTTTGGAAGCAAAATCTGTGCCGCCTGAAACAAAGCCGAATGTAATTTTGGAAACAGGCAGGATAGTTGTGCCGTCCTGTGTATAGATAGGGCTGCCGATAACTGTGTTGGAGTCCACAAGGTCTCTCATCTTTTCAAGGGCAGAAGCCATAAGCTCCTGTACTGGTTTTTCTGCCATAATTTATTTCTCCTTATTGGGTTTGTTCTTGGTTAAACGGCGGTAGGTTTTTAACATATACCAGCCCACCACCAATATTATACTTGGACTTGCCTGTATTTTACAATAAAAATATGTGCTGTCCTTATAAAGATTGGCAAAATCCGCAACAAATATTGGCTTTTTGTAAAAGATTTTGACATATCTTTGCAAAAATATATTCAGGCTGTAAAAAGCATTTGTAACAATGCCGTACTGCTTTTGTGTTTCGTGGGCATCCTTTGCACTTACAGGCAGTGTAAAAGAAACATCTTTTATATAAATGCTCCTAAGCAGAATTGCCATAACTCCTTTGACTGTGGACACAGCTTCCTTTATCAGTTCAAACCCCTTTGGCATATCCTGCATAAACGACGAAAAGGCGTTTGGCTTTTTCTGTACTGTATCACCCGACACCTTTTGTTCTGTGTCAGCTTTTTTATTTTTATCGGCCTTTTGCTTTTTTGTTTTTTCTTTTGTGAATATTTTGGGCAGTGGGTAAACTTTGATTTTAAACAGAAATACCCTTACCTTTACCACAAGGCTTTTTGCCTTTGTATACTCTACAAAAACACTGCGTGGCACAACTATCACCCACACAGCCAAAGCCAGCAGAACAAGCAATATCCAGCCGATAACAGTCAGTACTTTAAGCATCTTCGCTTTCCTCTAAATCAAGCTGATAAGCTTCGCCCACAGGGGTGCTGCTTTTGATTTTTGGCAGCTGCTGCAGACCTTCGATAGAAAAGCTGCGCAGAAAAACAGGTGTTGTGCGGTAGCTTATTGGTTTGCCAGGGATATCCAGACGGCCCGCTTCTTCAATAAGGCCGCGCAAAAGCAATGTCTGCACACTGCTGGAAGAATCCACACCACGCACCTGCTCTATAAAGCTGCGTGAAACAGGCTGATTATAAGCGATAATTGCCAATGTCTCCATAGCTGCGTTGGAAAGCGGTGCATTGCGCTTCTGGCTTAATGCTTTATAGATAACATCAGCGTATGCTGTGTCGGTTGTAAAGAAAACCTGTTCGGTGTTTTTTACAAAGCGGATGCCGCTTTCGTTTGTGTTGTATTTTTCGGACAGACTTTCCAAAACAAACTGAAGCTGTTTTAAGTCCAAATCCAGAACTTCCTTTAATTTCTGTGTGCTTATACCATCGCCGCTGGCAAAAATTATTGCTTCGGCTGCGCACACGTTCTGTTCCATTGTCATATTTTAATCTCTCCTGTGTTTGTCTGAAAGCACCATATTTTCATCTTCGTCAATGGCGATGCGGTGGGCACGGATAAGCTCCAGAATAGCCATAAAGGTGGCAATTGCATCGCTTTTGCCTTTGCTTTTATCAAAAGCAGATTTAAGGCTTTGCCTTTTGTTCTTCATAAGGTTTTTAAGCACACTGAAGATTTTTACATGCACCGAAACCATTGGTGCCGACACAATGGGCTCGAACTTTTCCACCTTTGGCGGTGCTCGGCGGATTGATTTATCGTCCAGCACTTCGTAAGCCTTTACAAGGTCAGTTACGGGATGCACAATATCATAGGTCCAGTCTTCTTCAATCTCGGCAGGCTGACGGATAAAAAGCATGTCCCCCACAAACATACGGCGTAAATTTTCTGCCGCAAGTTTTGCCTGGCTGTATTCGATAAGCTGGCCCTGCAGTTCTGCCTTAAGCTTTTCGCCCTCGTCGTCTTTTGGCAGAAGATATACACTTTTAAGATATACAAGCCTTGCCGCCATATCGATAAAGTCGCTGGCTATATCCAGGTCCTGTGCCTGTGCTGCACTGATGATTTCCAGATACTGATTGATAATTGTGATAATCTCAATATCCAGAATATTCATCTTGTGCTTTGCAATAAGTGCAAGCAGCAGGTCAAGCGGACCTTCGAACTGTTCTGTTTTAAAATTCAACTGCATAAAATGTCCTTTAATTACATCAATATAGCTCTGCCGATAATATCCACAAAGAAAGTAAGCTTGTTAAGGGCATTGAGGATTAGCCCTGAAATAATGGACAGCGGCAGGTCAAGAATTCCTGTAAACAGCAGTATCAGCAAGCCGATAACAATGTACTGTTCGTATTCCATAACCTTAAAATAATATTTGTCTGGCAGGAAATAGTTGAAAATTCTTGAACCGTCAAATGGAGGTATTGGAATAAGGTTAAAGATTGCAAGGGAAATGTTGATAGAGCACATTACACTGAAAATCTGAAACAGTGTACTGAGTACTGTATTTACACCCATACCGTAGTTTGCATACATAAACAGCTTTGCAACTGCAAGGCTTATTGCTGCAACAATAAGGTTGGATATTGGGCCTGCTGCCGCAGAGATTGCCATGCCTTTTTTAGGCTCACGGAAATTGCGCGGGTTGATTGGCACAGGCTTTGCCCAGCCAATGCCTGCAACAAGCATAGCAACCGAGCCCCAAAGGTCAAAATGTGCCATTGGGTTTAATGTAAGGCGGCCCATATATTTGCCTGTTGGGTCACCCATTTTATCTGCAACATATGCATGTGCTGCTTCGTGAATTGGAATTGCGGTGAGAAGCACTATTGCACGCACCACTATATTAAAAAAGTTCATAAAATTCTCCTTTTATCCAAGCTTTGCGCTTAATAATTTATTATATGTTTTTTGGCGGATTTTTTCAAGTGTCATATTTGACATAATATAGAATATATATTTATAATAATATAGTATTGTGTAAGAATTTTTAAAATAATTGAAAATTGGGGCTTGATATTCTCATTTATTTGTGGTAAACTGTTTTAGCAACATGAGAAAAATGCAATTTAGGTATTGCATTTAGATAAATTCTATGCTAAAATATCATAGTTGATTAAATTTTAGGAGGTGCAACAGAATGGCAAAATGTGATTGTTGTGGTAAAGGTGTTACTTTTGGTATAAAAGTATCTCACTCTCATAGACGTTCCAACAGAGCTTGGAAACCAAATGTAAAAAGAGTTAAAGCTATCGTGGACGGTTCTCCACGTTATATTCACGCTTGCACCAGATGTCTTCGCTCTGGTAAGGTAACAAGAGCTATCTAATTACATTAAAAAATTACAGCTGAGCGAAATGCTCAGCTTATTTTTTTGCTGTTATGCTGTAAATACACTCTGCGTTGATCCGATTTTTAGTGATAAAGCAGTATCAGCTTATACCTGCATATTATTTTATAAAGGAGGCAGCAACCTATGCAAAAACAATTTAATATAAAACACTATGCCATGCTTTTGCTGGGTGCTGCCATTTTATCCTTTGGGCTGTTTAACATCCACAGCCAAAGCCAGATAACCGAAGGCGGTGTGCTGGGCATGACTTTGCTGCTTAACCACTGGTTTGACATAAGCCCAAGTATAAGCGGCATTGTGCTGGACTTTACCTGCTATTTTATCGGCTGGCGCATACTGGGCAACAGCTTTTTAAAAAACGCAATGTTTGCCAGCTGCTGTTTTTCCCTTTCCTACAGAGTGTGGGAAGCTGTTGGTTATGTTATTCCTGACCTTTCTTCCCATCAGCTTATTGCCGCTGTTATGGGGGCAGCCTTTGTTGGCATTGGTGTTGGCATTGTGGTGCGTGAGGGAGGCGCCAGCGGCGGTGATGATGCCTTGGCACTGGTTATTTCAAAGCTTGCAAAATGCCGTATATCAAAAGCATATCTTGCAACAGATTTAACGGTGCTTTGCCTTTCTTTAAGCTATATCCCTTTTGCTAAAATAGCCTATTCACTTGTAACGGTTATGATATCGTCCTTTGTAATTGATAAGATACAGAATATATAAAATCCGTCATTTTTCTGACGGATTTTTTATTTTTCCGTGTTCTGCTTCAAATTCTTTTATATTTCGCATAATCAAAATATTAATCTGATTATTTACCGACCGCATCTCATATTTTGAAACTATGCGGAATTTTTCCAGTATTTCTCCGTCTATACGCAGTGTTATATTTTTAATTTTCATACTTTTAATTCCTTTATCCAACTATAATATATTTTTATAATAGTACAAAAACTAAGAAAAAATATCCCACTTTGGTATATTAAATTAGATTTCAATATTATACAAAAAAGTCGGACAAAGCGACATTCTGATAAGAAAACATAAATACCAACCAAAACACTGTAAAGTGATTTGGTTGGTACATTTTTGCCCATTTTTGCACAAAAAGTGCTGGTACAAGGAAAAGACACGCAGCACTACTTTGTGTAATGCAAGTGTTGCTGACGCAGTAACAGCCTTTTTGTGCCGGAAATTAGGTTTGTGTTTTCTTGTCTGGAGGTCGCTAATTAAGTCCGACTTTTTTATGCAAGTATTTAATTAAAATTCGATTTTCTTTGCAATGTATGCTTTAAGGTCTTCGATTTTTACACGTTCCTGCTGCATTGTGTCGCGGTCACGCACTGTTACACAGCCGTCTTCTGCAGATTCAAAGTCGTATGTGATACACAGTGGTGTGCCGATTTCGTCCTGACGGCGATAACGTTTGCCGATGGAACCTGCTTCGTCGTAGTCAACCATAAAGTCTTTCTGAAGCTGCTGGTAAACTGCTGTTGCCTGTTCGCTGAGTTTTTTGCTAAGTGGAAGCACACATGCTTTGTATGGAGCAAGTGCTGGGTGCAGGCGGAGAACAACGCGTGTATCGTTCTTTTCTGCATCTACAACTTCTTCGTCATAAGCTTCGCAAAGGAAAGCAAGAGCAACACGGTCAGCACCAAGGGATGGTTCGATAACGTGTGGGATGTAGTGTTCGTTTGTTTCAGGGTCAAAGTATTCAATTGGTTTGCCGCAGTGGTTGGAATGCTGTGTAAGGTCAAAGTTGCCGCGGTCTGCAATGCCCCAAAGTTCGCCCCAGCCAAATGGGAACATAAA
>SVMV01000003.1:34904-50295 GCA_015067245.1 Oscillospiraceae bacterium | reverse complement strand
AACTTTTTTGCACACCGCTGCTGTATGCGCGCACAGTGGGAAATACGTCAGCTTGCAGACGAAATGCTTAAACTGGTATGGGAAGTTGCACCTGCACTCTTCCAGAAAGCCGGCCCAAGCTGTGCCTGCGGCAGCTGCAAAGAGGGTAAAATGAGCTGTGGTAAAGCTGCTGAAATGAAAGAAAAATACGCAAATCTTAAAAAATAAGCTATGTAAAGCGATATAACTTTACATATCGGAAGTATAGGATAAAATTTAAAGAGCTATACGATAAATTGTTTTACATAAATGAGGTCTTAAAAATGGGCAAGTTAATTGTTATCGAAGGTCTTGACGGCTCTGGCAAGGCAACTCAGGCAAATTTGCTTTATGAAAAATTAAAGGAAATGGGGGTAAATACCAAAAAGGTTACATTTCCTGATTACGCGAGTGATTCTTCCGCACCTGTAAGAATGTATTTAAGCGGCAAGCTCAGCGATAAGCCAGACGGCGTAAATCCCTATGCAGCATCCAGCTTTTATGCAGTGGACAGATACATAAGTTTTAAGACAAACTGGGAACAGTTTTATAACGATGGCGGCATTGTTATTGCAGACAGGTACACAACATCAAACGGTGTGCATCAGTGTTCAAAACTGCCACAGGAAGCATGGAACAGTTTTATGGACTGGCTGTATGACTATGAATATAAAAAAGTTGGCATACCAAAACCTGATGCAGTAATATATCTTGATATGAGCCCCGAAGTAAGTCAGAAGCTTATGAGCAAAAGATATCTTGGTGACGAAAGTAAAAAAGATATCCACGAAAAAGACAAAGCCTATCTTGAAAAGTCCAGAATGGCAGCATATTTTTGTGTAGAACACGATAACTGGACAAGAATTAAATGCGATAACGGCGAAAATCCACTTACAATAGAAGAAATTGCAGATAAAATATTTGAGGCAGTGAAAAAGGTTTTATAATTATGAATAATTTTAAAAAACTCGCAATAGAGGATTTTGAAAAGATTGACCCAATACTGAAAAAACACAATGTGGAAAACTGTGACCATTGCTTTTTCACAATGCTTATCTGGTCTTTCCGCCACCATGTTGAATATACAATTGTCGACGGCACGCTGTTTATGCGCACTTTGGGAGATAATTCTTACTGGTATCTTTCTCCTGTAGGCGAACTGCCTTTCGAACAGGCTGTTCAGCTTATTATTGAAGATGCAAAGAAAAACAGATACCGCATAAAAATATTTGCAATGGACGAAAATCAGAAATCGGTTATGGAGCAGCATTTTGGCAATCTGTTTGAAATTGTGGCAGACAGGGACACCTTTGACTATATCTATAAAACCGAAGACTTAAGCAATCTCCCAGGTAAAAATTATCAGAAAAAGCGCAACCACTGTTCACGCTTTGAACGTGATAATCCAGAATACACCTTCCATATAATCACAGCAGACAATGTTGAAAAGGCAAAGGAATTTGAACGTGAATGGTGCTGTCGTAACAACTGCGATGAGTCTGAGGGGTTATATTCCGAGCGCAAGGGTATAATTGAAATACTGGACCATATTGAAAAAACCGATGTGTTCGGTGCTTTTATCGAAAACAGGGATGGCGTTGTAGCATTTACCCTTGCTTCACCAATAAATGACAATATGGTGGATATAATTGTAGAAAAGGCTTTCCACGAAATTACAGGTGCTTATGCGGTTATCAACCGAGACTTTGCACGCAACTGCCTGCAGCAATATCAGTTTATCAACCGAGAAGATGATATGGGGCAGGAAAATCTGCGCAAAGCAAAACTTGCAAATTTCCCTTGTGAGATACGCACAAAATATCTTGCGAAACTTGATGTAGTGTAAAAGGAGACTTTTATGTTTATAACTACAGCAAAAAAAGACGATATAGAAAAAATTAAACAGCTGTGGATACAGATTTTTGGCGACAGTGTCCAGTTTGCAGATTTTGCCGCAAATCTTTGCACGCCTGACGGTATTTATCTTGTAAAAGAAAATGACGAAATTGCCGCAATGGTTGTTGCAGGGGTTGAACTTTTTGCATATAATAAAAAAGGTTTTTATATTTACGGTCTGGCAACTGTGCCGCAATACCGTGGCAAAGGATATGCAAAACAGCTTGTAGAATGTGTTTGCCAGCAGAAATTTAATGAGGGATATACATTCTGTGTAACACAGCCTGCTGAAGAAAGCCTGTTTGAATTTTATAAAAATCTTGGCTTTGACACTACAACATATCTGCGCAAAGGTACAGTAGAAATAAAACGCAATCTTTGGGCAACAGCAGATTTTGACACAGCAACAGCATCGAGATTTAAAGATATGCGCAGCAGATTCAGCGAAGATGAAGTGGTGCATTTTTCCCCAAAAGGATATGAGAAATTTGCGGAATATATCTACAGTGAGGGCGGTTCTACAGCCGAAACAAAAAATGCATACTGTCTCTATTTTGTAAAAAAAGACCGAATAGTTGTGCGTGACCTGTTTGCAAACTCAACACAGCATGCAGTAATACTTTTGCAGGCTATAAGGGAAAGAACAGGCAAGGATGTTGCAGATATCCAGCTTTCGCAGAATTCATCCTTGTTTTTAGGCGAAGGTACACTTTATCCGCACTGTGTTGTTAAAAATTTAAATAAAGAGTTATATGCAAATTTAATGTTTGATTGATATATTAAGGAGAAAAAGTTGTGAAAAAGATTATTTCTGTTCTGGCAGCACTTGTTTTGGTTGGTGTTGCAGCAGCTGGTTTTGTTTTTATGTCATACAATAATGACATAAAGGGTGGCAAAGGCAGCAGCGAAGCAGTTGAAATTCAGCTTGAAAAAGGTATGGGGGCTTATTCTGTTGCAGCTGTTTTAGCAGAAAACGGTATTGTAGAAAACGAACTGTTTTTTAAACTTTATGCAAAGCAGAACCCTATTGACAATCTTCAGTATGGCACATTTACCCTTAGAGAGAATATGTCCTACCAGGAAATTGTCAAAGAGATTACAACTGCAAAAGACCTGCGTGAAACTGTTTCTGTTACTGTTTTTGAAGGTTCTTCCATTGTAAGAATTTCAAAACTTGTGGAAGAAGCAGGTTTCTGCACAGCTCAGGAATTTATTGACGTTGTGGAAAACACCGACTGGTCACAGTTTAAATTTTATCAGTATGTAGAAGACCACGAATATAAACCGTTTAAAATGGAAGGTTTTCTCTATCCTGAAACATACGAATTTTTCCCCGAAGCAACAGCATACGAAATTGCCGAAACAATGCTTGGACATTTTGACAGCCTTGTAACTGACGAAATGTATGCACAGATGGAGCAGCAGGGCTTTACATTGCAGGATGTTGTTACACTTGCTTCCTATGTTGAAGAAGAAGCAGGCGACCCGATAAACCAGCCCGATGTTGCCGCGGTATTTCTCAACAGATTAAAACCGGATTCTCCGTTCCCAAAACTTGAATCTGATGTTTCTTACTATTATATGCGTGAACAGGTTGAACCTTATCTTGGTGTTGGCAGAGACCAAAGCCCAATAGAAATGCAGCAGGCAGTAAATACATATATGTGTGTTGGTATACCAATAACACCTGTTTCATCTCCAAGCATATCTGCAATAAATGCCGTGCTTAACCCAACACCAAACAGCCCACACTATTTCTTCCTTACAGACCTTACAGGTAAATACTATTATGCAGAAACCTGGGCAGGACATGTACAGAATATAGCAACAATGGAAGCAGTTAACGCAACTGTAAAATAAGGAGTTTATAAATGAATATACCAGAACTTTTATCTCCAGCAGGGGATATGGAGCGCCTTAAATATGCATTTGCATACGGTGCAGATGCAGTATATCTCGGTGCCGAGGATTTTGGCATGCGTGCTGCTCCAAAAAACTTTTCACTGGAACAGCTTAAGGAAGCTGCAGACTACGCAAACAGCATTGGCAAAAAAGTTTACCTTACACTTAACACAGTGCCAACAAATGCTGATGTTAAAAAAATGCCGGAGTTTATCAGAAAAGTGGCACAGACAGGTGTGCACGCTGTTATTGTTGCAGACCTTGGTGTTCTGGCAATGGTAAAAGAAAATGCACCTGGCATGGAAATTCACTTTTCCACACAGGTTGGTATTATGAACTATGTTACAGCCAATGCAGCCTATGCACTTGGTGCAAAGCGTATTGTGCTTGCAAGAGAAACAAGCCTTGAAGATATTATCGAAATCCGTGAAAAAACACCAAAAGATTTGGATATCGAAGCATTTGTACATGGTGCAATGTGTATGTCTTTTTCCGGCCGCTGCCTTTTATCCCAGTATCTTAACGGCCGCGATGCAAACCGCGGCGAATGCTCCCAGCCTTGCCGCTGGCAGTATCAGCTTGTGGAAAAATCCCGCCCTGACAAATATTTTGATATAAATGAGACAGAAGAAGGCACATACATAATGAATGCAAATGACCTGTGTATGGCACCATATATCGATATGCTTGCAAAGGCAGGCATCACAAGCCTTAAAATTGAAGGCAGAGCAAAAAGTTTTTATTATGTAGCATCTGTTACAGCAGCATACCGTCAGGCACTTGATGCTTATGCAAAAAATCCTGACAAATTTCTTTGCCCAATCCCAGTGCTTGAAGAACTTACAAAAACAAGCCACCGCAGATATTCCACAGGCTTTTACTTTGGCCGTGAAAACGCAACACAGACAACCGATTCTTCCACATATATCAGAGAATGGGACTTGCTTGGCGTTGTTGAAAAATGGGAAAACGACACGCTTTACTGCTCACAGCGCGGTAAGTTTGTGCTTGGTGATGCGCTTGAAATTTTACAGCCTGACGGAACTGTAATTCCATTTACGCCAACAAAGATTTTTGATGGTGAAGGAAATCAGATAGAAAGCACAGCACATTCTATGATGCCATACTCTGTACCTTGCAAAACAGAAATTGCACCTATGTCAATTCTTCGCAAACTGGCAAAATAATAAAATCAACAGCAGTAGTTTTAGTTTTAAACTAAAATTCCTGCTGTATTTTATTGCTTAAAACAAACAGTTCATCAGAAAAATTAAGATATTTATGGTCTTTGGCAGTCATCTCTTTTATGTAAAGCTTGTTGGCTTTACAATTGTGTGGATAATTGATGAGTTTAAAATCATAATTATTAGTTGTGACTAACAGGCCGCATATCACATCAGATTTATGGTAAGGTGACATTATTATATATATAATATTATGGTGTTTATTATTTTTGTTTATTATCTTTCTGCACAGAGCATCCATAAAAGAACCTATGTTGTCATATATACAGCAATAATCAGCACTTTCTGTACAGTGGTTTAAAGCAGTGTAATCAATATAATTTTTATATTTTTCAAATAGTTTATCCATTATTATTTTACCTGCATTTATGTAAATCTGCTGCAGGTAAAGCAGTCTCATTACATTGCTTTTCATATAATCGCCCCTAAAGCAGTATATGTGCTAAAAATATAAAATGTTACAAGCGTTGTAAAAAGCAACAATAGCAAAATTATTTTCAGCGGCCTTTTGTGCAAATGTTTAAAATATAGCAATTATCAGATTTTTCTTTAAATATCTATTGTTTTTTTCACAAATTTAAGGTATCATTAATATACAAACAAATGTTTATTAAAACGGAGGATATATAAATGGCTAAAATTTTGATTGAAACATCCGCAAGACATATTCACTTGTCCCAGGAACATCTTGACATTCTTTTCGGTGCAGGTCACGAACTCACAAAGAAAAAAGACCTTTCTCAGCCAGGCCAGTACGCTTGCGAAGAAAGAGTAACAGTAGTTGGTCCTAAAAAAGAGCTCAAAAACGTTTCTATCCTTGGTCCAGTAAGAAAAGGCACACAGGTTGAATTGTCCTTGACAGATGCTCGTTCTATCGGTATCGCTGCTCCAGTTAGAGAATCTGGCGACGTTGCTGGTTCTGCAGGCTGCAAACTGGTTGGCCCAGCTGGCGAAGTTGAACTTACAGAAGGCGTTATCGCAGCTAAAAGACACATCCACATTACACCAGAAGATGCACAGAGCTTTGGCGTAGCAGATAAAGAAATCGTTAAAGTTAAAGTTGACACATGCGGCAGAGCACTTGTATTTGACGATGTTGTTGTACGTGTTAGCCCATCTTTCGCAACAGCAATGCACATCGACACAGACGAAAACAACGCTTGTGGCGGCGTAAGCGAAGGCGAAATCGTTAAATAATCAAAATTAACAATTAACAATTTAAAAGCGTACCTTAGTTGGTGCGCTTTTATTTTTTTGTTTTCTTATTGATACTGATTATCAAAACTGTTGTAATGGCATGTAAAATATGATATATTAAAAATATAAAATTTATCTTGAAAAAACTTAATTAAATTTATCGATAGCAAAAATAATGTTATTAAATTAACAATAATACGTTATAAATTTAACAAATCTGCGGAACTTGCTCTGCACACAAAAGGGGGAATAGTATGCAAAGCATCTACACAGGTTATATGGGCAAAGTTGCACAAATTGACCTTACAACAAAACAAATCAGCGAGTACCCATGGTCCGATGAGGAGCGCAAACTTTTTATCGGCGGCAAAATTATGGCAGCTAAAATATTAAGTGACAATTTTTGCGGAAAAGAACAGCCTTTTGGTGAGGAAAATATCATCGTAATCTCCACAGGTCCGCTTACTGGCACAGGTGCGCCAAGCTCGGCACGTTTTAACATTTCCACATTGTCACCGCTAACAGGCATACTGGCATCTTCCAATTGTGGTGGAAACTTTGGTTACTATCTTAAAAAAGCGGGATACGATGCTTTGGTAATCCGAGGCAGCTGTGATGTGCCTACATGGCTTGAAATCAACAACGATAATTTTATATTTCATGCAGCGGATGATATGTGGGGTACAAAAATTTCCGAATGTCAGCAGATTCTCGATAAAAAGATAAAACAACTGTATAGCGAAAATACAAAATATGGGCATCTGTGCATAGGACCTGCAGGGGAAAACCTTGTAAAGTATGCTGCGGTTTTAAGTGGGGAACGTGCAGCAGGGCGTGCAGGTGTAGGTGCTGTTTTCGGCAGCAAAAATATCAAGGCTGTTACGGCTCAGGGCACACATATTATCCCTGTTTTTGATAAAGCGAAAACTGTACAGTGGAATAAAAAATGGTTTAAATACCTTAAAAAGCATCCTCTTACGGGCAATCAGCTGCCACGCCTTGGCACAGCAGGTCTTGTAAGCAGCATGCAGATGCGAGGTTTGCTTGCTACAAAAAACTATACCTATGGCAAAAATCCTGATTTCGAAAAGGTTAACGGTGAAACATTGGCAGAACAGTACAATATTGTAAACAAAGGGTGTCTTG
The DNA here is from genome assembly GCA_015067245.1 of Oscillospiraceae bacterium. Lineage (GTDB taxonomy): Bacteria > Bacillota > Clostridia > Oscillospirales > Ruminococcaceae > RGIG3102. The sequence continues at coordinate 42,892 of SVMV01000003.1, read as the reverse complement.
GCTGTCCTATCAAATGCGCAAGAACAGTTGATGTTGACGGCAAAAAGGTTAAAGGCCCAGAACTTGAAACACTTGGTTTGCTTGCTGGCGGTATCCAGAATGATAATCTGGAACTTGTAAACCGCTGGAATTATGAACTTGATGAACTTGGTATTGATACAATTTCTGCCGCCAACACTATTGCCTATGCAATGGAAGCAAACGAAAAAGGCTTATGGAACAGCGGCCTGCAGTTTGGCAAAACAGATAATATTTCTAAAATTTTGGAAGATATTGCTTATCGCCGAGGTATTGGTGATGAACTTGCCGAGGGCAGCCGTACTTTAAGCAAAAAATATGGCGGAGCAGATTTTGCAATGAACGTTAAAGGGCTGGAACTTGCAGCCTACGAACCTCGTATGGCAGCAGGACAGGGGCTTGGCTATGCAGTTTCCAATCGTGGCGGCTGTCATCTTAATGGGGGGTATCTGGTTATTCTTGAGGGCTTGGGGCTTAACACAAATCCAAACACGCCAAAGGCGAAAGCGGATTTCACAATGCTTTTCCAGGATTTGATGGAAATGATTTCAGCGTCTGGCCAGTGCCTGTTTACATCCTATGCGTTTTTCCCCGGTTTTCTTATTACACAGCCTAACGGACCTATAACAAAAGCGGTCAATTTTGCAATTCCTCACATAGGCTGGGCAGTAAGGTTTATCAACAAATACCCAACCTTATTGGCGTTGCATCTGCCTGTGTTCCATCACACAAAAATATTCCGGTATGCAGTCAATATGCCTATAAATTTTGGTAAGTATATTCGCTGCGGTGAGCGTGGTTATACTTTGGAACGCTATGTTAACAGCCGTTTTGGCATAACAGCAAAGGACGATATACTGCCTGCAAAGCTTACAGATGTTCCGCAGGATAAAAATAATCCAAAAACTGTTGTACCACTTGATATGATGAAAACAACCTATTATAAAGCACGCGGATGGGATGCAAACGGTGTGCCTATACAAAAGACACTTCACAAACTTAATATAATTTAGAAGAGGTGTTTATGGTAAAGGTTAAACTTTTTGGTCTTTTACGGCTGGACAGCGGTGTAAAGGAATTTTGTACCGAAGCAAAAACTGTAAAAAATATATATAACATTATTGTGGAAAAAGCAAAAGAGAACGGCAATATAATTTCAGCAAAAAACATATCAGCCTGTGCAGTTATGGTAAATAACTGTCAGGCAAACAAAAACACAAAACTTAATGACGGCGACGAAGTGGTATTTATGTCTATGGTCGCAGGAGGATAGTAGGGCAGCGGATGAAAAGCTATACAATAACTGATAAGTGTATCGGCTGTACACTTTGCGCAAAACAATGTCCTGTAAATGCCATAAACGGCGAGTTAAAGCAAAAACACAATATCAATAAGAATTTGTGTATCAGTTGTGGATTATGTGGCAAAGTTTGCCCTCAATCTGCTATAATTGATGCAGACGGATTTATTGCAGAAAAACTGCCAAAACAAAAATGGCAAAAGCCATTTATAAAACAAAGCTGTGCAGGCTGTTCAGTGTGCGTGGAAGCATGTCCTAAAAACTGTCTGGAAATTTCAAAGGCAAAATATAAGGGTGATATATCCACAAAAGCACAGCTTGCAAAGCCAAACGACTGCATCGGTTGCGGATTATGCAAAAATTCCTGCCCGATTGATGCAATAACAATGTACAAATCAGATGAAACATTAACAGAAGAAATAAAGGGGGCAAACAGTATGTATAAAGCTTTTTGCAGAACTTTCCAGTTTGTAATGAAAATCGGCAACTATGCGTTGCCTTACCGTATGCCGGAATATATCGAAGGCGAAAACAGCGTGCTTAAACTGCCTGGCTGGATAAAGGAAAAAGGCGTTAAAAATGTACTTGTTGTAACAGACAACGGCCTTATGAAATTAGGCCTGCCAGCTCCTATGCTTGTGGCAATGGAAGCAGAGGGTATAAAATACACAGTTTTCAGCGATATTGAACCTAACCCTACAAGTGATAATGTGGAAGCTGGCTTCAAGGTTTACAAAGAAAACGGTTGTGACGGCATTGTTGCTTTTGGCGGCGGTGCACCTATGGACTGTGCAAAAGCAATCGGCGCCCGTGTTGCAAGACCAAACAAAACAGTCGCACAGCTGCAGGGCTTGCTTAAAGTTATGAAAAAAATTCCGCCATTATTTGCAGTGCCAACAACTTCAGGCACAGGTTCTGAAACCACAGTTGCAGCAGTTATTACCGACAGCAAAACACACCACAAAGCATCAATCAACGACACAGCACTTATACCAAAGTATGCAGTACTTGACCCACTGCTCACAGCAGGTCTGCCGCCATTTGTTACGGCAACAACAGGTATGGACGCGCTTTGCCACGCGGTTGAAGCATATACAAACTATACATACCTTACATCACTGGAGAAAAAACTTGCCCTTGATGCAGTAAAACTTATTCACGACAATCTGTACATTGCGTATAACGACGGCAAAAATATTGATGCAAGACAGAATATGCAAAAGGCTGCATTCTATGCAGGCCGTGCATTCACACGCGGCTGTGTAGGTTATGTTCATGCAGTTGGCCACACTCTTGGCGGACTGTACGGCGTGCCTCACGGGCTGGCAATGTCGGTTATTCTGCCACATGTTATGCGCCAGTTTGGCCCTGCTGTTTATGACAAACTTGCCGACTGTGCCGATGTCTGTGGCATTAAAGGTGCAGACAACAAGGAAAAGGCATTGGGCTTTATCAGCTGGATTGAAGAACTTAAAAAGCAGATGAACATTCCTGCAGGTATTGATACAATACAGGAAAAGGATACCGACCAGATTATCAAATGGGCATCTGCCGAAGCAAATCCTCTTTATCCTGTGCCGGTAATTTGGGGCAAAGAAGATTTTATAAAGCTTCTGCACACACTTAAAACAGCAAAATAGGAGGCCGTTATGAACTGTCCGTACTGTAATAAAGAAATGGAAAAAGGCATTATCGAATCCAAAAGTCCGCCAATCTGGACAAAGAGACAGAAGCTGACAATATTCAAACGTAAGGACGAAATTGTTTTAAGCAACTTTATGTCTACAGAGTATTCAGCAGCATATTACTGCGCAGACTGCAAAAAGATAATAGTTGACCTTGACGAAATAATAAGCTATCTTGATATTGATTGAATTGCGTTTGTAACATCTGTTTTCCTTTGATAATAAAATATATCAAAGGAGTGTGATTGTATGTATTTTCCAAATTATCCTGAAAAGCCCTTAAGATATGGTGATTCAGGACCTCAGGTAGAAACTATGCAGGCGGCGATGAATGTTATTCTCAAAAAATTCTCAACCCATGACATACTTGCTGAAGACGGATATTTTGGCGATGAGACAGATATTGCCGTGCGGCGTTTTCAGCAGCATGTGGGATTAAAGCAGGACGGTATTGTCGGTCCATATACCTGGATTTCCATATTTGCCCACGCAAATGTAATTTATGAATCATAAAATAAAGCTGTTTTTGCAAAATTGCTGCAGGAACAGCTTTTTGTTTGTAAATATGTACTTGAATAATAATTGAAAATATGCTAAACTATAACAGTTGAAGGACAGAGCTATTACTGTATTGTTCTATATGCAAAGGGGCGGATACGATTGTTCGCCATGAACCATGTCAGGTGGGGAACCAAGCAGCATTAAGTGGTTTGACTTTGCGATATTTTAGCTTCTTTGCATATAGAACAGTATAAACGCCAACGGCGAATAGCCTGTCCTATTTTAAAATGTTATGGAAGGAGTTTTTATTATGGCACATATAGCACTTTACAGAAAATACCGCCCAAAAACTTTTTCCGAGGTTGTGGGACAAAAGGTTATTGTTGAAAGCCTTAAAAATCAGATTGCAGCAGGCAAAATCGGCCATGCATTTCTGTTTACAGGCACACGCGGCACAGGCAAAACCAGCTGCGCCAAAATTTTTGCAAAGGCAATCAACTGTCAGCATAATCACAATGGAGAACCTTGCTTGCACTGCGATGTCTGCAAAGGCATCGAAAACGAATCTGTTTACGATGTAATCGAAATGGACGCTGCTTCCAACAACAGTGTTGAAGATATCCGTGATATACTAAGCGAAGTTATGTATCTGCCTGTTATGGCAAAATACAAGGTTTACATCATCGACGAAGTGCATATGCTCTCTACAGCAGCATTTAATGCACTGCTTAAAACACTGGAAGAACCTCCTGCACATGTTGTGTTTATTCTTGCCACAACAGAGCTTCACAAGGTGCCTGCAACCATTCTTTCACGTTGTCAGCGATATGATTTCAATAAGCTTAGTATCGAAGAAATAGGCGAAGCACTTATGTATATATCAGACTGCGAGGGAATAGAACTTTCACAGTCAGCAGCACGCACGATTGCATCCCTTGCGGACGGTGCAATGCGTGATGCAACATCTATTTTAGATACCTGTCTGTCACGAGGCAATGTTATTAATGATGATATTGTTGCAGACGTTGCTGGTATTTCAAAGCAGCAGGAAATTCTTACACTGGCTGATTATATCATCAAAAAGGATTTGCCGTCAGCTTTGCAGGAAATATTGATTTTGGAACAGCGTTCGGTGGACATTAAACGCCTTTGCGAAGAACTTATAACTCATTTCCGTAATCTTTTGCTTGCAAACCTGCCAAAAAGCACATATCAGCTTTTAAATGTTTCACCTGAAAAGTTTGAACTTACAAAAAAACAGGCCGAAACTACAAACCACGCATTTATCCAGTCAGCACTCAGTGCATTTACAACAGCGTTTGAGTCTATTTCAAAAGGGCAGAACCCAAAAATTTCTTTGGATATTGCAATATATACGCTTTGCAATACACAGGTTGTACCAGTATCGGTTGTTCCCGCATTTCAGGAAGAACGCTCTGCAACCCCAAAACAGATATCGGCACAGCAATCACAGAAGCAGGAAGAAATTATTCCGTTTGCACAGTGGCTTAAAGCAATTGACATTGTTGGCACAATTGATAAACCGCTGTATTCTCTGCTTAAAGGTTCAAAAGCTTATTTATACAATAATATAGTATATATAGATGGTCACGAAGCACTTAACAACTATCTGCGCGGCAGCAGAGAAGCAGGTGCCATTGTTAAAAAGGCAATTCAGCAGGCTTGTGGCAAACAGCACAACATCGGCGGATATAAAAATATTGCTGATAAATTTGCACCGCCAAAAACTGACGGACTTGAAGATATTTTGTCACTGCGGGACAGCGGTGTTGAAGTAAATATTAATGATTAAAATTTAAGGAGATATATTATGAAAGCAAGATTGCCAAAAGGCATGGGCGGTGGCCCACAGAATATGAACCAGATTATCAAACAGGCTCAGAAAATGCAGGACGATATGAAAGTTTTGCAGGAAGAACTTGAAGCAACAGAATATGTTGGCGAAAGCGGCAGCGGTGTTGTTAAAGCAATAGTTAACGGCAAACACGATGTTGTTGGCCTTAAAATTGATGCATCTATCGTTGATCCAGAAGATATCGAAATGCTGGAAGACCTTGTTGCTGCTGCAGTAAACGACGGCATTGCAAAAGCTAAAAAAGACAGCGAAGAAAGAATGGAAAAGGTAACAGGCGGTCTTAATGTGCCTGGTATGTTTTAATTATGGCCGATTTTAACGCTCAACCACTGGAAAGACTTATAAATAACTTTCAGAAGTTGCCAGGTGTAGGCCGCAAAGGTGCAACACGCATGGCTTATCAGGTTTTATCTATGGATAAAGCAGAGGCGGAAGAATTCAGCAATGCAATTCTTGCGGTGCACAATCAGATTCACCGCTGCCCTGTATGCCAGAATTTTACCGAAAAGGAAATTTGCAAAATCTGTGACTCTGCAAGCAGGGATAAAACTGTTATATGTATTGTGGAGAGCCCAAGAGATATTACCACCTTTGAAAAAACAAGGGAATACAAGGGTACTTATCATGTGCTTCATGGGCTTATTTCTCCTTTAGATGGCATTGGTGTTGACCAGCTTACAGTAAAAGAACTGCTGGCGCGTCTTGCAGACGGAACAGTAAAAGAAGTTATTATGGCAACCAACCCAACAGTAGAGGGGGAAGCCACAGCAATGTATCTTTCCAGGCTTATTAAACCGCTGGATATAAAAGTTACAAGGCTTGCATATGGTTTGCCTGTGGGCTCAAGTCTTGAATTTGCCGATGAAGTAACTTTGTTCAGAGCTTTGAAAGGGCGTACAGAAATTTAATTTTATTAAATTGACACAATAAAGGTGGATTACCACCTTTATTTTTTTTGCAGTATATAGTATAATTATATAATAATTATTATTTAAAATGCAGAGGTGTGCAATGGCATATAATTGTTTACTTTTAGATGCAGATGATACATTGATATCTTTTAAAGAATGTGAAAAACAGGCGCTTACAAAAGTGCTTGAAAAATACAATATTCCATCTACGGAAGATAATATAACAAACTATCATAATATTAACGAAAGTTTGTGGCAGGATTTGGAAAAAGGCAGAATAAAAAAACATCTTATCGGTAAAATCCGTTTTCAGAAATTCTGCGAAAGTATTGGAGCAGACACAAAAAATGCTGAAAAAATGAACAAAGACTATATGGCTTTTCTTAAAGAAGAAGCAGTTCTTATTGACGGTGCAATAGAATTTCTGCAGGATGTAGAAGATTATGCAACAATTGCTGTTGTTACAAACGGTATGGAAGCTGTACAGCTTAACCGCCTTAAAATCAGCGGCATTGCTGATTTTGCCGACGGTATATATACATCTGAAAAGATGGGTGCAACCAAACCAAACAAGCAGATTTTTCTTGCGGCACTTAAAGATCTGGGCGTAGAAAATACAAACAAGGTGCTTGTTGTAGGTGACCGTCTGCAGTCCGATATCAAAGGCGGTATAAATGCAGGCCTGGATACATGCTGGGTTAACTTTGACAACCAGCCAAACAATACAAATATCAAACCTAAATATACAGTTCAGGATTACACACAGCTTAAAAATATAGTTCTGGAGGGCTTGGAAGATGTTATCGCTAACAAAGGAAAAGTTCAGCTTTAAATCATCAAACGGCACAAATACTATCAACGGTTTTATTATCAGACCACAAAATCCACCATACAAAGCAATTGTACAGATTTCTCACGGTATGATTGAACATTCAGAGCGTTATGAAGATTTTATGAATTTTATGGCACAGCATGGCTACGTTATGGTGAGCCATGATCATCTTGGACACAAAGCAAGTGTAAACGATGACAGTGAGCTGGGATTTATGGCGCACAAGGATGGGTATTTACACGTTTTGAGTGACCTTGCAACAACCGCGGGCAGAGTGAGAAAAAATTTTCCGCAGTTAAAATTGTTTTTGCTTGGACACAGTATGGGTTCTTTTTATGCCAGGGCATTTGCAGCAAAATATCCATATCTTGTTGACGGTATGCTCATTTCCGGCACAGGCGGCAGTAACCCAATGGCAGCGGCAGGCAAGACACTTATCAATCTTCTTATGAAAATTGAAGGCGAAAAAGCCACATCAAAGCTGATAGCCAAAATTATTTTCGGCAGCTACCTTGATAAAATAGAAAATCCAAAAACCAGCAGCGACTGGCTTACCCGTGATGAAGAGCAGGTTGCAAAATACCGTGCCGATAAATACTGCCGTTTTTATTTTACACTCAGCGGCTACAAAGACCTCATAAGTATTTTATCATTGGCAAACAGCAAAGAATGCTTTGATAACACAAAAAAAGATATACCATATCTTATATTTTCAGGTGATATGGACCCTGTTGGTGAATGGGGTAAAGGTGTTGAGCAGGTGTACCACAACTATAAAAACAGCGGTGTAAAGGATATTACATTAAAGCTTTATAAAGACGGTAGACACGAAATGCTTAACGAACTTAATAAAGACGAAGTATAC
>SVMV01000003.1:0-34804 GCA_015067245.1 Oscillospiraceae bacterium | reverse complement strand
CTTAAACAGACCGATGGTTTAAATCCAAACAATACACTTTATTCCGAAATGGAAACAGTTTTTGAGCAGTCCTTTAAAGCCATAAAAGAGCTTGAGCTGGTGGAGAAAAAGCTTTCCATCGACCCTGACGATGCTGTTTTGGTGGAAAAATACCACGATTTGCAGAATATAATCTATTCCAAAGACGGCTACAATACCGATTTTCAGATTAAAAAGATGCTTAACGGTATGGGTTTTACCGAAGCAGAGCACAGTAAGATAGTTGGTGTTTTGTCTGGCGGTGAAAGAACACGCCTTAACCTTGCAAAGCTGCTTTTGGAAAATCCTGATGTTCTTATATTGGACGAGCCGACCAACCACCTTGATTTTGATACACTTACCTGGCTGGAAGATTATCTTTCAAACTATAAGGGTGCAATTATCACAGTCAGTCATGACCGCTTTTTCCTTGATAAGCTTGTTAAGCGTATATGGGAAGTGGAAGATACCTTTATGTGTGAATATAAAGGCAATTATTCTGCATTTTCGGTGCTTAAAGAAGAAAAACTTAAACTGCAGCAGAAGCAGTATGAAGCTGATATGGAAAAGGTTGCAAAGCTGGAAGATTACGTTGCCAAAAACCTTGTACGTGCAAGCACCAGCAATATGGCCAAAAGCCGCCGCAAGCAGCTGGAAAAAATGGAGGTTAGCGAAAAACCGCGCCCGATGCGCGTACCGCTTAAATTCAAGTTTGAATTTGATGTAAAACCTTATGATGAGGTAATTAATATCGAAAAACTTGAGGTACAGGCAGGCGGCAGAAAACTTATCGAAAACCTTAACCTTGACCTTCGCCGTGGTGAACGCCTTATTATTGCGGGCGCAAACGGTACAGGTAAAACAACCCTGCTTAACACGATTACAGGCCGCAACCGTGCAGCAGGTGGTAAAATAAAAATTGGTACAGGTGTTAAACCTGCAATTTTTGACCAGTATATTGTTAACAAAACTGGTACAGTTATAGATAATATATGGGCTCTCAGACCAAAATGGACACAGCTGGAGGTACGCAGTTACCTTGCGCGTTTTGGATTCAGAGGTGAAGATGTTTTTAAAGAAAGCAGTGCGCTTTCTGGCGGTGAAAAGGCGAGAATGCGTTTTTGCGAGATAAGCCTTGACCGCGCAAATCTGCTGTTTCTGGACGAACCTACCAATCATCTTGACATTTATATGCGAGAAGCAATTACAAATGCCCTTACAGAATACGAAGGCACAATTGTGGTTATCACTCACGACCGTTTTCTGATGAAAAGTCTGGACTGTCCAATACTTAATATTGAAAACGGTACAGGCGTGTTTTATAAAAATTTTGAAGATTTTATGGCAAAACGTTCTGCAACACAGTTTATGGTAAAAAAAGTTGTGGATAAGGCTGTAAAAGAAGAAAAGGCTGCAGTGCAGCTTAATCAGAAAGAACAGCGCCGCAAAGCTGCTCAGGACAGAGCGAGAGTTAAAGAATGCGAGCGAGAAATTGAAAATTTGCAGGAAAAGCTGGATCAGTATCAGCTGGATATGCAAAATCCTGACATCGTGTCTGACCACGAAAAGATGGCAAAATTGTGGAAGGATATGGAAACAGACAGACAGAAAATGGAAGAGCTTATGGACGAATGGGCCGAAATCAGCGAACGTCTGGAAGGATAAATAAAACAAAACAGGTGAATTTATGAAAAAAGAAAAATCTTGCGGAGCAATCGTGTTTTATCTCAAAGGAGAGAAAGAACAGATTTTGCTTATAAAACATGCAAACAGCGGACACTGGTCTTTTCCTAAAGGCCATGTAGAAGCAGGCGAGACAGAAATACAGACTGCTGTGCGTGAAATTAGGGAAGAAACAGGTGTGAATGCCCTTATAGATACACGTTTTCGCGAGGTTGTTACATATTCACCTAAAAAGGATGTTATAAAAGATGTAGTTTACTTTTTTGCAACCACAGAAGATTACGAGACATCAAATCAGGAAGAAGAAGTTTCGGATATAAAATGGATGGATATGGATAAAGTTCTGCCAAGTGTAAGCTATAAAAATGACAAGGAACTTGTGAAAAAAGCTATCAATTTTTATAAGAATCACAGAGAGGAGTTTGAAAATGATTATTACAACAACACCTAACATAGAAGGAAAAAGAATTATAGAGTATAAAGGTGTCGTGTTTGGCGAAGTTATTTCTGGTATGGATTTTGTAAAAGATTTTGCAGCAGGTCTTACAAACTTCTTTGGCGGACGCAGCGGCAGCTATGAGCAGGAACTTATTCAGGCAAGATACAGCGCAATGCAGGAGATGGAAAAGCACGCTGCGGCAATGGGGGCAAATGCTGTTGTTGGCGTTGATATTGATTACGAAGTACTTGGTCAGGGTGGAAATATGATTATGGTTACAGCATCTGGTACAGCTGTTGTAACAGATTAATTTTGTGAGGCATAGTTATGACTAAACAGGAAAAGATAGAACTTATAAAACCTTATTTTGATTTTTGGGATAAACTGGAGCCTAAAATTCAGGATTTTGTGTGTGAAAATATGTATGATATGACCTATGAAGCTGGGGAAAACATACACAATGGAGATCAGGTTTGCGTAGGTGTGCTGTTTGTGCAAAGCGGTGCACTGAGGGTTTATATTATGTCTGAAGAAGGTAAAGAGGTTACACTTTACAGGGTTGAAGAAGGCGAAGTATGTGTTCTTTCTGCATCCTGTGTTCTTTCAGAAGTAACTTTTGATGTCCATGTTGACAGCGCAGAAAAAACAAGAGCCTGGGTTTTGCCTTCAGGTGCTTTTGGCGACCTTATAGAACGCAATATATATTTTGAAAACTATCAGAACAAGCTTAAGGCTCAGCGTCTTTCTGATGTTATGTGGACAATGCAGCAGATACTGTTTTTCAGTTTTGACAAACGTCTTGCAATATTCTTATATGATGAGCTTGTAAAAAACGGCCCTGTAATAACATATTCTCACCTTGAAATTGCAAAATATCTTGGCAGTGCAAGAGAAGTGGTTTCCCGTATGCTTAAATATTTTGAGAAAGAAGGGGTGCTGACGGTTTCACGCAAGGAAATTGTGGTAACCGATAAAAAACGTCTGTTTGAATATACAAAGTAATGTGATTAAATTACATACACTTTATTCATATACTGGTATAGTATAGACATAAAGAAAATCACATTATAAAGGAGATATATTTATGAGTATTAAACTTGACAGCACAAATTTTGATTCTGTTGTATTAAACAGCGATAAACCTGTTCTTGTGGATTTTTGGGCTACATGGTGCGGACCTTGCAAAATGATTGCACCTGTTATTGAAGAACTTGCAGAAGAGCTTGAAGGCAAAGTTGTTGTTGCAAAGCTTGATGTTGATCAGTCTCCTGATATTGCAGGCAGATACGGTGTTATGAGCATTCCTACAATGCTGGTGTTTGAAGGCGGAAAGGTTGTTAAGCAGACAGTTGGTTTCCAGCCTAAAAACAAACTTAAAGCATGGCTTGGCGTATAAAATACACTAAAAAAATTGGCTGAAGATTTTGTGTCTTCAGCCATTATTTTTTATGTGAATTATATTGGATTTTGTTGCAAAAAATATTGTAATTCACAGTGATTTTTAGTATTATTATAATGTATATCTATATGCCAAACAGAATAAATAGCTAAATTAAAAAAGATAATTATAAATTTACATAAACCTATAAATCAGGAGGATACTATGAGCTTTTTTGTAACACTGGAACGTTTTATCGAACGTCATCATCTTGAAGCTATATATGTGCCAGGTGATGCAAAGGACATTAAAATCACAAGTAAAGAAGTTAACCGCCCAGGGCTTATGCTTGCAGGTTTTGAAGAACATTTTGACCCCAAAAGAATTCAGGTTATCGGCCGTATGGAATACAGTTATGTAAACAGTGTTCCGCACGAAGAAAAAATGGAAAAACTGGGAAGGCTGTTTTCATACGATATACCAGCAGTGGTAATCACAAGCAACCAGCTTATTTCCAGCGAAGTAGTTGAACTTGCACGTCAAAATAATGTTCCGCTGCTCAGAACAACAGAAGAAACCTCAAGCTTTATGGCAACAGCAATTTCTTTTCTTAACGTAGAGTTGGCACAGCGCGTTACACGCCATGGTGTTCTTGTTGAAGTTTACGGCGAAGGCGTGCTTATTATCGGCGACAGTGGTGTTGGTAAAAGTGAAACCGCTTTGGAGCTTGTTAAACGTGGCCACCGTCTTATTGCTGACGATGCAGTTGAAATCAGAAAAGTTTCTGACCACACACTTGTTGGCCAGTCTCCTGAAAACATCCGTCATTTTATCGAGCTTCGTGGTGTTGGCATCATCAACATTGCACGCGCATACGGTTCTGGTGCTGTTAAGCAGACACAGGGTATTGATATGGTTATCCAGCTGGAAAACTGGGAAATGGGAAAAACATACAGCACAACAGGCCTTTATGACGAATATATGGATATTCTTGGCATAAGTATAATAAAATCTGTTGTACCAGTAAGACCAGGCCGTAACCTTTCTATCATTATTGAAACTGCAGCAATTGCAAACCGTCAGAAAAAGATGGGTTACAATGCAGCAAGAGAATTGCTGGCTCAGCTTGGCGTAGAGGAATAAAAGAGGCGTTTTAATGAAACTGATAGCAGATTTACATATGCATACATTGTATTCTTCGCATGCATATAATACGGTTACAGAGATGATAACCCAGGCACAGAAGCTGGGACTGAAAGCTATTGCCATTACTGACCACGGTCCTCTTATGCCCGATTCGGGTCACGAATGGCATTTTATGAACAAAGGCCAGATACCCAAAAAGATAGACGACCTTATTGTTATGTATGGTGCAGAGGTTGATGTGATAAACACAAACGGCGATTTGGATATAAGCGATTATTACCTTAAAAATCTTGATTGGGTGGTAGCATCCATACATAAAGAGATAATACCGCAGCTTACTGTAGAACAGGCAACGCAGCTTTGGCTTAATATTGCAGAAAATCCATATATAGATATGATTGGCCACTGCGAGCAGCTGCAGCACACATTTGATTTTGAAAAGGTTATACCAGTATTTGCCAAAAACAATAAAGTTGTAGAGCTAAATGTAAACAGCCAGGCCGTACGCCCAACAGGTCAGGCAAATATGCTGGAAATAGCAAAGCTTTGCAAAAAATACAAATGCAGGGTAGCAATAAACTCTGATGCGCATTCAATATATAAAATAGGGCAGACAGGCAATATCCCAAAAATGCTGGAAAGCATTGATTTTCCGCAGGAACTGATAATCAATGCAAGCTATGAAAACCTGATTAGCGAACTTAAAATTCACAATAAGTATATTTTAAAACAGATAGAGGAATAATTATGGAAAAATTTTATATAGGTGTTGACCTTGGCGGCACAAATATTGCTGCAGGTATTGTAAATGAAAACGGCGAAATTCTTTTTCGCAAATCTGTAAAAACAAATCTTCCGCAGCCAGAATATGTTATTGAAGATAAAATCTGTAACCTTTGTAAAGACCTTTGCAATGAAAACGGCTTTGAGCTTGGAAAGGATATTACATCTATCGGCATCGGTACACCAGGCAATGTAAACAGCGAAACAGGTGTGGTTGGTTTTAATGTTAACTTTGGGTATATTGACTGGCATCTTAAGGAAAAGATTGAAAGTAAAATCCCGAATGTAGAAGTATTTGTGGAAAATGACGCAAACAGTGCGGTTATTGCCGAAGTTATTGCTGGCTGTGCAAAAGGCTGTGAACACGCAGTTATTCTTACACTTGGCACAGGTGTAGGTGCAGGTGTTATTGTTGACGGCAAAGTTTTAAATGGTTACAACCAGTCTGCAGCAGAAATCGGCCATATGGTTATATCGGCAGGCGGCAGATTGTGCAACTGCGGCAGAAAGGGATGTTTTGAAAGATACTGCTCTGCAACTGCACTTATCAGCGATACAAGAGAAGCTATGCTTGCAAATCCACAGTCAAAACTGTGGAAGGTATGTCCAAATATTGACCGAGTAAACGCAAAAACTGTTTTTGATGCAAATGAACTTGGTGACGAAACAGCAAAACAGGTTATAGACAACTATATTGAATATCTTGCCTGCGGTATTACAAACGTTGTTAATATTTTTCAGCCTGAAGTTGTTTGCCTTGGCGGTGGGGTTTCCAATCAGGAAGAAGGTCTTTTAAGACCAATCCAGGAATATCTTGACAGAGAAGACTATGCACGCCACCTTATGAAACGTGTGACACTTAAAATAGCAACATTCAGAAACGATGCAGGTATTATCGGTGCTGCAATGCTTGGAGTATACAATGCTTAATACTTTTTTTAATGAAAATAATATTCAGTTTTTGGAAAACGAAAGCCTTAAAAAACACACAACCTTTAAAGTTGGGGGCAATGCAAAATATGTTGCAATGCCTGCCACCAAAGAACAGGCTGCTTTACTGCTTGAGTTTTTAAAAAGAGAAAATATAAATTATTATATTATCGGCAGAGGCTCCAATGTCATTTTTAAAGACAGCGGATTTGATGGGGTGATAATCAAAACCACAAATATGCAGCAGATTGATTTTGTTGACGAAACAACAGTTTATGCTGCAGCAGGCGTGCCGCTTAATGTACTGTGTAAGGAGCTGCAGGAACACTCGCTTGAAGGGCTTGAATTTTGTTATGGTATCCCAGGCAATGTAGGTGGCGGTTTGTTTATGAACGCAGGTGCCTATGGCGGAGAGATATCCAACGCAGTATATGAAGTTGAATATATAGATGAAAACTGCGAAGTGAAAACTATTGCCGTATCAGAATGCGAATTCAGTTACAGGCATTCGGTTTTTCAGCAGAAAAACTGGCTTATCACAGGCTGCACCTTTAAGCTTAAAAGAGGAGACAAGGATAAAATCCTCAGCTTTATGGAAGATATTATGCAGCGGCGCATTGATAAACAACCTTTGGATAAACCAAGTGCAGGCAGCTCATTCAAACGTCCTGTTGGATATTTTGCGGCAGCACTTATTGAACAGTGCGGTTTAAAAGGCTGCAGTGTGGGCGGCGCCCAGGTAAGCGAAAAACATTCAGGCTTTATCATCAATATGGGTGATGCAACCTGCAGCGACATTGTTGCACTTGCAGAGCATGTGGAAAAGGTTGTTCTTGAAAAAACAGGTGTAGCAATCGAAAAAGAAATGATTATTGTTTAATTATTATTGAAAGCAAAGGAAATGTAAAATGGATAATGGTTTGCTTATAATTACAGGTTTATCTGGGGCTGGCAAAAGTCTTGCTGTGCGTGCACTTGAAGATGTGGGCTTTTTCTGCATCGACAATATGCCTGCACCGCTGATTATAAAACTGCTGGAAATGAATGATGAATTCAGCATCAATAATCAAAAAATCGCCTGCGTTATAGATATACGCAATGGTGAAAACAATACAGAACTTTTTGAACTCGTAGCCAGCCTGCAAAAAGAAAACGCAGCAAAGGTTATCTTCCTTGATGCAAACGAAAAGGTTATACTTGACAGATATAAAGAGACACGCCGCAGACATCCTGTCATGCTTCGTAAAAATCTTTCTCTCGAAGAAGCTGTTAAATACGAAAAAGATGCTCTCAATCAGCTTTACACACAGGCGGACTACATCCTTGATACATCAATACTTTCAACAGCGCAGCTTAAAGACCGAATTTTGTCATTTGCGGTGCAGGATGTAAAAGAAACACTGACTGTTGACGTTATTTCTTTTGGATTTAAATTTGGCGTACCAGCAGACGTTGATGTTATGTTTGATGTAAGATGTCTGCTTAATCCTTTCTATGTTAAAGGGCTAAGGGAAAAAACAGGTAATGATGAAGAGATAGTTGATTTTGTGTTTTCACAGCAGGAGGCACAGAAGCTGCTGGAAAAATATATTGATGTTATAGACTATTCGCTGCCGCTGTACATAAAAGAAGGCAAAAGCCACCTCACCATTGGTTTTGGCTGCACAGGCGGCAAACACCGCTCGGTTGCATTCTGCAATGCAATGTATGAGCATATAAAAGAAAACGGCTATGCAGCAACTGTGCATCACCGTGATATAAACAGGAGAAAATAGTAAATGGAACTTAGTTTTTCCAAAAAAGCTAAACTTGAAACTCTTGACAATCTGAAATATCCAAAATCAGACTGTTGCAAGCAGAACTTTATCCGCGGATATTTCTGTGATGATGTAAAGCAGAGTAACTTTACACAAATTATAGTGCAGCCTGATATTATAAAATCGACCAAAATTGTAAAAAAACTGCTAAATGATCTGGAAATAGACAGTTATGTTATAAACAAAGAGTCGGCTGCCAATAAGCAGACTGCAACTATACATATAACAGAAGAAGAAAGCATAACAAAACTGCACAAAATACAGAAAACAAGATTTTTATGCGACAAATGTTTTCTATATTTTTTACAGGGGTTGTTTATAAAAAACGGATTTCTGTCTGACCCTGAAAAAGAATATCAGTTGGAATTTACAATTGCTGACGAAGATATGGCAGCAAAACTGCTTGCCACACTTTACCGTAAAAATTTTGAGTTTAAAATTTCACAACGGCGCAAAGGTTTTGTTGTTTATACACGAAACAGCGAAACTATTGAAGATTTTCTTGCCACTATCGGTGCACAGAATACCTGTCTTGAAATTATGTCAAACAAGGTGGTAAAGGATATCCGCAACCGTGTAAACCGCATAAGAAACTGCGAAACTGCAAACATTGCCAAAGCCGCAAAGGCAACAAGCGAGCATATTGATGCTATAAATAAATTGATAGAAAGCGGAAAATTTGAATTCTTAAGTGATGATTTAAAGTATATTGCCGAACTTAAAATGGAAAATCCAGAACTTTCACTTTCAGAACTTGCGGCGATAACCAATCCGCCAATGACAAAGTCTTCTTTAAACAGGCGTCTGAAAAAGCTTTGTGATATGGCTAAACAAGAGGAATAAGATGAACAACGATTTTGTGCATTTGCATCTGCATACCGAATACAGCCTGCTGGACGGCGCCTGCCGTATCGACAGGCTTGTTGACCATGTAAAAAACATTGGTCAAAGCGCTGTTGCCATAACCGACCACGGTGTAATGTACGGCTGTGTGGATTTTTACAAAAAGTGTAAAAAAGAAGGTATAAAGCCGATTATAGGCTGTGAAGTTTATGTTTCAACACGAGGGATGACTGATAAGGTTCACCGTGTTGATGGGTATTTCCATCTTGTGTTGCTGTGCAAAAACAAAGTTGGTTATCAAAATCTTATCAAACTGGTTTCTCACGGATTTATTGATGGTTTTTATACAAAACCAAGGATAGACCACGAGTTGCTTAAAAAACACAGCGAGGGCTTAATATGTCTCTCTGCATGTCTGGCAGGCGAAATTCCGCGTGCTCTGGTTGCCGATGATGTGGAAAAGGCAAGGGAGATTGCACTTTTTTATAAAGAAATATTTGGCGAAGATTTTTATATCGAACTGCAGGACCACGGCATAGAAGACCAGCAGAAAATCCTGCCAAAGCTTATAAGCCTCGCAAGAGAGCTGGATATTCCTCTTGTTGCAACAAACGACTGCCACTATATAAGGCAGGAAGATGCAAAAATGCAGTATGCGCTTATCTGTGTGCAGACCAACAAAACCCTTACAGACCCAGATACACTGGAATTTGAAACAGAAGAATTTTATGTAAAAAGCAGTGAAGAGATGTACAATCTTTTTGGATATGTGCAGGAAGCCTGTGAAAATACCGTAAAAATTGCTGAAAAATGCAACTTTGATTACGAATTCGGTGTTACAAAACTGCCAAAATACCGCGCACCTGACGGCAGCGATAACTACGATTTCTTTGTGCGTCTCTGCAATGAAGGTTTGAAAAAACATTATAAGGAAATTACACCGGAGATTCAGGCACGATTGGATTATGAAATTTCGGTTATTTCCAAAATGGGTTTTGTAAACTATTATCTTATAGTTTATGATTTTATAAACTATGCAAAGACACATGACATACCTGTGGGCCCTGGCCGTGGTTCAGGCGCTGCAAGTCTGTGCGCATACTGTATGGGTATTACAAGTATTGATCCGCTTAAATACAATTTGCTTTTTGAGCGCTTTTTAAACCCAGAACGTGTAAGCATGCCGGACTTTGACGTTGACTTCTGTTACGAAAAGCGTCAGCAGGTTATTGATTATGTTATAGATAAATATGGTGCTGACCACGTTGCCCAGATTATCACTTTTGGCACAATGTTGGCACGCGGTGCAATCCGTGATATTGCAAGGGTGCTTACAATACCTTATTCCGTTGCAGATAAAGTTGCAAAGCTTATCCCTAACGAGCCCAAGATGACCATAGCAAAAGCTCTTGCTATTTCCAAGGAAATGGAAAACCTTTACAATACTGACCAGCAGATAAAAGAGCTTATAGACCTTGCAATTAAGGTTGAAGGCATGCCGCGCCACGCATCAACCCATGCAGCTGGTGTTGTTATCACCGATTTAGCGGCAGAAGAATATGTGCCGCTTCAAAGCAATGACGGTCAGATTGTAACACAGTTCCCAATGACAACCATAGAAGAACTGGGGCTGCTTAAAATGGACTTTCTGGGCCTTCGCACCCTTACTGTTATTGACCATTGCGCAAAGATGGTAAAGCAGGTCGAGCCTGATTTTGATATTGAAAATATCCCGCACAATGATAAAAAAGTGTTTGATATGCTTACACAGGGTGATACAACAGGGGTGTTCCAGTTTGAATCCGAAGGTATGCGCAGTGTGCTTATGCGCCTTAAACCTGTAGACATAGAAGATTTGATTGCGGTTATTTCTCTCTACCGACCAGGCCCTATGGATTCTATCCCCACATTTATTGCAAACAGACATAATCCTGCAAATATAAGCTATAAGCATCCAATGTTGGAAAAAATCCTCAACGTTACAAACGGATGCATAGTTTATCAGGAGCAGGTTATGCAGATTTGCCGTGAAATGGCAGGTTATTCTTATGGTCAGGCGGATATTGTGCGCCGTGCTATGGGTAAAAAGAAAGCTGATGTTATGGAAAAAGAGCGCAGCCACTTTATTGAAGGCTGTAAGGCAAACGGTGTTTCCGAAGCCATTGCAACAGACATCTTCAACGAGATGACCAGTTTTGCTTCCTATGCTTTCAACAAGGCACATGCAGCAGCCTATGCATTTGTTGCATATCAGACAGCTTACCTTAAGGCCCACTATCCAAAGCAGTTTATGGCTGCTATGATTACAAGCATTATCGAAAACAGTGCAAAAATTCTTGAATACACTCAGGAATGCCAGCGCCTTAACATTCAGATTTTGCCGCCTGATATCAACAAAAGTTTCTCCGACTTTACAGTAGAAGGCGATGATATCCGTTATGGTCTTGCGGCGATTAAAAATGTGGGTAAAAGCTTTACCGAGCTGCTTTGCAGAGAAAGAGAAGAAAACGGCAACTTTACAGGTTTTTATGACTTCTGCAAGCGTATGGCCACGAAAGACTTTAACAAGCGTGCCATTGAAAGCCTTATAAAAGTGGGGGCATTTGATGCATTTCCTGCAAATCGACGCCAACTGTATTCCAATTTTGAGAATGTGCAGAAAAGCATTCAGCAGGATGTAAAAAGCAACCTTGAGGGTCAGCTTGACCTTTTTGCAATGACAAGCGGGGACGCATCTGCAGATGTCAAAAAGATTACAAATGATTACACATTCCCGCCTTGCAGTGAGTTTGAACCTTATGAAATTGTAACATTTGAAAAGACTTTGGCAGGAATCTATCTGTCGGGGCATCCGCTGGATAACTACAAAGAGTATTCAAAAAATATATCTACTTGCAACATTTCTCGATTGACAGGTGAGGGCAATGAGGTATACGATAATACGGTACAGACAATAGTTGCAACAATTGTAAAATGCCGCAACCATACAACAAAGAAAAACGATATAATGTGTTTTGCAACAGTGGAAGATTTATCGGGTACAATGGATGTAATTTTGTTTCCGAAAGTACTTGACACAACCAGTGCAAATATGTTAGAAAATGATGTTGTAATTGTTAAGGGCAGGGTTTCGCTTAAAGATGATTCCGCAACTTTGGTGGCAGAGAATGTCTGGGATATAAATTCAGACCAGGCAAAAGCAATGCTCAACAACAAAACGCAAAAGGGCAATGGTTTATACATTCGCTTTAAAAATAAAAATGTGCAAAGCCTTGGGGCAGTAAGACAAATTCTGGCAGAATATAATGGCAATATGCCGGTATACTTCTATTTTGAAGAAGAAAAACAGAAATTGCTTGCGCCTGAAAAGCTTTGGATTTATGAAAATAACGATATGTTTGGCCGCATACAGACTATTGTGGGGCAGGGTAACATAGCGTATAAAAGGTAGGTTAAAAGTATGTCAGAAATCAAAACAATCGGTGTTCTTACAAGCGGTGGTGACGCACCTGGTATGAACGCTGCAATCAGGGCAGTTGTGCGTACAGCACTTTATTATGGTATTAATGTAAAAGGCATTCTCCACGGATATAATGGTCTTATAGAAGACAATGTTATAGATATGGATTTAAGAAGTGTTTCCAACATTATCCAGCGCGGCGGCACAATGCTTTTTACAGCAAGATGTAAAGAGTTTCAGACTGAAGAAGGTCAGCAGAAAGCTTACGAAACCTGTGTAAAACACGGTATTGACGCTTTGGTTGTTATCGGCGGCGACGGCTCTTTCCGCGGATGTCAGGCTATTGCCAAAAAAGGCATCAAATGTATTGGTATTCCTGGCACAATCGACAATGATATTGCTTGCAGTGACTACACAATCGGCTACGACACAGCTCTTAACACATCAATTCAGATGTGTGACAGACTTCGTGACACAGCACGCAGCCACGAACGCTGTAGTGTTGTTGAGGTTATGGGCAGACACGCAGGTCATATTGCGGTAAGTACAGCTATTGCTAACGGCGCTATGGCAGTGCTTATTCCTGAAAAAGAATTTGACCTTGAAAAAGATGTTATCAACCAGATTAAAGAAAGTCTTAAAATCGGTAAAAAGAACTTCCTTGTTGTTGTTGCCGAAGGCGTTGGCGATGCCGAAGGCATTGCAAAAATCATTCAGTTTGCAACAGGCATCGAAACACGTGCAACAATTCTTGGTCACGTTCAGCGCGGCGGTTCTCCAACTTCCCGCGACAGACTTATTGCAACACTTATGGGCTGCAAGGCAGTTGAACTTCTGCGTGAAGGCCAGTATAACCGTGTTGTTGCTCTCCACGAATACCACATCGTAAGCTATGAAATTGAAGAAGCATTGGCAATGACAAAAGAAATTGACCCATATTTCCTTCATGTAGCAGATATTGTATCTATCTAACAAAACTAAAGGGATAACCTGAAATCAATCAGGTTATCCCATATTTTTATATTGAATTTTAGCAGAAGCAGAAAAAACACGGATTACCGCACAGCATCTGCGAAAGAGCCATGCTGCAGCAAAGGCTGCCCATGCCCCCAAAGCCGCTGCTGTATGTCCTTGCATTGCGCTGATAGGTCTGTGAAGAACGGTTGATGTACTGATATGTCTGGCGGTAGGTCTGATTGTTTGGTTCCATATTTACCGCCTGCTGAATATGGTCAGCCGCCTGAACTGTATTGCCAAGACCGTTGTGAGCAAGTGCGCTAAGATAATACCAGCGTGCATCACGGCTTTCCTTGGAAAGATAGTTAAGGGTGTTGACAGCGTCCTGGTAACGTTTATTATTTATTTCCAAAATAGCACGCTGAATATTGTATCCGTCTGTTGCTTCTACCTTTGGATTTAAAAAGTCGCTGTTTGTATAGCTGCCAAAGAAATCATCAAAGTCCACATTTGTATATGTCCAGCCGCCAAACGGACCGCCGTATGTGTATGTGCGATAAGTTCTTCCTTGCTGGCCGCCATAAGTATTATAACCACCCTGGCCATATCCGCCGTAACCTGCAGTCTGTTGCCTGCGGTATTTCTCTGGATTCATCAGCATATCATAAGCTTCGTTTATTTCATTCATTTTTTGCGCAGCACTCTGGTCACCCGGATTTAAATCTGGGTGATATTTTTTTGCCAGCTGGCGATATGCCTTTTTAATTTCGTCCTGAGTTGCGTTTTCAGATACACCAAGAACCTTATGCGGTTCATTTATCATTCCTGTGCTCTCCTTTGTTGATTTTCTGGTTGTATTTATTCCATATACCTGAATAAATTATGTTTTTTAATATATTTTCATCCTGCACTAATGGCAGTTTTTCAAAGCATTGAGAGGCTTCTCCAAGCAACAGCTGCAGCCTTGGTTTGAAATCACTGATATCCGAAACCTGATTGATTAACGGATTGTAACTGCCTTTTTTTATATCTTTTTCAAGATCAACAGAAGCATCGGCAAGATAAATGTATCTGCCAAGGCCATAGCCAAGTTTTTTAAGATAGTCAGCCCATATATCGTTTTTGTACACAAACAAAGCTTCCATAAGCCTGCCAAAGCTGTTTGCGGCGGCATCCAGAGAAGGATTATTTTCCGCTTCAATCTTTGCAAGGATATTCAGCTCTTTTTCAATTGCTTCACACTGTAAAGGCCAGTCTATTTTAACCTTTTTATAAGCGTTTGACAATAGGCTTGCATAGCCTTTGGCAACAAAATTTTTATCGTCTTTCCAGTCGTCGATACAGTTAAAGTAAACAAGGGCCACAGTCATATCTGCAGCATAATCAATATAGGGATTTGTTATAAACCTATGCTCTTTAAAAGGATGCATTATGCACCTTGATGTGCTTTGTGTTTCTGCAGGCTCATACAGTGATGAAAGCAAAATGGCAAGAAAAGTCATATCAAAGCTTAGGCTCAAACGGGATGTAAAACCATAGCGATTGCCTAATGTGTGGCAAAGCCCGCAGTAAAATTCTCTGTATCTGCTTTTTTCTTCTTGGGTAAGAATATCTGTATTAGCCTGAACATATCCAAACATAAATTACTCACTTTATGATTTTTTAATAAAATTGGTTTTGCATTTAGGACAGGTAATTTCAATTTTACCCCTTCCTTTTGGCACTCTTACAACTGTTTTACAGTTTGGGCATTTGAAAAATTTGTGGGTATTTCTTTCTCTCCACATTCTTTTCTGCAGAGCAAATTTTTTATCAAATTTACCTTTGTAAAAAAGATATACATCAAGTTCCTGGCGACGTCTTGTGTAGTTTTTGGAATAGCTGCGGAATACATTGTAAAAAAGTAAAATAATTGCAAGAGAATAGAGTACCCTGAAACCGCTAAACAGGTATATAACAAAAAGGCCAAGGCCGCTGCAAAGCAAAAATTTGGAAAAAGCATCGGTGCCATATCTGCCGTATGATATTTTGTACATTGTATTACGCAGTTTCTGCAAGAAATTGTTCATTGTAATTTTACCTCAATTATTATGTATATTGTTCACTGTTAATGCGTTTGTGAATAAAATATATTAATATCTTAAATCAACCAACATAAATTTAATAATTAATATGTGAAAAAGCAGGGGTGAATTTGTGAAAAAAGCAAGAAAAAACTACCAAATCAAACGAAAGTTGATTATATTTTCCTTTGTATTATCATTTATAGCTTTGTGTATTTATATAGATATATGTCTAAGACCTGTGGTTATAACGGTGGCACAGTATAATCTGCAAAGTGTTATAAATAAGGCGGTAAACAATGCCATAATTATGGTGATGGAAGAAACTGACTATACTTATGATGACCTTGTGGAAATAGTAAAAAATCACAACGAAGAAATTGTATCGGTAAACTACAACAGTCTGCATGTAAACAAACTGCGGTCAGAGCTTGTTAAAACCACAATAGAACAAACGCAAAAGCTGCCTGCCACAAACGTGTATATACCAATCGGCAATATAACATCTATAGATATATTGCAGAATAAAGGACCAAAACTTAAATTTAAAATTACACCGTCATCCTATGTAGAGGCCGAGGTTGAAAGTGTATTTCAGAACACTGGAATAAACCAGATAAACCATCAGATTTTTATAACTTTAAAAGTTACTGCAAATGCTCTTATACCTAACTATTCTACCAGTATTTACTCCGAAAATAAAGTATGTGTTGCCGAAACTGTTATAATTGGCAAAGTGCCTAATACTATAGGGGAAGGACTTATATATTCTGATAATTAAATATTGTAAAATTATTATGTTTTTGATATAATATATTGTTGTTAAAATGTATCGGGGTGAGAGCATTGGATTTTAAAACATCACAGGAAAAATTGAATAGTTTAAAACAGCAGGTGTCTTATCACAGCGATTTGTACTACAATCAGAACCGCACAGAAATAAGCGACTATGAATATGATATGCTTATGCAGGAGATTAAACGCATCGAAGCTGAATTTCCGCAGCTTATAACAGCTGATTCTCCTACGCAGACTGTGCAGGGCATGGCAAATTCCACATTTGAAAAGGTTACCCACACTGTAAAGATGGAAAGCTTGCTGGATGCTTTTTCTTATGAAGAACTGATAGATTTTGACCAGAAAGTAAAAACGGTTTCTCCTGGCGCAAAGTATGCGGTTGAAACAAAGATAGATGGTTTGTCAATGAGCCTGGAATATGTAAACGGTGTTTTTACACGAGGTTCAACGCGTGGCGACGGCACAGTCGGTGAAGATGTTACACAAAACCTTGCCACAATCAAATCCATACCTAAAAAAATTGAAAATGCACCTGCTTTCTTAGAGGTTCGCGGCGAAGTTTATATGCCTAAAGCGGTGTTTTTAAACCTTGTCAGAAAACAGGAAGAAGAAGGCAAAAAGCCTTTTAAAAATCCTCGCAATGCGGCTTCGGGTTCGGTAAGGCAAAAGGACAGTAAAATTACTGCCGAAAGAAATCTTGATATATTTGTTTTTAATATCCAGCAGATAAGCGGTGAATACACATTGACAAGTCATAAGCAGTCGTTGGATTTACTTAAAAGTTTTGGGTTTAAAGTATCACCAAGATATAATGTTTATACAGACATCGAAGATGTTATAAAAGAGATTGAAGATATCGGCAGTATGCGCGGTCAGTTTGAGTTTGAAATTGACGGTGCAGTTGTAAAGGTGGATGATTTTGAAACAAGGCAGGAGATGGGCAGCACCAATAAATATCCGCGCTGGGCAATTGCCTATAAATATCCTCCAGAAGAAAAATCCACAATTCTCAAAGAAATCGAAATTTCTGTTGGAAGAACAGGAGTTTTAACTCCTACAGCAGTGTTTGAAACTGTGCAGCTTGCAGGCACAAGTGTTGGCCGTGCAGTGCTGCATAACCAGGATTTTATTGATGAAAAACAGATAAATATAGGTGACGAAATTCTGGTGCGCAAAGCAGGAGATATTATCCCAGAGGTAGTAAAACTGGTTAAAAAGAATACCGAAGGAGTTTTTAAAATACCAATGGTATGTCCATCATGTCACAGCGAAATTGTAAAAACCGAAGAATCGGCACTTAGATGCATAAATCCTGAATGTCCTGAACAGCTTACAAGAAATATAATACATTTTGCATCACGCACAGCAATGAATATTGACGGCCTTGGAGAAAGCATTGTATATCAGTTGGCAGAAAAACAGCTTATACATGATGTAGGGGATTTATATTATCTTACCTATGAAGATGCACTGACACTTGAGGGTTTCAAGGATAAATCTGCCCAAAATCTTATCAATGCCATTGAGAATTCCAAATCAGCAAATCTTGATAAACTTATCTTTGCATTTGGTATACGTAATATCGGTGAGAAGGCAGCAGCATTGCTGGCAGAAAAATTTAAAACACTGGATAACCTTGTTGGTGCAACAGCCGAGAGCATAGTTGAAATTGATGGTTTTGGTATAATAGGTGCCAACAGCGTTGTGGAATATTTTGAAAAGGACACAGTGAAAGAAGTATTGCAAAAACTTAAAAATGCAGGTGTAAATACAAAATATACTTCCACAAAAACCAGCGAAAGTCTGGCAGGCAAAACCTTTGTTGTTACAGGTACTTTGCCAACGCTTTCAAGAGATGAAGCAGAAAAGCTTATTGCTGACAATGGAGGCAAAGCGGCATCTTCTGTTTCAAAAAAGACAAGCTATGTGCTTGCGGGTGAAAAAGCAGGCAGCAAGCTTGAAAAGGCAAAAACATTGGGAATTCCCGTTATAACACAGCAGGAATTTTTGGATATGATAAACAATTAATAAAAAGTAAAGAGGAGTCATTATGAAAATAGACATCAGACACATTGCAAAGCTTTCAAAGCTTTCAATACCTGAAGATCAGATTGAAAGATTTGAAGAAGAAATGCAGGCTATTCTTTCTATGGTAGAACATCTTCCAGAACTTGAAGGTTCTGCAATTGCAGTAGATACAGAAAATACAATGGAATTAAGAGAAGATACTGTAATTCCATCAGCATCACGCGAAGATATGCTTTTGAATGCACCTCAGGTTGCTGCAGGCTGCATTGTTATGCCTAAGGTAGTAGAATAGGAGAGTCAAAATGGATAAATTGTACAGCTTATCAGCTAAATCCATGAAAGAACTGCTTGATAAAAAAGAAGTGTCTTCTGTGGAAATTACAAAATCTGTTATAGATAGAATTGAAAAAACAGATAAAGATGTTTGCGCATACAACTCTTACAACTTTGAAAATGCACTCAAAAATGCAGCAGTTGTAGACGAAAAACGTGCAAGAGGTGAAAGTCTTGGTTCTCTTGCAGGTATTCCTCTTGCAGTAAAGGACAACATTCACGTTAAAGGTCTCAAAACAACCTGCTCTTCCAAAATGCTGGAAAACTTTGTTGCACCATTCAACGCAACAGTAACAGATAAACTCAATGCAAGCGATGCAATTATTGTTGGTAAAACAACAATGGACGAATTTGCAATGGGTTCTTCTGGTGAATCATCAAAGCTTGCAGTTGCTAAAAACCCTTGGGACACAAGCAGAATTCCTGGCGGCTCTTCCTCTGGCTCTGCAGTAACAGTTGCATCAAGTCAGGTACCTTTTGCAATGGGTACAGATACAGGCGGCTCCATTCGCATGCCTGCAGCTTACACTGGTATTGTAGGTCTCAAACCAACATACGGCACAGTTTCACGTTATGGTATCATTCCATTGGCATCTTCTTTTGACCAGGCAGGTCCTATGGCAAGAAATGTCGATGACCTTGCTATGCTCTTTAACGCAGTTTGTGGCAGAGACGCAAAGGATGCTGTAACAAAAAAATATATTTTTGACGGTTATGGTGACAGCGTAAAAGGTATGAAAATCGGCGTGCCAAAAGAATATTATGGCGAAGGTGTTCAGCCTGCAGTTAAAGAAAGAGTATATGCAGCTATCGAAACACTCAAAGCGCAGGGTGCAGAAATTATTGATATTTCGCTTCCATCAACAGAATATGCGCTTGCTGCATACTACATCATCTGCTGTGCAGAAGCAGCATCCAATCTTGGCAGATATGACGGTCTCAGATACGGTTTCCGCGGCAGCAATACATCTAATGTTGAAGATTTGTACCTCACAACAAGAAGCGAAGGCTTTGGCGACGAAGTTAAACGCAGAATAATGCTTGGTACATGTGTACTTAGCTCTGGTTACAGCGATGCTTACTACAAACGTGCAAAACTTCTTCAGCAGAATCTTGCAAAAGAATTCACAGAAGCATTCAAAACTTGCGACGTAATCATCACACCTTCCATTGCTCTTACAGCATGGAAATTTGGCGAAAAAGCAGGTAACCCTGCAGAAGTATATGCAGCAGACATCTGCACAATTACACTTAACATTGCAGGTTTGCCAGGGATGAGCGTACCTTGTGGCTTTGATAGCAGCAACAACATGCCTGTTGGTTTCCAGATTATCGGTAAAAAATTCAGAGAATCTGATATCTTGACAGTTGCTAAATGCTATGAAAATGCAGTTGGCGGCTTTGCAGTAAAGGAGTTTTAAGCTATGAATAATAAATACGAAATCGTTGTTGGCTTAGAAGTACACGCAGAGCTTTCAACAAATACAAAAATTTTCTGCGGCTGTAAAAATGAATTTGGCGCAGAAGTAAATACAAATGTATGTCCGGTTTGTATGGGCCTTCCAGGCACATTGCCTGTACTTAACGAAAAGGTAGTTGAATACGGCATCAAAATGGGTCATGCACTTAACTGTACAATCAACCGCGCAACAAAGCACGACAGAAAAAACTATTTTTATGCTGACTTGCCAAAAGCATATCAGACAACACAGGACGATGTTCCTCTTTGTGCAAACGGCTATCTTGATATTCTTGTAGGTGACGAAACAAGAAGAATCGGAATCACAAGACTTCATATAGAAGAAGATACAGCAAAGCTTATTCACGCTGACGAATTTGGCGGCACACTTATCGACTTTAACCGCTGCGGTGTTCCGCTTATCGAAATTGTTAGTGAACCTGATATGCGTTCAGCTGAAGAAGCAAAGGTTTATCTTGAAACACTGCGCACAATCCTGCTTTACCTTGGCATCAGCGATGCAAAAATGCAGGAAGGTTCCATTCGTGCAGACGTTAACGTTTCTGTAAGACCTGTTGGCAGCAAAGAATATGGTGTTCGTGTTGAAACAAAGAACGTTTCCAGCTTCAGCGGTGTTTACAACGCTATTGTTTACGAAGCAAACAGACAGATAGAAGTTCTTGAAAACGGCGGCGAACTGTTCCAGGAAACAAGACGCTGGGATGATGCAGCAGGCAAAAACGTGCTTATGCGTTCCAAAGAAGACGCACAGGACTACCGCTACTTCCCGGAACCAGACCTTCTTGGCTATGTAATTCCAGAAGAAACAGTTGAAAGACTTAAAGCAGAACTGCCTGAACTTCCTGTACAGAAAACACTCCGCTATATGAACGAATGTGGCCTTTCCCGTGCCGATGCAGAAACAATTGCACTCAGCAAGGACAAAGCATTTTTCTTTGATGCTTGTATGACAACAGGCAAATGCGGTCCAAAACTTCTTTCCAACTGGGTACTTGGTGAAATTACACGCGTTGCAAACGAAAGAAGATGCGAAATCAGCGAACTTCCTCTTACAGTGGAAAATCTTGTTGATATGATTGCACTTATCGAAAACAAAACAATCTCTAATGCAGCTGCAAAAACTGTGTTTGAAGTTATTGTTGATAAAGATGAAAAACCTGCAGATATTGTTAAAGCAAAGGGTCTTGCACAGATCAGCGACTCCTCTGCTTTGCAGGCAATTGTTGACAGCGTTATTGCAGCAAATGAAAAGGCAATCACAGACTACAAAGGCGGCAAAACAAATGTTCTTGGCTTCCTTGTTGGTCAGTGTATGAAACAGTCCAAAGGCCAGGGCAACCCTGCAATGTTCAAGGAAATGATGATTGCAGCTATCGAAAACAGCTAAATAAACATAAAAGGGAAGGCGAAAAACCTTCCCTTAAATTTATAAAGAGATTAGAATTATGACAGAAAGAATAAGCCAGTTTTTAAATCAGGATATTGCATATATTGTTATAAGCGGTGTGCGCAAAGGTGTACAGAGCGAATATTCCAAGGTTACAGCCAAACCTTTTTCTGCAAAAGATGGTGTAAAATTTCAGCTTGAATACACAAAAGGTAAGCAGGTAGTGCATCAAAATATAGAAAAAGATGTTTTGGCAGAAAATATTGCACAGCTTTTTGAAACCTTTACACAGTGTGTTATATATGGTGCAGAAAACGATTTTCACCTTAATTGCTTCAATGGAAAAATCAAAGCCAAAACAATGGCACCAAGCAAAAAGGTTAAGCTTGCAAGTCACAACAAGCAAAAGGAATATATCCTTAATGAAGGCGAAGAAATAGACTTTTTGATTTATCTTGGGGTAATGACCAAAGATAAAAAGATTGTTAGGGCCAAGTACAATAAATTCCGTCAGATAAACAAATATCTTGAGCTGCTTAAAAGCTCGGTTGATTCTTTGCCAACCGACAGACCGTTAAAAATTGTTGATTTTGGCTGCGGCAAGGCATATCTCACCTTTGCGCTTTATTATTATATAGTTAAAATCCTTGGCAGAGAGGCTTATATTACTGGTCTAGACCTTAAAGAAGATGTTATTGATTACTGCAATAAAGTGGCAAAAGAACTTAACTATGACACGCTTGAATTCCAGAAAGGTGATATAAAAAACTATTCCAGAACTCAGGATGTGGATATGGTGATTATGCTTCATGCCTGCGATAATGCAACAGACGAGGGTATTGTGCAAAGCATTAAGTTCAATGCAAAAATTATCATTGCAGTTCCTTGCTGTCAGCACGAGTTTTTTCAGCAGATTAAAAACGACAGCTTAAAACCGATGCTCAGCCATGGTATTATCAAAGAGCGTTTGTCAGCACTTGTTACGGACAGTTTGAGGGCGCAGATTTTAAAAGCTGTAGGCTTTGAAGTTTCTGTTATGGAATTTATCGAAACCGAACACACACCTAAAAATATAGCTATCAAAGCAGTGCGCAAAGGCGGGTTTAACCAAGCAGCTTATGAGGAATACAAAGCATTCCGCGATAATTTTAATCTTAATCCTTATATCGAAAGAAGATTTATTCAGGAGAATATTCTCAGATAATATATTATAAAACAACCATTAGCCGACATATTCAGTAGATCTGAAGATGTCGGTTTTTTGTTTGTCATATTTATCGGACAGGCATCATATATTTTAACAGAGGTGATGCAGAATGACATATCTGTATAAATATCTGCCGCAAAATATTGTTGCTTTTCTTAATCAGTGCACATATATAAATGACGTTACAGAAATTAAGCTGAGAGCTGATAACAGTATGCAGTTAACTGCAAAAGGTAAACTGATAAATATCAAAAATATATTTTTATCTCAAAAAGAGATTGAAAATATTTTTTACAATATGTGCAACCGTTCCATAAATGCCTATGAAGATGAGATATCCAATGGATTTATAACCTTGCAGGGCGGTTATCGTGTGGGTATAGGCGGAGAATATTATTACAGTCAGAATATTAAAAAATATATTTTGAGGCAAATAGCATCACTTAATATCAGAATACCATGGGATATAGAGTATTTTAAAAATCAGGAAAATCTGTTTAACCAAAAACCAACAGGCACTTTGATAATAGGTCCGCCGCATAGCGGTAAAACCACACTAATTAAACTATATACCAAATTCCTTGTTCAAAACTATTCTGTAACTGTTTGTGACGAACGGAAAGAAATTTATACACAAAATATTAATTGCGATATATTGCAGGGAATACAAAAATCCACAGCAATATTTATGGCAACACGAACGATGAATCCCCAATTTATAATTTGTGATGAAATTGGCACAAAGCAGGAAGCAGAAGAAATTATGTCAGCAGTAAACACAGGTGTCGAATTTATATGTTCAGCCCATGGAACATCACTGAAGGACATAAAGAAACGTCCAAACATAAAGCTTCTTACAGACAGTAGTGTGTTTAAAAGATATATCCTGCTGTCAGCTGAAAATAATGATTTTTGCATAAAGGAAATAATAAATGTTTAAAGTTGCAGGAAGTATATTTGTTTTGGTTTCCAGCATATTTATATTCTGCCAAAAGGTGCTGAAGTGCTTTTTTACTTACAAGTTTTTGCTGGATACAGTGGATATAATACAGAAAATACAGTTTGAAAGTTCGGCAAATCTGATTTACACAAAATTATATGAAAATATAAATTTCGATAAAAATATATTTTTTGAAAACGCAAAAGCAAATGCATATATAGAAGATAAAGAGATAACTTTGGTACAAAGCTTTTTTGAAGAGCTTGGCAAAAGAGATAAAATGGCGGAGCATGAGTATGTGGATTATAATCTGAAGAAATTTATAGCAAGCTCGCAGGAGTACTTAAAAAAATATTCCGAAATAAAAAAAACACATTTTATCTGTGGAGTTGCTGCAGGACTGTTTATAATTATTTTTTTGATATAGGAGTTAAAAATGGAAGTTGACTTAATCTTTAAAATAGCTGCCATAGGAATAATTGTGGCGGTATTAAATCAGGTGCTTATTCGCTCTGGTCGTGAAGAACAGGCAATGATGACCACACTTACAGGGCTTATAGTAGTTCTTACAATGGTTATAAATCAGATAAAAGAGCTTTTTGTTACGATAAAGTATCTTTTTGAGCTTTAAATTATGGAAATTTTAAAAATTGGTATATTGATAATTGTTGCATTAATGCTATCAAACGGAATACCTACATTCAGTAAGGAAATTACAACATTAATTACAGTTTCATGCTGTATAGTAGTTTTACTTTACATATCTGATTATATGATTTCTGCTGTTGAATATGTAAAAAATGTGGCTGAAAAAATATCGTTTGCAGGTTTTGATGTTGTGGTAAAGGCGGTAGGTATCGGATTTGTTACCCAGCTTGTATCTGACATTGCCACAGACTGCAACAATAAATCTTTGGCCAATCAAATGGTTTTTGCAGGCAGGATATGTATTATTGTGCTTGCCATGCCGCTTTTTATGGAAGTTTTAAAAATTATAGAACGGTTAACTGGAATTGTATGAAAAAAATAATAATCCCATTAATTTTTATACTGTTTTTTGCTGTGCCCGTTTCGGCACATGATATGGAAGAAAACTATGTTTTGCAGATTAATGATATTACAGATGAATATGGGCTGGATTTTGAGCAGCTGAAGGATTATCCGCTTGAAACTTTGTGGCAAACAGTAAAAAACAGCATTATAAAATCATTAAATGCACCTTTAAAAACATTTTACAGCATAACAGCAATTACATTGATAACAGCTTTTATCAATTTTTTTGCCGAAGATACCAAGGGAAAGATATCTAGGATTATAAATATAGTTTCGGTGCTGTTGCTTTTTTATCTGACTGGCGAAGCATTTTCTGCAATGATAACTACTGTGTCCGCAGCACTTTTTGATATAAAAAATTTTATTGCCACTTTTATTCCGGTATTTGCAGGAATATCTTTTGCAGCAGGGGAAATTACAGCATCGGCTGTGTACACAGGATTTTTTCTGATATCTGTTACGTTTATTGCAGACTTTTGTATAGCTTATATTCTGCCATCAGTAAATCTGTTTCTTGCTGTAGGTATAACATCACAGCTTTCTTCAGTTGTAAAATTAAAACCTCTGTGTGATATATATTCAAAAACTGTCAAGATACTGATGACTGCAGCTGTATCTGTACTGTGCTTTGTGCTGTCGCTGCAGACTGTTATATCCCAGGGAAAAGATGGGCTGATGCTTAAAGCAGGAAAATTGTTTATGACCAGTACGGTGCCGATTATAGGTTCAAGTCTGGAAAATGCAGTAGGCAGCATATACGCAAGTATGAGAGTGCTTAAAAGTTTTTGTGGTCTGGCAGGTATTGGAGCTATAATAAGTATTTTTTTGCCGCATATAGTTACACTGTCAGTAAACTGGATAGGATATCAGTTTATGATTGCTTTAAGTGAAATACTTGAAAATAAATCAGTAACAGGCTTGCTGAACTGCTTTAAAGATATAATTGAAATATTACTGTCAATGTGTGTGCTTTTTGCGGTGCTGCTCATATTTTCGCTTACAATTATGATACAGACAGTGGGTATAGGTTAAATGGAAAAAATTGCAAATATTACAGGTGTGATTTGCATTTCTGTATTTGTTATGGGATTGCTTTATGAGCTTGGTGCATTTGAAAAAACATCAAAGGCTATAAAATTTGTTTTTGCTATATATATTACAGCGACATTATTCAATTCTTTAGGAGATATGGATATAAATATACAGAATACAGATTTTTATAATCAGCAGTATCAGCAGGATTTTAACATTGCTTTTCAAGATGAATTAATCAGACAAACACAGGAAGAACTGGAATGTATGATAAAAAAGAGACTGGAAGAAAAAAATATAGCCTATAATCTGGTAACGGTGCATATATTAGAACAAAACGGAAATCTGACTGCAGATGAAATTGTTATAAAGTGTAAAAATATTTATGCCGAAAAGGCATTTGAATGCATATCTGATATTACAGATGAGAATACAAAAATAATTATAGGAGAATAAAAACTGTGAAAGCAGATTATTCAAAAATGTGGAAAAAAATTGCACATAATGGAAAAACAAATTATCTGATTATTCTTGGAATATCAGGGATTTTGCTTATGTCAATAGGTAATTTTGATTATAAAAAAAATAAAGCTTACCCCCAAAATGATATTTCGATGTATACATATAAACAGCAGCTGGAAAAGGAACTTACAAGTTTTATACGCGAAATTGACGGTGCAGGAAAAGTAAAGGTTTTGGTTTATCTTGAATCAGGTGAAGAAAATATATATGTTCAGCAGGAAAAATCTGTAAATACTCAGAAAAATAACAGCAATGAAAGCAAAGAATATTATGACACACAAACAACCTATGAAAATGAATATGTAATTGTAAAAAAATCGGGGGAAGATGCTGCACTAATAGAAAAAACCATGCAGCCCACAATAAAAGGTGTTGCAGTAGCATGCAGCGGTGCAGATAATATATCGGTTGTCAGTGCTGTTACAGGTTCTGTGTCTGCTGCACTTGGCGTACCGACACATAAAATATTTGTTACAAAAATCAGATGAATATATACGGAGGCTTTATATTATGAAAAAACTGGACAGACAAAGAAAAATAACACTGGCGGCACTTTCTGTGGCTTTGGTGGTTGCAGTATATTTGAACTGGCAGTATTCACGCACAGGCGCAGATGTACATATTATGACCGAAGAAGCTTCGGTTTTAAATCAGGAGCTCACGCAGCTTATGGAACATCAGAAAATAAACCCTGAAGGAGATATGCTGGCAGCTTCGGGAGATATATACGATGAAGATGTATCTAAAAATTACGGTGATGCACAGCTTGTTGCAACAACCGAAAAATCGGCCCAGAAATATTTTGAAGAAACAAGGCTTGCACGGCAAAAATCCCGCGATGAAGCTTTGGATATTCTGCAAAAAACGTTAAAGAACGCAAAGATATCGGAAACCGAAAAAGCACAGGCTACCGAAAAACTTTCAGTAATAGTGCAGGATATAACAACAGAGACGGATGTGGAAAATCTTGTAAAGGCAAAAGGTTTTGCAGATTGTGTTGCGTTTATAAGCGAGGGGAAAATTTCTGTTGCGGTACAAACTAAAAACGGTGAGCTTACAAAGCAAAATGTTGCACAAATAAGAGATATTGTTTTAAGTAAAACTGCCATAGACAGCCAGAATATAGTTGTTATAGAAGTAAAATAAATACACTGATATTCACAAAAAGTGTTGTTATATTCATAGATTAGTGGTATAATATACAATAATTACGGAGGTATACAGAATGGAAGTTAAAAATACAAACCAGTCAATAGGCAACTTGAATATATCAACCGGTGTTGTTGAAAAAATTGCAAAGCTTGCAGCTTTGGAAATTGATGGCGTTGCAGAAGTATCCACAGGCGCTTCAGGCGTTAAAGGTGTTTTTGCAAAAACTAATTTACAAAAACCTGTAACTGTAGCTTTGACAGACGGTGTGGCAGAAATTGATATCTGTCTTATTCTTAAATATGGCTGCAAAGTACCTTCTGTGTGCAAAAACGTTCAGGAAACTGTAAAGACAAATGTTCAGAATATGACAGAAATCACAGTATCCAAGGTTAATATCAATGTAACCGGCGTTCAGGCAGAGATTTAATTATTATTGGTCAAAATTAATATCCCTCCCATCGGTTGGTGGGGGGGAATATTAAACAGGAAGGGAAAATATATATGATGACAAGACGCAAAGCACGCGAAAACGCATTTATTGCAGTTTTTGAAGCAGGATTCAGCTCAAATGATATTCAGGAAATTCTTGCACTTACACAGGAAGTGCCTGAATATGAAGAATATATGCTTGATGATTTTGCAATGAGCCTTATCAATAACTATTACAGCAACGCAGAATCTGTTAACGACATTATTCAGTCCAAACTCAAAAACTGGTCACAGTCCAGAATTTCCCGTGTTGCAAGCGCAGTGCTCCGCTTAAGCGTTGCCGAAATGCTTTACTCCGCAGAAAAAGATATGGACAGCATTATCATAAATGAAGCTGTTGAAATCTGCAAAAAATTTGCAGGGGATAATGATTATCAGTTTGTAAACGGTGTTTTGGGTGCTGTTGCAAAAGACAAAGAATAATATCTGTAATGATTACATTGGGGATAGATACAAGTAACTATGCCTCTTCAATAGCGGTTATAGATTACGAAAAAAACGAAATTTTACTTAACGAAAAACACTTTTTGCCTGTTAAGCAGGGAGAGTGTGGTCTGCGTCAGCAGGATGCGGTTTTCGGTCACATAAAAAATTTAACAGAAATATTTGAGCTTGTACATAATAAATTTGATTTATCCTGTGTACAAGCTGTTGGTGTTTCTGTAAAGCCCACAAACGAAGAAGACTCGTA
This sequence comes from Oscillospiraceae bacterium, assembly GCA_015067245.1. Lineage (GTDB taxonomy): Bacteria > Bacillota > Clostridia > Oscillospirales > Ruminococcaceae > RGIG3102. Next base: position 6,175 of record SVMV01000003.1, on the reverse strand, counting down.
TATGCCGTGTTTTCTTGTAGGCAAACTGGTATCGCAGGTTGTTAAGGCAATAAAGGATATTCCGGTTGTATATACAACCCACCAGGACGGTCATCTTAACAGCGCACTTTTCAGTCTTAACAATGAAAAATTATACAAGGATAAAATTATTGTTTTTCACGTTTCAGGTGGTACAACCGATATGATTCTGGTTGAAAACGGAGAAATTAAAGAAACTGTTGGTTCTTCAAATGACCTTTTTGCAGGTCAGGCCGTTGACAGATTGGGCGTGAAACTTGGATTTTCTTTCCCTGCAGGTGTTTATGTTTCTCAGCTTGCCGCACAGTGTGATGAAACTATCAAACCAAAAGTAAGCGTAAATGGTTTAAACTGCAATCTTTCAGGGGTGCAGAACCAGTGCGAAAAAATGCTGGAACAGGGAAAAGACAAAGCTTATGTATGCAAATACTGTCTTTCTTTTGTAGCACACACACTTTTAAAAATGGCAGAAAATGCAAGAAAAACATATGGTAAACTGCCAATTGTGTTTGTTGGCGGCGTAATGAGCTCGGAAATTATAAAAGAGATTGTCGAAAACAAGCTGCAGGATGTATATTTTGTAAAGCCTGTGTTTTCCAGTGACAATGCAATAGGCACAGCGGCAATAGCGGCAAGAAAGGTTATTTATGGATAAGGTTTTTACTGTTACATCTCTTAACAATTATACCAAATCCCTTCTGGAAGAGGATTATAATCTGGCAGATGTAGCAGTAGAAGGTGAAATTTCCAATTTTGTAAATCACTATAAATCAGGCCATTATTATTTGGCACTTAAAGACGAAAACGCTCTCATAAAAACAGTTATGTTTTCGTCATACAACCGAAAACTGTCCTTTGTGCCGCAAAACGGTATGAAGGTTATTGTAAGGGGCAAGGTTTCCATTTATGAAAGAGACGGAACATATCAGCTTTACGCAACAGATATGTTTCAAAGCGGTATAGGGTTAAAGCACTTAGCCTTTGAAAAGCTTAAAGAAAAACTTTTTGCCGAAGGGCTTTTTGACGAAAAACATAAAAAGCAATTGCCTGAATATCCTTTTACTGTCGGTGTTGCAACATCGGCAACAGGTGCAGCACTGCAGGACATAATCAGCGTAACACAGCGCCGTTTTCCTTGCGCAAAACTCATTGTTGCTCCTTGCGGTGTACAGGGAGATGCTTCAAAAGAATCTATAATAAAAGCTGTAACCAAGCTGGATAATACCGAAGAAGTTGAAGTTATCATAATTGCAAGAGGCGGCGGCAGCAAAGAAGATATGTGGGTTTTTAATGATGAAGATATAGCACGCTGTGCTTTTGCATGCAAAAAACCTACGGTAAGTGCAGTAGGGCACGAAATTGACTGGACAATACTGGACTATGTTTGCGATAAACGTGCCGCAACTCCTACAGCTGCAGCAGAGATTGTGTTTCCAGATATAAGAGATTTAAATTTTCGTATTATGAAATATGAAGAAAATATATCTGAGAATGTAAAAGGAAAAATAGAAAGATACAGCGAAAAACTGGATTATATTAAAAATTCAAAAGGTTTTAACAATATAAAAACAGTCTCAGCACAAAGTGCAGATAAGCTTAATTATTATCACAAAGCCATTAATTCGGCAATGGAAATTAAAATTAAAGGAAATACGCAAAAATTGCAGTATCTTGCCGATAAAATAGAGAATAACAATCCGCTTTCTACACTGAAAAAAGGATATTCGCTTATTTTTAAAGATGATGTGCCTGTAAAAGCGGACGAAAAGATAAATAAAAACGATAAAATAACAGTGCGCACACACAGCCAGGTACTAAGCTGCACTGTGGACAGCGCAAAAACAGTTAGAAAGAAGGGAACAATATGAAGCTTACATTTGAACAGGCTATGGAAAGACTGGAAGAGATTTCTGACATTTTAAGCACAGGTGAAGTTTCTATTGACCAGTCTCTTGATTTATACGCAGAAGGGACAAAGCTTATAAAGTTTTGCAGTGAAAAGCTTAAAGCAGTATCCCTTAAAATTGAAGAAATTGACTCTGAATTATAACTAAGGAGTTTTGAATATGTTAAATGAATTTTTGCAGAAGACCGAAAATGAACTTGTTAAAAACTGTGATCTGTATTTTTACGGCGACAGCCAGGTAAATGCAGCAGCAAGATATTCTTTGCTTAATGCTGGCAAAAGAGTAAGGGCAATGTTTATCTACCTTACAGCTCAGATGTGCGGCAAAGAATGGGAGGACTATACAGACCTTGCCTGCGGGGTGGAAATGATACACTGTTATTCGCTTATTCACGATGATCTGCCTTGTATGGATGATGACGATTTGCGCCGCGGCAAGCCGTCCTGTCACAAAGCATTCCCAGAAAACATTGCTTTGCTTGCAGGTGATGCACTTATCGGCTGCGGTATTGAAACAGTGGCAAATTCAAATGCATTTTCTGTTCAGGATAAACTTAAGGCAGTTACAATGATGTGTGCGGCCATGGGTCCTAAAGGTATGATTTACGGACAGGAGCTTGACCTTAAGTACGAAACAGAAAAAGCAGACAGAGAACAGCTTGCGCTTATTCACAAAAACAAAACAGGCCAGCTTATTTCTCTTTGCGGCAAGCTTGGCAGTCTTGGCTGTGACTTGACAGATGAACAGCAGCAGGCAATAAGAGTTTTTTTTGCAAACACTGGCCTTGTGTTCCAGATTGTTGACGATATTCTGGACGTAGAAGGCAGCGAAGAAGAACTTGGCAAGCCTATAGGCAGTGACAGTGAAAACGGCAAATCTACATTTATAACTCTGTATGGCCTTGAAGATTCAAAAAAACAGGTAGAAAAACTTACAAAAGAAGCAAATGAGCTGTTGTATGCTCAGTTTGGAGAAAAAGCTGACAATCTTGTTAACTATACAAAACAGTTGGCGCAACGTAAAAAATAAGGAAAAAGTATATGCCGGAAATTATTACAGGAATATTCAGCAACTATATTATCAAAGTGGCTGCAATTGCCTGGCTTACAGCCCAGGTACTTAAAACAATAATAAATATGGTACTGACAAAGCAGTTTAAGGCCGAACGCCTTGTAGGCGCTGGCGGTATGCCAAGCTCACACACAGCGCTGGTTATATCAATGGCAATTGCAACAGCAAAACAGTGTGGTACAGATTCGCCTATGTTTGCAATTGCAGCAGCTTTGGCAGCTATTGTTATGTACGATGCAATGGGGGTAAGACGTGCAGCAGGTGAGCAGGCAAAGGTTATCAACAGACTGGTTGACGAATGGCTTGACACTGTTAATTTTGACCAGGAAAGAATACCGCATTTTAAAGAACTTAAAGAAATGCTGGGACACACTCCGCTGGAAGTTATCGGCGGTATTATTGTTGGCGTTGTAATATCATTATTAGTATAAGGAAATAGTTATGGAATATAAATTGTTAAATACTATAAACAGAAGCGAAGATGTTGCAGATTTGAATATTGAACAGCTTCCGCAGCTCTGTGAAGAAGTAAGACATTTTCTGATTGAAAACGTATCAAAAACAGGTGGTCATCTTTCTGCAAATCTTGGTACGGTAGAAGCTATAACTGCAATGCACTATAACTTTGTAACACCTCTTAATGAATTTGTTTTTGATGTTGGACATCAGTGCTATACACATAAAATTTATACAGGCCGAAAAAATGACTTTGCAGGATTAAGAAAGCAGGACGGATTGTCAGGCTTTCCGTCACCTAATGAAAGTATGCATGATGCGTTTATTTCTGGTCATGGAAGCGCATCAATCTCGGTGGCAATAGGCCTTGCAACAGCCAAAAAGCTTAAAGGTGAACCTGGTACAGTTATTGCTATGGTTGGCGACGGTGCTTTTACAGGCGGTATGGTTTATGAAGGGATGAACAATGTAAAAGAAAATCTGGATAACCTTATTGTTATTCTCAATGATAACAAAATGTCCATTTCCAAAAATGTTGGTTCAATGTCCAATTATCTGTCAAAGCTCCGCACAAAAGAAGAATATCTCAATGCAAAAAAGAATGTTACAGGTATGCTGGACAAAGTGCCGTACGTTGGCAAGCCAATCAGCAATGCAATATCTTCTTCCAAATCTGCAATCAGAAGAAGTATGTACAACAGCACAATGTTTGAAGAACTGGGCTTTATCTACCACAAAGTAGAAGACGGCAACAATGTATTTAAAATGTGTGATGCCTTAAGAGCGGCAAAACACGCAGACGGCCCTGTATTTATCCACATGATGACTGTAAAGGGGAAAGGCTATACACCTGCCGAAGAAAACCCTGGTGCGTTCCACGGTGTAGGCAGCTTTAATGCTGAAAAAGTTGCAGACCCTGATGTAGCACCAAGCGATTCTTTCTCCACAGCTTTTGGACGTAATCTTGCAGATATGGCATACAGCAACAGAAAACTTTGTGCCATAACAGCGGCAATGAAATACGGAACAGGTCTTCAGTTCTTTTATAAAGAACATAAAGACAGATTTTTTGATGTTGGCATGGCAGAAGAGCACGCTGTTACATTTGCATCTGCAATGGCAAAAGGCGGTATGATGCCTGTTGTTTGTGTTTATTCCACATTTATGCAGCGTGCAATGGACCAGTATATACACGATACATCGTTGCTCAATCTTAATGTTATGTTTGCGATTGACCGTGCAGGGCTTGTTCCTGGTGACGGTGAAACACATCAGGGAATTCATGATATAAGCATATTTGCAAACTATGACCATGTACCAATTGCCTGCCCGTCAAATTATGATGAACTTAAATACTGGCAGGAGTACCTTATTAATGATGTAAAAGGCCCAAAAGTTATTCGTTACCCACGCGGTGGTCAGGATTCGTATATTGCCGATTATAAATGCACACAGAATTTTTATGATGTGATAGGCGAAAGCAAAGAACATATTATTGTTTGCTATGGCAGACAGTTTGTGGAAGCACTTAAGGCAAAAAAAATTCTTGAAGAACAGGGAACTGATGTTTCTATCCTCAAGCTTAATCTTGTAAATCCGATTCTGCCTGAAATGGTGGACATGCTTGTGGAATACAAAAACATCTACAGTTTTGAAGAGCATGTAAAAAACGGCAGCATAAGTGCAAAACTTGGTCTTGCCCTTATGGATAACGGCTTTAAAAACAATTATAAATATACCTGTGTAAACAACTACACAGTTTATCACGCAAATGTGCCGCAGCTGCAGAAAAAATGCAAGCTGGACGCCGAAAGCATTGTAGAAAAAATAAAGGAAAACTATGAAAATTAGATTAGACCAATACGTATTTGAAGAAGGATATACCGAATCCCGTCAGCGGGCACAGGCGCTTATTATGGCTGGCATTGTTTTTGTAAACAACCAGAAGGTGGATAAAGCTGGCTATATGGTTAAAGATACAGATAAAGTTGAAGTTCGCGGAAAAGACCTTAAATATGTTAGCCGCGGCGGCTATAAGCTTGAAAAAGCTATTGAACTTTACAATCTTGACCTTAAGGATAAAATCTGTATGGATATCGGTGCTTCCACAGGCGGTTTTACCGATTGTATGCTGCAGAATGGCGCAAAAAAAGTTTACTCCGTTGATGTTGGCTATGGCCAGCTTGCATGGAAATTGCGCACAGACGAACGTGTTGTAAACTTTGAAAAAACAAATATCCGCAATGTTACAGAAGAAGATTTGGACGAAAAGATTAACTTTTTCAGTGTTGATGTTTCATTTATATCCTTAAAACATATTTTCCCTGTAGCTTTTGCAATTTCAACCGAAGATGTTGTTGGTGCATGCCTGGTAAAACCTCAGTTTGAAGCAGGCAAAGAAAAAGTTGGCAAAAAAGGTGTTGTGCGTGACAGTGCCGTGCATAAAGAAGTAATTATCAATGTTATGGAGTATGCACATCAAAATGGTTTCTTTGTAAAGGAACTTACTTTTTCGCCAATCAAAGGGCCTGAAGGCAATATTGAATTTTTGATTGTAATTACTAAAAACGAAGCAGATAATCTTATTACTGAAGCAGAGGTTGATTTGATTGTAAATCAGGCAAAGCAGACTTTGGGAGATTAATATGAAAATATTCATAAAGGCAAGTAAAAATAAAAACTGCCTGCCTGCAATGGAAAAAATTATTGAAATTATCAAAAAA
>SVMV01000002.1 GCA_015067245.1 Oscillospiraceae bacterium | reverse complement strand
GTCATCTGTTTTCTCTCTTTTATTAATTGTTCTCCAGCTTGATTTAAATATAATATCTGTTATTTGTTTTTTGTTATTCAATATATCTGATGGTATATATGAATTTACTTCGGCATTCACTTTAACAATGTTAAGCATTAAAAACACACATCCAAAAGAAAAGCCAACTGCACCAAAAATGCCCGATGCAAGCAAAAATATAATTCTTAATGTAATAACCGCTTCGTAAAAAGACGGTATTACAAAAGACATTATCGTACTTACAGCGCACACTATTAAAACGGCCGCACCTATAAGCCCAGCATTGACTGCCGAATCCCCTATAATCAGTGCCGCAACAAAGGACACCGTATGGCCAATTGCTTTTGGCAGACGCAGTCCTGCCTCTTTTATTATTTCCAGGGTAACGACAATAATAATGGCTTCTGCAAACAGTGGCAGCGGTGTTGAATGTTTTGACGAATATATAAAAAATATAAGCTTCTGCGGTAAGTTTTCCGGGGCAAAATCAGCAAGTGCTATATATAATCCCGGCAGCATAATTGATATAAGAAATGCTGCATACCTTATTGATTTTAAAAAGGAAACAAAATATGGTCTTTGAGAATAATCATCACTTGTATAAAAATGCTCTGTAAATAAAAACGGATAAATAATTGCAAACGGACAGCCGTCCGCAATAATACCTATTTTTCCCTCGCACAATTTTGCAGAAAAAATATCTGGCTTTTCTGTATATGCCACAGCACTGAAAAGCGAACCTTTTGTTGTATCCACAAATGGAGTAAGCATCCCTGTTTCTGTGATTGTTGGTATGTCAATGCCATTAAGTCTGTTTTTTACTTTTTCTAAAACTTTTTTGTTGTAATAATCTTTGTGATAGTATATAGATACTTCTGTTTTGGTTGCTTTTCCAATCTGCATTGTCTCTATAACAAGACCTTTGCTGCGTATACGGCGACGTATAAGTGCCATATTTTTTCGGCCTGTGTCACAAAAGCTTTCTCTTGTTCCTCTTAAACTTCCCTCTGATTCTGGCGCTGATATACTGCGTGCAGGGTATCCCTGTGTTGCTGCCACAAGAGCTTTATCTACACCATCTATGATAATTATGCTGAAACCAGCCGTAAGGAAAAACAGCACTTTATCAAAAGTTTCGGCAGGGCTGCTGTTAAATGGTATTGTTGTCTGTTTTGATATATAGTCGTATATTTCATCTGCAGTAAAATCTGCTTTCATATTATTCAGCGGCCGCAGGTTTACCTGCCACAGGTTTGTTATGTTAGTTAAGTCTTCACACATAACAAGCACAGCTCTGTGCCCTAAAAGTGAAATCTCTTTTTCAAAATAATCTACTGATTTATCAAAAAAGCCTTTAATTTCAGCAATGTTTCTGTCCATTTCCTTGTACAAGTGTTTTTCCAATATAAAATCACCTCAGTAATATTATTATCGCTGTGATTATTTTTAACCATTGCTGCAATAATATTACCGAGGTGATTTTATGTTTTCTATTATATCCAGAACTATAATTATGTATATTCTTATTATCTTTGTAATGAGAATAATGGGCAAAAAAAATCTTGGAGAATTTCAGCCCAGCGATTTGGTTTCAACAATACTTATCTCCAATCTGACATCTGTAATTATAGAAGAACCTCACCTGCCCATAGCACATTCTGTATCAGCAATAATAATTATAATGGGACTGCAGGTTTTTACTGCTGTACTTGTACGAAAAAACGAAAAGTTTGCCGTGATTGCTCAAGGGAAATCCAAAATACTTGTGCAAAATGGTATTATCAATCAAAAAACCATGCAGGATTTGAGATTTTCTGTTGAAGATATACTGGAGGCTTTGCGCGGCAAGGACATTTTTTATATTGAGGAAGCATGTCTGGCTATTGTGGAAACAACAGGGTCTGTAAGCATTTACAAAGACCCAAATGCCAAAAGCAATATTGAAAAAGATACTATTCCAGCCTTGCCTGTTATTATCGACTGCAGATTAAAATCCGATAATATGCAAACTGTAAACTGCAGTCAGGAAAAGCTGAACAGTATATTATATAAAAATAACGTAACAAAAGATAAAATTCTGCTTATGACCATGGACGGTGCAGGTAAATACAACATTACTTTAAAGGAGTACAATTAATGAAACATACTGTAATTTCGGCCATATGTCTTGTACTTGTAATTGCATACAGTTATTCTACTTTGTTTTATATAGGCAGCGTTAAAACAGAAATTGAAAGCAGACTTATTTTCAATGGAAATTTGCCGACTGCAAGTGACTGTGAAAATATTGAAAACATATATGAAAGCAAAAAAAATGTTCTGCGTTTTATACTGAACAATGAGTTTACTGACGAACTGGAAGATTTGATTGTAAAATTAGAAAATGCTGTTGATTACAGCAACACTCAGGATATCGCACAGTATACTGAACTGCTTAAATCTTTACTTGATGACATAATGTATCAAAACAGATGTATTATATAAAACAAAAAGGGACCGCTATGGTCCCTTTATCATTTTATATAATTAATTATCTGTTTTCTTTTTAAGCAGTTCGCTTAATTCTTCAAAGAATGTGTTTATGTCACTGAACTGGCGGTATACCGATGCAAAGCGAACATATGCAACTTCATCCAGTTTTTTAAGTTCTTCCATAACCATTTCTCCGATTTCTATAGAAGAAACTTCTGTTTTAAGACTGTTTACAAGTTTGTATTCAATATTATCTGCCGCTTTTTCCAGATCCTGTGTGGATACAGGGCGTTTTTCGCAGGATTTAATCATGCCTGACAAGATTTTATCACGGTTAAATGCCTGTATAGAACCATCTTTTTTTATAACCATAATAGGCGTAAGTTCTACAATTTCAAATGTTGTAAAACGTTTTTGACAGGACATACATTCTCTGCGGCGACGTATTCTCTGATTATCTTCTGTTGGTCTGGAATCTATAACCTTGCTGTCTGTATTTCCGCAAAATGGACATTTCATAACTGAACCCCCGCAATTTGTTAAATATATGTTTTAGTATATAATTTTTGTACCTTTTATTCAAGTATTTTACTCATATTTTTTCAGTTTCTGCAACGCATTTGCAATCTGTATATCATCTTTTATAACTGGTGAATAAAGTTCCACCAAGGCAGCCTCTGCTGTTGTATTATTGTTTATATATCTGAAAAATCTGTCAAAATTAAAGTTTCCGTCAAAAGGAACAAGGCTGTGTTTTCTGCCTGTATAATCGCTAATGTGTACATGGCTTATTCGGTCTTTTGTAAGGTCCAGAATTTTATATATGCTTTGTCTTGCTTTTACTGCCTGCTTGATATCAAAGGTAAATTTTATATCTTTATCAGCATATTTTAAAAATTCTTCTATATTTTTTATATATCCGCATTTAAAGTTATATACATTTTCCTGAGAAATATATACGCCATATTCTCTGGCTCTTCGGGAAAGCTTATTAACGTTGTTACAGTATGTTTTCATATCCATAAAATCATAGGCCAGCAGACATCCGTGCATAACAACATATTTACAGCCAAGAATATTGCAGGCTTTAAAATAAGCTTCGTACAATTCAACACTGTCATTAAGCTTGTAATCAAATTTCGAAAAAAACATAAAGCTTTCTATGGCAGATGTATATGGGTGTATCGAAACAACCTGCATACCGTATTTTTGAGTAATCTCTTTAATTTTTAAAAGATATTCTTCCTTTAATTCGCTGTGGGTATTGAAAAATATTTCCAGATATTTTACACCCAGTTTGCCCGCCCTTTCCAGTGCCTGCAAAGTTTCCTGCGGAAAAAAGCAGCCTGTAGAAATACCGATTTTCAAAGATATCACCTCTTTACTGTTATTATAATATACTTTATTTTAAAAAATGGAAACCTCAAGATGAGATTTCCATTTCTTTTTTTATTCTTCTGCTTTTACTTTGGAAGCTTTTCTCTTTTCGTAGTCTACCCAAAGTGGACCTGCAATGCAGATTGTAGAGTAAACACCAGAAACCATGCCCAATGCAAGTGGGAATGCAAATGTAACAATGCTTGTAAGGCCAGCAACAAATGCAACTACACAAACAGTGCCAAGAGCAATGAGTGTGGAAATTGTTGTGTTGATTGAACGTACAAGAGACTGGTTGATACTGAGGTTAACCAGCTGGTCATGTCTCATGGATGGGTGCATGGCTTTGTTTTCTCTTACACGGTCGTAGATAACAACTGTATCGTTTACAGAGTAGCCAAGAATTGTAAGCAATGCTGCAATAAAGTTGCCGTTAATTGTAAAGCGGCAGATTGCAAATACACCAAAGATAATGATAAGGTCGTGAATAAGTGCAACGATAGCTGTGGAGCCTGCTGCAAGACCGCCGATTCTTCTGAAACGGATTGCAACATAGATAAGAATAAGCACGCATGCTGCAACAAGACCTACCAAACTCTTGGCAAAGAATTCTTTACCAATTGTTGGGTTTACGTTGCTTACCTCCAGCTGTTCAACGTTGTTGGAAGTATATTTTTCGCTGAGCATTGCATCAATTTCTGCAAGCTCATCGGTTGTAACTGTCTGTTCGCCAGGCATTGATACAGTAAGTGTGTCTTTGCCTGTTGCCATATTTGTACCCTGCTGAACAGTAAGCTCATCACCAAGGATTGATTTAAAATCATTTTCAATATCAGATACAGAAATTTCGTTTTCGTATCCGTATGTCAGCAATGCACCGCCTTTGAACTGAATGTCCATAGAAACGCCTGCGATTGCGCTGTAGATAAAGATAACTGCAATAAGTGCAACAGAACCAATGTAGAATTTTTTGCTGTTACCGATAAAGTTGAACATTTTCTTTGCCTTGTAGGATTTTTTAGCACCATACAAAGCAGGGTTGCGGAACATGTTCATTTTGGAAACACTTCTGAGCATAAGTCTTGTTGCAACGATGCCGTATACAAAGTTCATGATAACACCGATAAGCAGTGTATAACCGAAAGAGTAGATAGCACCTGCTGTTGCTGGACCAAATGCAAAGAAGATTGGTGTAAAGATTTTTGCAAATATACCGTCTGTTGGGCCAAATGCACCGATGAGCACAGCTGCTACAATAACAACTGTGATGTTACCGTCGATGATTGGAGCAAGACCGCGTTTGAAGCCGTTTGTGAGTGCCTCGTCAAGGCCGTTGCCATCGCGGAGTTCTTCTTTAATTCTTTCAAATGTGATAACGTTTGCGTCAACACCCATACCCATTGCAAGGATAATACCTGCAATACCAGGCAGTGTAAGTGTAAAGCTGTTAACATCTGGGAAGAAACCGGAAACGCAAGCCAATGTTGTTGCAACCTGACCAAGCAGAGCAATTGTTGCAATAACACCTGGAAGTTTATAAAGAGCAATGATATATGCAGCAACCAAAAGGAATGCAATTATACCCGCTTTTACCATTACATCAAGGCTGGATGCGCCGAGTGTTGGACTGATTGTGGAAAAGCTTTCTGCGGAAAGGTCAAATGGCAAAGAACCTGCATTGATTTTGTTTGCAAGGTCTGCTGCACTTTCTGCATCAAAGCTGCCTGTGATAATTGCGTTACCGTCTGTAATAGCTGTCTGAACTGTTGGGGCGGAGATACATTCTTCGTCCATCCAGATAGAAATCACTTCTTTTGTCTGTGCAAGTTCTGTGGTGGAAGCTGCAAATTTTGTTGCACCTTCCGTTGTGAGCTCAAGCTGAACAACATATTCAACCTGACCTGTTACAGAATCCTGCTGTGCACCTGCAGATGCTCTTTTAACATCTTCACCTACAAGAACAATTGTGTCGGCAGTTTCATCCACTGGCAGTCCGTCACCATAGCCTTCACGGAATGTGAGTACTGCAGAAGCACCGATTTCGTTGATTGCGTGTTCAGGATTAAAGTCTTTTTCGCCTTCTTTCCAAGGGAAACGAACGATAATTCTGTCTTTGTTGTAGTCTGTATAAACTTCGTAGTCTGTGATATTAAGACCAACAAGACGAAGTTTGATAACGGATTCGGCTGCATCCAGTTCTTCATCTGTAGCATCCTGACCGTCTGCAGGCATAAATGTAGCATCTACACCGCCTTTGATGTCAATACCAAATCTTATATCGCTTGCGCCTTTAAACCATACGGTTTCTGTGTCGCCATATACCTGCTTGATTCCGAAGAATGCTGTATATGTCAAAGCGAAGATAAGAGCAGCAACTATAAAAAATATAGATTTGCCTCTTCTTTTCATATTTTCCTCCATATTAAAATAAACAGTACATTTAATTATATATATTTTCACACATTAAGTCAATTATTTTATTTGTGTAATTAGTATGAAAAACCATATTATATATTTGCTATTTTAAACCGTTTTTATTATAATTAAATCAGATTAAGTACATATAGATTGCAGACAATGTTTTTGTATTAAAAGGAGGTTTGTTTATGGAAGATAAAAAAATTAAATGCGGTGATATACGTGTTGCTATGGAAGAAGAACCAATTATATGGATGGACCGCAAACGCATTACCATTTTTGCATTGCCATGGACCTTTACAAAATACGAATTAACCCCTTCCCGCCTTGTTATTTCTACAGGGTTCCTGAACAAAAAAGAAGAAGAAATACGCCTTTACCGTGTTAAAGATGTTACATATACACAGTCACTGATTGAGCGCATTGGCGGTACAGGCACTTTGAGGATAGTTTCCAATGATGCTTCTGTACCTGAAATACACCTTGACCACATCAAAAACGCAAAAAAAGTAAAGGACGTTCTTTCTCAGTCTGTTGAGGTTGCACGCAGAGAAAATGGTGTGCGCACATCCGAACTTATGGGCGGAGGCCCTGCGCCAATGTTTGATATGGATAATAACGGTGCAGATTCCTTTGGTCCTTCCCTTGTGCCCGACTTTGACGGCAACGGCATAGATGACAGAACTGAATAATACAAATCTAATATATTAAACGCAAAAGCACAGACAATGCTGTATTTACAGATGTCTGTGCTTTTTAATTGTTTGTAACCGATAAATTATCAGCTAATACTTATATGGCTGAAAAATCAGATTTCCGTCTGCATCATAAATATCTGCTTCGGACTGATAATGTTCACGGTTATGTATAGGATTGCCCTTTTCTCCTATAGTTGTATCCTCAAGTACACAGAGATATTTCCAGCCGTTACTGTCGGTAAACTGTACATACATTTCAATGGTATCGCCTCTTTTTATTTCAAAGCTCTGCTTGATTTCTGCTATACAATGAGAGATGTATTCATCGCTGTACTGTTCTTCAAGGATAGGGCTATATCTCCACTCTTCTTTGCCGTTTATAAGATATACAACTTCTGCATCGTTATTTATTTTTGTAAATCCTTTGTGTTCAAAATCAATCTCAATCCAACCGCTGTAACTTCTTGTAATGCTTTCGCCTTTATAGTTTTGTCGGCGTTCACCAGAATAGTTTATATAAGCTGCAGGCACCATATCGTATCTTGGATTTATTCCCCAGTTAAGCTGCTGAGTGCGGATTGTGCCTTCTTCTGAAAACTGAACATTATTTATTACACTCTGCTCGAAAACAGGTATAATGATTTCTGCTGTATATCTGCCATTTTCCAGTATCATAGGAAACTCTTTTTCATTGCAAATCAATATAGCAGCAGTCTTTTGTGGGTTATACTCCTTTGGCACCACATAACAATTTATGGTTGCGGTTTTATCTTCTACGTTAAGATTGCCTATATCCCACCCGCTGTCACTAAGAAGGTTATTTGCCTGCTCCAATTCATATCGTACATCGCTGCTTATATTGGCAATACTGTTCTGCAGCATGCTGTGGTTGTTATTTACAGTATTGCGCAGATTTTGTATATCATTTTCCATCCATGTTATTTTAACCAAACATACAACAAGCATAGCAAAAGAAAGTATATTAAGTATTTTTGGCAATTTTTCTTTCATTGTAATACCACCCGAATTTATGGATATTCTCGGTAAAACATTGATTGTAATACCAGCTAAACTATTTCAATCCAATATCTCTGTTGAATTTGCCCCTTTTCGTCAGCATATTCATTTTCCAGTATCCCACCGTTTTTTATAATAGTTCTGGCAGATGCAATGTTAGATTTATCACAGACCATCAAAACTCTGTCTATCCCAAGTTTTGTGCATTCCTGCAAAGCCAAACGTATCATTTCAGTGGCATACCCTTTCCCTCTTTCAGAAGGTCTGATTCCGTCTCCGATATGTCCTCCGTACTGCAACAGAAAATCATTTAAGTAATGTCGGATGTTTACAGCTCCCAGCAAAACATTTCGTTCAACATCCAATAAGAAAAACACCGAATCGGGTACTTTGCCGTCTTTGGGTTCATTAATTTCCAGATTATCCAAATAATATTCAAAGTCATGATAATCGTTTTTGAATATCGCCCAAGGTGCATGATTTGTATGATTAATTTCCTGATCCAATTTCCATTCGTCAATCATTTCTGATAATTGACTGTAATATTCTTTTGTCAGCTTAATTAACTTTACATTCATTTTATCACCTTAATTTCAGATTATTTTTTTAATATAATATCAAAATGCAGTACAAAATTCAACAATAGTAAAAGTGTTATTGCCTTAACAAAACAAAACCGATAAAGCAACACTTTTCTTGTTTTAATATACTGTTTATGATATAATTTTTATAATTATATACAAGAAAGGTTGTGGACGATATTAACCTTAACAATATAAAAAACAATGACAAGCTTATAACTGCTGTTCTGGGCGGCTTGATTGGTCTGATTGTATTTCTTGCAATTTACGGATTGGCACCGCTTAATCCTACAAATGATACTTTTGTGTTGAGCGGTTATCTGGAAAAGGATGTTGCCCAGCACTATGCAGGCTGGAAATTGTTCCGCAACAGCCCATGGTCTTTTCCTTTGGGTGTTGGTTCTCATATTGAATATCCGTACGGCAACAGTGTTTCCTATACCGACTCTATACCGTTGTTTGCCATATTTTTTAAAGCTATAAGCGGCATTTTACCACAGACTTTTCAATATTTCGGCATATTTGTTATGCTTTGTTTTGTTTTGCAGGGTGTTTTTGGGGCCTTGCTTACATCTTTGTTTGCCGAATGTAAAGTTTACTGTTCTATTGGCGCATTGCTGTTCAGCCTTTCCCCTGTTTTGATTGAACGCTCTTTCCGTCACTGTGCACTTGCAGCGCATTTTCTTATTCTTTCTGCCCTTTACTACTATTTTAAAAACCGCAGAAAAACAAAGTGGAGCTACATTCCGTTTTACATTATAAATGCTTTGGCAATTACCATTCATCCATATTTTTTGCCATTTACCTTTGCAATTATGTTTGCATTTGCAGTGGAAGATTTTATTATCGGCAGAAATTGGTGGAAGCCTTGGTTTAACATTATTTTTAGCATTGTTATAACTTTAGGCGTTGGTTACTGCATTGGTGCCTTTACAAGTGGTGAGGTACTTGGTGCTGTTGGCTATGGTTATTTCAGTATGAACCTTAACAGTTATATAAACCCTGTCAGCCCACATTTTGAAGGTGCAAACAACTGGTCACAGCTTATTTCTGACCGAGCTTATTTTGGCGGACAGAATGAGGGCTTTAACTATCTGGGGGTTGGTGTTATAGCTGCGGCTGCACTAAGCCTTTCTGCTGTAATTATCACCCAGTTTAAAACTGCTGCCAAATCTTTTATTAATCATTTTGGCATTATCTTTTCAACTGCCTGTCTTACTGTCTTTGCTTTCAGCAACGCAGTCTATTGGGATGGCCAATTGCTTTTAGCAATACCTTACAGCGAAAAGCTTCAGCTTTTATTTGGTATGTTCCGTGCAACAGGCCGTTTTGGATGGATGCTGTTCTATCTTGTATTTTTACTTGCTCTTTACGGAATATATATAGCGGTTAAAAATCCAAAAATCGCCTGCGCAGTTATAGTTCCTCTTATGCTTTTGCAGATTTACGATTTGAGCGGTGTCCTTAAAGAAAAACACGATTATTTCTATAATTTTTCCACTGAAAACCGTCAGTACAGAGCTATGGAGGCACAGCATCCTTTCTGGGAAGACGCTGTACAGAAGGTTGACGGAGTTATGGAAGTTGGAGATGTGCACGCCCCACTTTTTGGCAATGGTATGATTGACCTTGCTTCTATGTGCGGCACATATAACAAACACATAAACAGCTGCTTCTGTGCAAGATTTAACTATCACGAGCGATATGCTATTGCAGAAAATGAAGAAAACCTGTTTGAAGCTGGCGAATATAATAATCTTCTTTATGTATTTGAAGAAAGAATTTTCCGCGACACTTATTATCTTACTATGAACGACAGATGCCAGGTATTTATAGTTGACGGCCAGTATACTATGGTACCGTTTATCTACAGTGAAGAAGAAATTGCAGAATTTACTGCAATGGGCAACTTTGAAGAACTGGATTTTGAAGATGTAGTTTTTGACGAGAATTAAAGATTAACAAAAAAGCAGTGGGTTATCCTGTTAGATAGCCCACTGTTTTTGTTATTTAAGTTTTGATTATTCTTTTTTATTTTGCAAAAGCATAAGAACAATAATTATACCCATTGATAAAATGGTTATTATTGCGGCATAAACACTTACAAGGCTGCCCCCTGCCAGATAATCTATTATACTTAACACCGACGCAGGAATGGATACAACACCAAACAGTGTTATCAGTCCCATTATTTTGCTGCTTCTGTCATTTTCCAGCTCTTTCTGGTGCTCTGCCAGAATATCCAGTGTAATGCCTATATTTTCCACAGCCTGATTAATCTCGTTGGTTTCAAGAATATGCTTATATATCTGTTTTACATTATGCCAACGCGAAAGATTTGCAGGAGTTATTGTGCCATAAGCTTTAAATTCCAGCATCTGTCTTTTAAGCATTTTAAGGCGGTCTATTTTTCTTTTATCGGTTATTGCAAGCAATTCGCGAAATCTTAAGCAGGTGTACTTCTGATAAAGTGCAAGCAGAATTACCGTTACATTGCTTTCCAGCTGCTCAGCCATTTCTGCTGTAATATTCATATCGCTGTCTGCCACTATGTACGACATTGTCTGGCTTGTAACACAACATCCCCATCTGTATGAACCAAGGCTTTGGGCCTTTACTGCATACACATAATTTATATCTTCTTCCGATTCGTCTTCTACAGGATTCTCCAACTCCTGCATAAGATGCAGGTTAAAGGTTGCCTGCCGAATTGTTTCAAGATTTTTAAAACGTTTTTCAATCATAGCAACCGTAAAAATATACGAATCTAAAAATATAGAACAATCGCTTTCAAGAAAAATTTGCAGCCCCGCAAAAGAGCAGATATCCTTTATTTCTTTTTCAAGGTCAAATCTGCAAATTTCACCATCTTCCTTTTCACAGTAATATGATGATATCCTTTTTGCGTATCCCAGATTGCATATTGTGTTGAGCACATTCATTTTATTATACCTTATACCAACACTTAAAAACGCAACCTGTGTGTGAAAAATATAAATATCAAGGTCTGTTATTTCTATCGGCTCGCTATCAGATTTTTCGTTTTTATCATTTTCAGATACCCATAATACCAGTTTTTCATCTGCCGTCTTGTGCTTTCCAAATATGTTTTTATAAAGAATATTTTTGTTTAATTTGTAATGTATAACTACATTTGCAGTATTTTCTGCATTTATAGTCTGCTTTACAGATTCGTTGATATCTGTTGTTGTAAAAGGTATACGTTCTGAATTGTTTTCAAGCCAGTCAGCAGAAAAATTATCATTGCTGTATTTTAACGGAACTATAAGAAAACTGCCCAATTCAGCTTTTTTTAAATATTCTTTTAGCTGCTGATATTCAATGTTCATATCTGCATCTCCTAATTATCTTTTTTTGCCTGCACAAATGCTTTACCGCGCCAACCGCCTTTAATGTATCTGACCATATTCATAGTCATAACTGTAAGCCAACCCATACCCATGCCAAGCCAGATAGACATTTCGCCATACTGAACTATATGCACAAGTATATAAGTAATTGGCAGGCGGATAAAAATCATGCATATAGTGGTAAGCATAGAGAATTTTGCATCTCCAACACCACGCAGGAAGTTGGATAAAGTCTGCATAACACCAAACAGAATATAAAGTTTGGAGCAGAGCCTGATTGCTTCCACCCCTATTGCCATAACATGGGCATCATCGCCCATACCAAACAGCCTGATAAGAGTACCTGCAACCATTGGCAGAACAAAAAGGATAACCAGCCAAAATGCTGCCTGCATTTTAAGCACATCCGTAACACCCTGCTTTGCTCTATTTTCTTCACCTGCGCCGATATTTTGCCCTGCAAACATGGAAAGCGCCATTGCAAGATTCATCTGCGGCATTGTAACAAAATTTTCAATCTTATTTACAACACTGAATGCGGCAGTCATATCTGCGCCAAAGAAATTTACAAAACGCTGTACCACCATAAAGTTAAGAGACAATACGGACTGCTGGATTGCTGACGGTACACCATATTTTATAATACCTTTAAGCAAATCCACATCAAAAATAACTGTATCTCTGGTAAGTTTGAAAATCTCATATTTTTTGCCAACATATATATGACAGCATACGCAGCTTAAAGCCTGTGCAATCATTGTTGCAATTGCAACACCAGCAACGCCCATATCAAACTGGACAACAAATAAAAGGTCAAGAACAATATTTGTAACAGCTGAAAGTATAAGAAAATACAATGGGGTTTTACTGTCGCCAACTGCACGCAATACTGCTGCATACATATTGTATATAACCGTAAACGGATAACCTACAAAGGTGATAAATAAATATGTGTAGGAATCCTTATATATTTCTGCAGGTGTCTGCAGCATATATGTAAGCAGCGGATTTATAACCAGAATACCTAAAACACCTAATACTACAGAAAGGCCAACTGAGAAGATTGCACTTGTGGAAAAAGCTTTTTTTAGCCTGTTGTATTCCTTTGCCCCATACAGCTGTGATATAACAACACTCATGCCTGTTGTAAAACCCACTGCCAGTGATAAAACAAGGAACTGAATGCTGAATGAACCACCAACTGCAGCAACAGCATTTTTACCTACAAAATTACCAACTATAATGGTATCTACTGTACTGTACAACTGCTGAAATATATTGCCTATAAGCATTGGTATTGCAAAAATCAGCACTGTCCTGCCCGGACTGCCTGTGAGAAAATCCTGTTTCAAATTTTTGCCTCCGAATTTCTGTTATTTAAGTTCTACCACTGTTACGCCAGCTTCACCTTCGCCGTAAACACCAAGACGATAGTAACTTACATGTTTGTGTTTTTTAAGGAAAGAATGTATGCCATTGCGCAACGCACCTGTGCCTTTGCCGTGAATGATATATACTGTATGCTGACGGTTCATAAAACAGTTGTCAAGAAAACGGTCAACTTCAAGAATTGCTTCGTCAACTGTAAGACCGATAACATTGATTTCCATACTTGCACTGCGTGAAGCCGCGCTTGCAGTGTTGTTTTTTGTGCCCTGGCGCACATTGCGCACACCACCCTGGTTTTTAGGCTTTTTAGCAGGCGCAATATCCTGATACAGGTCAGAAATATGAACCTTAGTTTTGATTATACCCGCAACAACATCAACCATACCGTCTTTGTTTGCAGGTCCCTGAACAACTGCCTGCTTGTTGAGAGAGCCGATAACAACCTTATCGCCTTTTTTAACTGTTTCAACTTTTGGCAGCGCAATTGTTTCTTCTTCAGGTTTATCCACAGCAGAAATAAGCTTTGCTGTATCTTTACGAGCAATTTCTCTTGCTTTCTGCAGGCGCTGCTGTGCAGATATATTCTCCTGCTTCTGCAATACTTTAAGTTCATCGCTTAAACGGTATGCTTCGTCCTGAACTTTCTGTGCTTCATTTTTAGCTTTTGCTGTTATTGCATCCGCCTGTTGCTGCGCCTGTTTTAAAATCTGTGCGCTCTTTTCTTCTGCCTGACGCATCTTTGTGCCCGCATAGTCTTTAAGCATTTCAATTTCGTCCTGACCGGCTTTAAGCTGTTTTTTCAAATCTTCAAGCTGTGCAAGCACACTGTCAAGGCGTTTTTCATCTTCAGAAAGATGACGTTTTGCGTTTTCGATAATATCTTCACCTATACCAAGACGTTTGGAAATATAAAATGCATTGGATTTGCCAGGTACACCCATAATAATTTTATAGGTTGGCATAAGCGTATTTGTGTCAAATTCACAGCTGGCATTCTGTACTCCTTGGGTTTCAAGGGCATAAACCTTAAGTTCACCGTAGTGGGTTGTTGCCATAACCTTGCTGCCCTTGCTGCGAAGTTTTTCGATAATACTGAGTGCAAGTGCTGCACCTTCGGCAGGGTCTGTCCCTGCACCAAGTTCGTCCATAAGCACAAGACTTTTTTCGTTGGCCAATTTCAATATCTGGCCTATATTTTTTATATGGCCAGAGAATGTGGACAAGCTTTGCTCTATGCTCTGTTCGTCACCGATATCCACAAGAATATTTTCAAACACACAAACCGAACTGCTTTCGTGTGCAGGGATAAGCATACCTGTGCAGGCCATTGCACAAAGCAGACCTGCTGTTTTGAGAGATACAGTTTTACCGCCTGTGTTAGGACCAGTGATAATCATGGAATCATACTCAAAGCCCAGTTCTATATCTGTAGGCACAACCTTTGCTTTGTCGATAAGCGGGTGGCGTGCTTTTTTAAGGCTGAACTGCAAAGTTGGATTAACTTTTGGCATAATTGCGTTCATGCCAATTGCCAGTTTTGCCTTGGCAACAATCATGTCGATTTCCAGCATTTTGGCGTAACTGTCAAAGAAAAGACCGCTGCCCTGTGCCACCATGCCCGAAAGCTTTGTAAGAATTTTATTAATTTCGTCCTGCTCTTCATTAAACAGCTGCATAATTTTATTGTTTAAATCAGCAACTGCAATAGGTTCAATAAAATATGTTGAACCAGAAGAAGAAACGTCGTGAACCGTACCAGGCACCTCGCCTTTATACTCTGCCTTTACAGGCACAACAAATTTGTTGTTACGGATTGTAACAACCGCTTCCTGAAGATATTTCTGATAGGTGGAACTGCGTATAATACTGTCCAGCCTTTCTCTTACTGCACTTTCTGCTCTTTTGATTTTTCTTCTTATATCATAAAGTGCGTCAGATGCGTTGTCTGCAACCTGATTATCCGACAAAATACTGTCAAAGATAGTTTTTTCCAGCTGTGGATTTTCGGTTAAAGACATAACCGTCCAGTCGATAATATCGCTGCTGCGCTCGTACTGCAGATACCATTTTTTAACACGATCAAAGTTGCGGTACATTCTTGCAACTGTTAAAAGCTCTGCACAGGAAAGCATCGCACCCTTTTCACTATGCTGCACCGCACCGTAACAGCCGTTTGCACTGTCAAGGCTTGGGTTGCCGTATTTGAGCATATAGCTCATAACAGTATCGGTTGCAAGCAGGCTACCGTATACTTCCTCATGGTCTGTAAATGGAATAAGCTTTACAGCCGCTTCTTTGTTTTCGTCAAATACACAAAACTGCGCCAACTGCTGTGTTATAACGTTGTATTCTATTGAATTTAAGCTTTTTTCTTTCACTTTTAATTACCTTTATCGTATTTAGCAATTTCCTGCTGTATTATATTTTCTGTCATTGGTTTTAAAAAATCCAAGGTCTTATAGTTTTCTTTTGTGTGGTTAAGCACATATCTTTCACATACCTGACTTAAACGGACAAGGCTTAAACCTTTAAGTTTAAATGTAAACATCTGCTCTAAATCCGCCAAAGCAAGATATCTCAAAGCCAGTATCACCGGAGGGTCGCAGGCAAAACAGTTATCGTCATAAGTCTGTTTACATTTTGGGCATATCAGAAAGCCGCCCAAAACATCAAACCAGAACATCTCGTTTTCATATTCATTGCAGCGCTTACATCCCACAAGGCTTGGCCTAAAACCAATATCACTCATAAGGCGCATTTCAAATGCTGCTTTGGTCATAAGCAGCGACCATTTGCCTTCGCACAGCATGTGCAGGCAGTTTAGGAACAGCCTTAAAATATCGTTTGAAGCTTCGTCAGGTACAACAGCTTCGCACACAAGTTCGGACATATACATTGCAAGGGCAATATTTTCCACCGAGTCGGACAGATTGTAAAAAACCTTTTTTACCACAGCTTCGTTAAGCTGATACATTTTATCTCCTCTGCCCTCAAAAATGACAAATTCGCTGTATGTAAACAAGCCAGTAGAGCTATGAAACTTATTTTTAAGTCTCATAGCTCCTTTAGCATATATTGAAATTACACCTAATTCTTTTGTGAGAACGGTTATAACCTTATCGCTCTCCTTCATTTGAAGCTCGCGCAACACTACTCCGTTCACTTTTCGTAGTTGGTTTGCCATCTGCTACCTCTTTGATAATCTCCTGACCTGCCTGTGACAAGCATTGGCGGTAATGCAGATAATCCTCCACACTGCCTGTTCGCAAAAATCTGTTCCAATAATCTATACGCATAAAATCACCTCACAAATTTTTTGTAAGGTTATTATACCTGTTGATTTGCTGCTTATCAGTGGCAATAAAAGGTATTATTCGTCTTTAAAGCCAAAGTCGTTAAGGATATAGTTGCTGTCACGCCAGTCTTCTTTTACCTTTACCCAGCATTCCATAAACACCTTTGCACCAAGGAATTGTTCGATATCCATTCTTGCCTGGCTGCTGATTTTTTTAAGCATAGCGCCCTGCTTGCCTATAATCATACCTTTGTGGCTTTTGCGTTCGCAGTAGATAACAACACTGATATCCACCATATTCTTATTTTTGCGTTCTTTGAATTTTTCCACTTCAACGTTTGTACCGTGCGGAATTTCTTCAAAAAGATTAAGCAAAAGCTTTTCACGCACAATTTCGCTTACAATAACCTTTTCAGGCATATTTGTAATTGCATCTTCCTCAAAATAGTGCGGACCTTCCATTGCATAGCTGTCGATAAGTGCCAGCAGTTCTTCAACTCCATCATTATCCTTTGCACTTGTTGCAACAACCCTGTCAAAAACACCTATTTCTTTAAGCTTTGCAGCCTGTGCAGCAAGGTCAGCTTCTTTTTTTAGTGTATCTTTTTTATTGATAACTGCAATTGCTGGAATACGGTTTTTCTTTATGCTGTCTACAAGGCTGAGTTCTGCCTCGTTTAAATCACCATAAGGTTCAAAAATCATAACAGCAAGGTCAACGTCTGCAATTGTTTTGTGGCTTGTCTTTACCATTCTTTCGCCAAGTTTTGTTCTTGGTGTGTGAATGCCAGGTGTATCCATAAATACAAACTGTGTTGCACCTTTTGTGAGAATGCCTGTGATGCTTGTGCGTGTTGTCTGAGGTTTTTGCGTTACTATGGCAATTTTTTCGCCAAGAATAAGGTTCATAAGCGAAGATTTGCCAACATTTGGTTTGCCAACCATAGCAACAAAAATTGATTTTGTATTAAGTTCCATAAATTTTCCTTTTATTTTTTATCTGAATAGTCGTGAATTATAAATAAATATGACATAACAAATGTAAAAAGCAGACCGACCAGCATAAATGGGGATGAAATAAAAAAGTTTATTATCTGTTTAAATACTTCCACATCCCAGAACAGCATAATTCCTGCAGCTGCCGCACCGACTGCTGCAAGCAGTACCCCGCCTGCCGCTGTATCCTTGGCCTGTCCTGCCTGCATATAATGTTCTTTATCGGGCTTGTCCACAGCTCTTTCTACTGCTGTATTCATAAGTTCAAATGCAATAACATTGAAACAGATAACCACAAGCACTACCTTTTGAGTAGGTGTAAAATCGTAAAATTTTGAAAAAACCAGCACATAAAATGCCGCAACAATATCTATGCGTACATTGCGTTCGTTTTTTATGCCTATCAGAATACCGTTTAAAGCGTATCCCAAACTTTTTAAAAATTTTGCAATCATAGCTGTTTTATTCTTCCTCTATTTCAACACCGTAGGAAACTGTGCGCTGCAAGCCAAGCTTTGCAAGAGCCTGTTCTTCTTTTTCACGCATTTTCATGGCTTCAAGGCCACCGTTTTCGTGGTCATAACCAAGCAGATGATACATTGAATGCACTGTTAAAAATGCAACCTCTCTCTGCAGGGAATGGCCGTACAAATCGGCCTGTTCCATAGCTTTTTCAAGCGATATAACAATATCACCCAAAAGCAGTGTCTCTGTCTCCTGGTCCACATCGTATGTATCGTCTTCACCCAAAGGAAAAGACAGAACATCTGTCGGCTGTGGTTTATTGCGGTATTCACCGTTAAGCTGAGCAATCTGCTCGTTATCCACAAATGTTACTGAAACTTCACAAGGCTGTTCAAACCCTTCCAATGCAAGTACTGCATTGCAGCTTCTTCTGATAAGAATTTTTATGCCTGATGGCACTTTCACCGCTTTTTGTGTATTTGTGATTAAAACTTTATTTGCCATTTTTATTTTTACCTTCTCTCTTAGTGTTTGTGCGCTGAGCTGGTTTGTCTTTATTTGCTTTTTCGTATGCAAGCACAATATCCTGCACAAGTTTGTGACGTACAACATCTTTTTCTGACAGGCGGATAATTGCTATATCTTCTATGTCTTTGAGAATTGATATTGCATCTTTAAGGCCCGATTTTTTATCTGCAGGCAGGTCAATCTGTGTAACGTCGCCTGTTACTACAATTTTGGAGCCGTTACCCATACGCGTTAAAAACATCTTCATCTGTTCTTTTGTTGTGTTCTGAGCTTCGTCAAGAATTATAAAACTGTCATCCAGGGTACGCCCTCGCATATATGCCAGCGGTGCAACCTCAATAACACCTTTTTCCATAAGTTTCTGGAAAGTTTCTGGCCCTATCATATCAAACAGACCATCATAAAGCGGACGCAGATATGGGTCAACCTTGTTCTGCAAATCCCCTGGAAGAAAACCAAGCTTTTCACCTGCTTCCACTGCAGGACGTGTAAGTATGATTCTTGATACCTGACCCGATTTGAACGCTTTAACCGCCATTGCAACTGCAAGATAAGTTTTGCCTGTGCCTGCAGGACCGATGCCAAAGGTTATACTGTTTTTGCTTATAGCACGCAGGTATTCTGCCTGCCCCAATGTTTTGGAACGTATAGGCTTGCCTTTTGCTGTTAAAATCACCAGATCTGTATTTATATTGCGCAGCTTATCCTGGTCGCCTGTCTGCGCCATATTTATGCAGTAGTGAATAGACTGTTCATCAAGTGCTGTACCTTCAGAATGAAGCTGCGTCATGGCAGTGAGCGCATTTATTGCCTTGGTAACATTTTCTGTTTCACCAGAAATTTTAAACTCGGTTCCACGGCATATTACTGATACGCCAAATGCCTTTTCCAGATCATAAATATTTTTGTTGAAAGGACCGCTTATAAGCAAAGCGATATCGTTCGTTAAAGCTTCAAAAATTTTTTCTGCCAAATCAATACCTCTTGTAAATCATAATTTTTCAATTTAATAGTATAGCATAATTTTTATGACAAGTAAATTATTAAATATATAATAAATATTATTTTGTAATATCATAATGTCCCTGAACTGTACATTCTATTGTAAGCTGATTACCGATTACAGTATAGCTGTAATCCTGCCAGTCTGTTTCTTCCAGAGATATATCATTTTTTATCATTGTATCAACAATGTTTTTTGCGGCGCTGTATGCTGTTTGTTCATCTTTGGTTATATAAGTTGCCTCTTTTTTGTAATATATTGCTTTTTCAACTGTAAAAGGAAGTTTAAACCCCAATATGCTGATATATTTAAAGGATTTTTCAGTGTCATAATTTATGTAGTCCGATATATTTTCTCTTTTTAGTGTTATATCCTTGCCTAAAGCCTTTAAAAAAATACCTTCTGTGCTTTCGCCTGTTCTCAGATAAATTTCTTTTTCCATTTCAATCTGTGCTGTGTATTTTTTTACACAATGAGCCTTGATATACGCTCTTGGCATAACCTGCTGCAGTTTTCCGTTACGGTCGATATAGGTTGCGCTGACCAGAATCTGCCCTTTTTCTACAGTTTGCCCTATTTTTACATCAGAAAATCCACTGTACACACGCAAATCTTCTATTACACCATTCTGTGACGCAACAATATTGCCTGTTGATGCTTTTTCAAGATATAGCATTTTTTCCTGTACAGGATCTATTTTACAGGTAAGTGTACCTTTATAAAAATTCAGTGTTACATATCCAACATCTTCCACACTCATAAAAATCTGCTGTATTATATTTTGATTTTTCTCCTGTGAAAACACTGCCCCTGCATACACCTGATTGTTGTACAAAAGATTATATACCGATTGGTTTATCTGCTGGTTTGGGGATATTATTTCTATGCGCCATATAAGTTTAGTGAACAAAAAAATATATATAAACACCGAGCACACTGCAACAGCAACACTTTTGCGCTTTACTATGCCTTTAAATAAATAATAAACACCTTTTCTCTTACAAATTTTAGTTCTGCACTGAAATTTTTTTGCCAGTCTTGCAATATGTGCATAATCTTTTGCCATGCATATACAGGTTACACCAAAATCTGTTGACATTACTGAAGATATATAAATCTCTTTTTCTACCAGACAGTTAATAAAATCTTCGTACAGTCCAGAAATTATTTCTATTTTTATTTTAGCGAGCATTTTTTTGCTCCTTCCCTGAAAAAATTTCTATTTTTTCTATATCTCCGCAAGCCGATGCAAAATGTTTGTCGCAATAAGTTATAGAAAGATTGCTGCCATATATATACACAAACTTATACCTTGTCTCTATGGCCACTCTGTCGCTTTTGTAGTCGATTATCCTGCGAAAATTTTCAAGAACTATTCCACCGTCTACATCTATGCATATTGAAGCTGCACTGGATTTGTCTGTTTTTGAAAACATTTCGTTTATAACTGTTTTTATAGATATTTTTTCTTTGACAGGCTTTAATCTCATACTGTATCACCTAAAAATGTTTTTTGTAACATATATATTTATATGCGAGGTGATGATATGCAGATTAAAATTTTTAAAAATATATTTTATTATGTGCTGATTCTTTTTGTTATTTTTATATATTTTAAAAACGCGGGAATCATTGCTGTATATATAAAAGATGCATTGCAGCTTTGTTATAACACAGTTATTCCTTCCCTGTTTATCTTTATGGTGCTTGCAACATTTTTATCTGGTTTAAAATGTACTGAATTTTTAAGTCTGCCGTTTATTCCTTTGTTCAGACTGCTGAATATAAAAAACAGAAAAACAATCACCTATTGCATACTGAGCGTTTTAAGCGGATTTGCCGTTGGCGGATTTTTTCTGGATAAAATAAACAGAGAAACCAACTGCAATAAAAATATGCTCGGCGTACTTTCTGTAATTATGAGCAACAACTCCCCAGCCTTTGTTATAACCGCTGTGGGCACCTGCATGCTTGGGCATACTGCAAGTGGTGTGATGCTGTATTGTGCCATACTTATTTCCTGTTTTATAACTGCATTTTTATTTTCTTTTATTTTTCCATATACAGATAATAGCTGTGGTGAAAACGACCCTGGCTGCTGTGATTTTATCTATGCAATAAAAACCTCGGTAATTTCAATTTTAAATATATGCGGAATAGTTGTTTTTACATATTCATTGTGTAAAGTTATATTGATTTACACAGATAACACACTTATTTCAGTTGCTTTAGCCGCATTATTTGAGGTCACAGCTGCCTGCAGTATGGCAGTTAATACTCTTGGGAGTAATCTGTATATTTTATGCGCCATTCTCAGTTTTTGCCCTTTAAGCACTATTTTTCAACTTAAATCTGCGGGATCAAACAATAAAATAAGTTTTAAAATTTTATGGCTGTCAAAGCTTGTTCACATACCATTGTCACTACTCATTCTTCGCATTTTAATTAATCTTTTTCCTCAAACATTTGCCGTTTATGCAAGTAGTGATATCAGCGTAAATATGTATTGGAATGCACCGCACATATCTGCTTTTATGCTGATTTTATCAATGTGCTTTATAATATGTTTTGACAAAAAAATTGGGGTATTTACTATTTTGCGCAAATAATATATACTTTTTGCAGAGGTGAAATTATGAGCATTTTTAAACCAGCCAAACAGCTTTTTGGCAACAATATAGAACCTGCATGCACATACTGCCAGCATGGCAGTCCTGCAAGCGACGGACAGATGATTTTATGCAGCAAAAAAGGTGTTGTATCACCTTATTATTCATGCAACAAATTTTTGTATTGTCCAACCAAGCGCATACCAAAACGCACACCTAAACTGCCAGATTTTTCACCTGAAGATTTTAAACTGTAAATCTAATTGTCCCAAACAAAAAACTGTACCCACATTCTAGTGAGTACAGTTTTTTTATTTAATGCTATATTCAGCTTTTCTTTATCATTGATTTATAAAAATCAACTGCCAAAGGGAGCGCACCTTTAAATATATTTTCGTTAAGTGCATGGATACTGCCATACTGCTGTTTATCAATATAAAGCGGAGCAAAGCGCAATGCGTTTGGTGTTAAATCACGATAGAATTTTGCATCTGTGCCGCCAGTCATTGTATATGGGCAAATCTGGATGCCAGGATATACTTCTGCTGCCACTTCTTCTACCATATGGAATGGTTTGCTGTTGTAATCAACAACAGGACAGGATTTATCGTAATAGATAACTTCGCTTTCAATGTCATATTTTTTAGCAAAATCAGAGATAATCTTAATGCTTTCATCAGCATCCTGATGAGGAATAAAGCGCATATTGCCTGTTACATAAGCTTCCTGTGGCAGAACATTATATCCGCCAGATCCTTTTGCTGTTGTAAAGGCAAGTGTTGTGCGTGTCATAGCCCCTGCAGGTGCACTTATGGACGGCAAAAGCTTTACAAGAAGTTTTTCAAACAGCCAGAGATTTGAAAAAATCATCTTCATTGCAAAGGACATATTTGGTGTCATGCGACGGAACATTTCGCGTACTGTTGGGCTTAATTCGCTGCGGAAAGGATAATTTTTTTCCACATCTGCCATAAATTTGCCAAGACGTACAAGGGGTGTGTTTTTTGTTGGCGCTGAGGCATGGCCGCCATTGCTGCGTGCTATAAATTTAACATCGCCATAGCCTTTTTCCACAACGCCAACCATACCGTACATACCTTTAACGCCGCCAACTGGTTCTTCCAGAATCATACCGCCTTCGTCCATAAGATATGCAAGTTCAACGCCATTGTCTTTAAGGTACTGCACTGTTGCAGGTGCACCTTCACCAGACCATTCTTCTGTACAGCTGGAAGCAATATACACATCACATTCAGGCTCAAAACCGCTTTCTATAAGTTCTTCAACTGCCTGAAGCATGCAGAAAAGGCTTGCCTTTGTATCAACTGTGCCGCGTCCCCAGATGCGGCCTGTTTCATCTATATCACCGCTGAAAGGTTCGTGTTCCCACTGGCCTGTTGCTTCAACTACGTCGTGGTGACTCATAAACAGCACAGGTTTTGAATTGCCTTTACCCTGCCATTTAAAAAGCAAACTGCCGTTAAACACATGTTTCTCGCATTTTTGGTGAATATTTGGGAACATTGTTTCCAAATCTTTATGTAATTCAAAAAACTTTGTACGGTCGGTCTGGCCGCGATGAGAAATTGTTTCTCTCTGCACCATTTTGGCAAGTTTTGCACCGTATTCATCTGCACGGGGCGTTGTGTCCAGTTCTACCTTTGCATCAAGTGCTGCTGTAGGTTTCAATGTTACTGTACGCAGAATTACAACAGCTATAACAACAATTATCACAGCCAGAACTACAAGTAAAATTTTCATTGTTATCTCCCCTTTTTTACAGTTTATCTTTTTTGAAAAGTATAAAGCCGATAAGCAATGCCAGCGCACCGCAAGGAATCATAAGTACGCTTGTCTGGTTAATCATTGACGGAACAAAGATGCACAGCAAAGTCATAAGCAGAACAGGAATAAATGCAACTTTAGGTGCTTTTGCAAAATATTTAAGGCCAAGGGCGCCAAAAAGTGCTGGAACAACATTGTTGAATGCAGGCAGAAGCACTTCGTTCTGCAGCACAGGCTGCAATGGTACAAGCAGCACAACACCTGCAACAATAACCAAAGTTGTAACAATAGCACTTACCGCTGTGCTTATTGTTGTAACAATTTCGTTTTCAGGACTGCCAGGTTTTGTGCCTGCAATATCCTGAGCATTCATTGCACAAGGAATCTTCATATTTGTTACATTACCTGTGATAAATGCAATGTAACTGCCGCCAACCCCAAGCATTGGTGCGTACACCAAAAATTCCACAAAGGAAACAGGCAAATAAATCATTGCAACTTTTAAATATCCTGCAATAAAACCTTTTGCGTCCGGCATAACGCCGTGAATTGCACCAAAAACAAATGGCACACCTATAAGCAGAATAATTGTTGTTACCATCAAAGTTCTGCCAAGACGATGCAGACCATTGTTAAAATCTTCTATATATTTTTCTTTTTCGTTCATAAATCTGCACCTCCTTAAATGATAAATCCAAAGCCTACAGCTGCTGCCATAGCTATAAGCATACTTGCTGCAAGGCTGAAGTTTTCCAGTGCGTGTTTGCCTTTTTTCTGGATAAGAAACTCAAAGCCTGCCATTGCAATGCCTGCCACTATAGCCACAAGCAGCGGCATTATATCGCTGCCTTCCCTTGGCACTGCTTTACCGATATATGCGCCGATATATGCACCGCAAAGGCCGATAAACATTGCTGTTGTTGCATGTGCGCCAAAGCCTGGTTTGCCGCTGTTTTCTTTTTTAGGTGCTTTGCGGATTTTGTTGAGATATTTTTTAAGGAAAAACAGTGTGAAAAGCAGACCGCCAAGAATACCTACTGTCATAACCAACGCAATTGTAACAAAGGACTGGATGCTCATTTCTTCCAGTCTTAACCCTGAAAGGCCAACACTCTGTGCTGCAATTTCGGCAACATTAAGTTCGTATTGCAAAGAACCTATAACCGAAAGACGCAGCCAGGAAAGCGGAACACCCAATGTGCCGCTTAGAGCAATAACACCAAGCAGAATGCTGATGGACGGCAACAGTGTAAATGTTGCACTTGATGTAACTGTTTTTTTAAGAGCAGCTGGGTCCATGCCCATTTTTATACCTGCTCTGTAGCATTTAACAACAATATATCCACACATAATTGTGATAAATGCAAGTACTGCCGCAACTATAACATAAAAGCTTGTTGCGTTTACCTGTGACAAATAATCACCCATGATTTTTCTCCTATCTAAATTTTTTAGTCAATAACTTTTATTGCGCCTTCTTTGCGCAGTCGGATTGTTTTGCAGCAGTTTTCGCCCATAACAATCTCCATATATTTTTTAAATTCTTCCACCTTTTCAATTGGAACAAAACACTGTATTGCACCTGCAAAGCCACCGCCCTGCAAGCGCCATGCACCTCCAATGTCCTGCAAAAAGCTTTGTGCAACCGACAATGCAACTGCCATAGGCTGATTTTTTACTTCACAAGCAACATAGGCATTCTGCAGATATTCGTAGGATGAATGTCCGCTTTCGGTAATTTTTCTGACAAACATATCTTTATCACCATTTTCAACAGCTTTGCATAAATCTTCAACACGTTTACATTCCATGTAAAAATGCATACCGCGCAAAACTGCCCTGTCTCCCACCATATCACGCAGGAACGAAATATGATTTATATAGGTTGGCAAATCAAGTCTGCGCAGGCTGTCTTTCCAGAAAATCTGCGCAATATCCTTCATTTCTTTTGGCATGCTTGCGTATTCTTCGGTTAGATTGTCATGACTTGCATTTGAATCCACTGTACACATTACAAGACCAAATTTTTCCAAGTCCAGCGGCAATGGTGTAACTTTAGGATTTAAAACATCTTCAAGGTCAAGACATATTGTGCCGCCAACTGCAGAAGTTGTCTGGTCCATAACACCGCAAGGCTTTGCATAATACTCGTTTTCTGCATACTGAGAAATCAGTGCCAGTTCTACCGCAGTAAACTTATTATCGTTGTATTCACCGTTAATCGCAGCAGCCACTGAGTTTTCAAATGCTGCAGAAGAAGAAAGACCCGAGCCCTGCAGAACATCAGAAGTAATATATAAATCCAGTCCTTTGCACTGTCCACCCCATTTTATTGTGCCTGCACAGATACCTTTGACAAGCCCTCTTGTTGTTCCTTCGTCAGAAACTGTTGCACGCAGCTTTTCAAGATTTATCGGCTGCATTTCTGCGTATCCTTCGGACGCTATTTTTACAAGATTTTCGCTATTTTTTGATGCCACACAAATGGTATCTTCACTTATTGCCGCTGCTACAATTAATCCGCAGTTGTGGTCGGTATGATTGCCACATATTTCTGTTCTTCCTGGAGCAGAATAAACAGCAATATCTCTGTCTGTACCGTATATTTCTTCAAATTTTTCCACAGCTTTTACATAGCGTTCTTTTTGCGCATTTGCTGTATTTTTACCATACAGGTCTGCAAAAATTTCAGCATATTCGTCATTCAATATTTTCTCTTTAAGCAAAACCGAAAGCATAACATACCTCTTTCTCAGAATTTTATCATCAATATTAGATATTATAACATATATAAAGTAATTGTCACTAATTTTGTTATTTTTAAATTTATTGCAGTAAATTTATGGATTTTTGTTGATTTTTTGCGGTAAATAATTTATTATTGAATATAATGAGTTATTATGTCATTTTATTGGTTTAAATCAACATACATTTTACAACTTTCAACGAGGTGCAACATATGTCTAACCCTTACAGACAATCCTACAAACAGAAATTGCTGGACAATGCAAGTCTTGCAATATTTAACTGCGGTTTGCAAAGCTGTACCCCAAACCATTCCTGGGGACCTGGTATCCGTGACCACTTCCTTATCCATCTTGTTACTTCCGGCAAAGGCAATTATATCTGCGGCGGCAAGACATTTCATCTTAAAGCTGGCGATTTGTTTTTGGTAAAACCATCACAGGTTGTTTATTATGTTGCAGACCCAAGCGACCCTTGGGAGTATTATTGGGTAGGTTTTAACGGAACAAATGCCCAGAAGCTTGTTTCCCATCTGCCTTTTAAAGACAATATGCCTGTGTACACACCGTCTGATATTGAAGAATATAAGAACTTTTTGTACAAAATATACAGCAACAGCGGCAACACAATGAAGCACACCACATCCATGATTGGTTATCTTTATCTGTTCTTATCCAAACTTATGGAAGAAAACGCAATAAATGTTCAGCCGCAGACTGCAACCCAGTCCAACTATGTTATTGATGCTATCAAATATATTCAGTTCAACTATTCTTCTGATATAAGCGTTGACGATATTGCAAGCGCTGTAGGCATAAGCCGCAGTCACCTTTACCGTGTGTTCATATCCAACCTTAATCAGTCCCCTATTGATTATCTTACCGAGTACCGCATAAACGAAGCGTGTACTCTTATTAAAAATACAAACCTGTCCATTTCCGAAATTGCAGTTTCGGTTGGCTTTTTTGACCAGTTCTACTTTTCACGCGTATTTAAGAAAATCAAGAAAGTTCCGCCAAGCAAATATCTGCAGACTTTGGAAACTCAAGGAGATTTATGAAACGTTTAATTTCAGTTTTATCTGTTATTGTCCTGCTTTTATGTGGTTGCAGCGAAAAAGAAGAAATTGCACCGTATGACCTGGCAATATGTGATGTTGCTATGAGTGAAATGTGCGAATACCTTTCCAGCTTTGAAAGCGAAAACTACAGTGTTATGACAACCGAATTTTCTGACCAGCACATTGATATTATTATCAGCGCATTAAATGCAAGCAGCGAAGGACTAAACAGCATTACCCTTTACAGCGAAAATATCAGCGAAGAATCAGCGCAAAAGTTTATTGATTTTGTGCGCACAAAAGAATTGCCTGTAACCTTTGCCTTTACCAGCATAAACAATGAAATACTTAAAAGTTATGACAAAGCATTCTGCATAACAACAAATTATACACATGCCGCTGAAATTACAGCTGAAAAAATAAAACAGCTTTGGGCTGACAGAATTATAATTGATGCAGATGACAATATGATTTTTACCTTTGCAACGGTAAAAAAAGAAGAACTTTCGGCAAATATGCAGAATTTTTATGATACCTTGATTGCAGGCATTGAACTTTATGGTGTGCCGATGCAGATTAACAGTGCAATCTCTCCCGATGAAGTTACTGACGGCAACAGTATTGTTTCCCTTAACGAAGCAAACGAGGCTCTTATTGTTATAGACAAAACCGCTTCGGCGTACATAAACGAATACACACCTTATTCAAACGGTGTAGAACTTATAACTATCAGCGAAGGCACTGCAAACACCATGGCCGAAACACCTTTTGTTTTGAACTGCTTTATTGATTATACAGACTACAAAACTGCAGCTGATGAAATTGTAAGAAACTTTAACAACAGGCAATATCCGCTTATAGATATTTCTTTCCCTGTTTTTGACAGAACTGTGGTTATCCCTGCAGAAATATAGGAATAATAAATGATTAAAAAAAATGATATTATAACCCTGGAAATAACCGATATTTCCTCCGATGGCAACGGTGTTGGCAAGTATGAAAATATTGCAATTTTTGTACCTATGACTGCTGTTGGTGATATATGTAAGGTTAAAATTTTAAAGGTGCTTTCTTCTTACTGCTTTGGTAAAGCGGAGGAAGTTTTGACACCTTCCCCTGACCGTATCGAAAATTTATGCCCCAACTTTTCAAAATGTGGTGGCTGTGACTTTTTGCATATATCCTACGATGCAGAAAAACGTGCTAAAACAAATTTTGTAAAAAACTGTTTTGAACGCATAGGAAAAATAAATGTTCCTGTAAACAACGCTTTGTCCTGCGACAAAATTCATCGTTATCGCAACAAGGCACAATTTCCTGTGCGCAAAGATGAAAACGGTAAAGCTGTTACAGGCTTTTTTGCACAGCGCTCTCACAGAATTATTCCATGCAGCGACTGTCTGCTGCAGCCTGAGCTTCTTAATGAAATTGCAGAATATATTGTAACCAGATTAAATCAGCTTGGTATAAAAGCTTATGATGAAGAAAAACTGACAGGGCTTATCCGTCATATATATTTCCGCTATGGAGAGGTTACAAATCAGCTTATGGTCTGTCTTGTTTCCACCAAAAGGAAGGTGTGGAATGTTGACGTGCTTGTAAAAGACCTTGTTGAAAAATATCCTGTAATATCTGCAGTTGTACTTAATATCAATGATAAAAACACCAATGTTATCCTTGGCGAAGAAAATGTTGTTCTTTATGGCGACGGTAACATTCAGGATGTGCTTTGCGGTGTAAAAATAACCCTTAGTCCACACTCTTTTTATCAGGTAAACCGACAGGGTGCACAGCAGTTGTATACAATTGCAAAAAATGCTTTGCAATTAAATAATGATGATATTTTGCTGGACCTTTACTGCGGTGCAGGCACAATTGGGCTTTCAATGGCAAACGAGGTTAAAACCCTTGTAGGAGTTGAAATTATTCCCGAAGCCATAGAAAATGCCAAAGAAAACGCAAAACAGAACGGAATAGAAAACGCAAGATTTATATGTTCTGACGCTGGTGAAGCTGCACAGCTTTTGGTAAAAGAAGGTTTTAAACCAACCGCCATTGTTCTGGACCCTGCACGCAAAGGCTGTGACGAAAACACCCTTGATGCTGTTTTGACGATGGCGCCCAGCCGTATTGCTATGATAAGCTGCAATCCGTCTACCGCAGCAAGAGACTGCAAGTATCTTGCTGAAAACGGATACTCTGTTGAATTTATACAGCCCTTTGATATGTTTCCAAGAACAAAGCACGTTGAATGCGTTGTACTTTTAAAACGCTGAAATTAATATAACACTCTGCTTACATCCTGCTTAACATTTTCTTCAGCGCTTTTTTATAAAGACCATTATAAGAAGGTATATTTTATGAAGAATAAACTAAAAAAATTATCGGTTGTATCCTTTGTTTTTGCCGTGGTTCTTTTTATCATCTCATTTGTTATGTTTCATTATATCACTCCTGATAATCAGTTTTCTGCTGTATGGCAGGCAGAAGCCAACAAGCCTTTTTTGACAGGCCTTTTTGCAATATGGGGTGTTATGCATCTGTTTTCTTCTGTTATGAGCATTTTGATTTCGGTCATCTTTTTTTGATATACAGGTAAATATTATGGACAATATCCGCATTGAAAGAATAAAAACAATGGAACAGCATCTTGATATTGCCAAAAAGGCTATCATAGATCTGGAATGTGCCATAGAAAATTTTAAAGCTGCACAAAGCAATATAGCCGCTTTGGCGGAATATTATCACAGCAGAAACTGGGTGGAAGATTATACCGCTGATAATAATGGTAAAATTCCCGATAATTTAAAACGCGGAGTTTTAAGTGAAGACGGAGTATATAACACTTTAACCGACAATGATACTCTGGTTGAATTATTAAAAAATTATAAATAAACACATTACATATCTAATTATTATGGAAAAAACAACAAAAAAACAGCAATGGCTTAAGCCAAGACACAAAATAATAACAAATCTTGCCCGAGCAATACTTGCGCCATACACACGATGGAAATATGGTGTAGATGTTGTTCCCTTCAAAGAAAGCAAAAACAGGCAGTATCTTATAATTATGAACCATCAGACTGCTTTTGACCAGTTTTTTATAGGTATGACATTTAAACAGCCTGTTTACTACATTGCTACTGAAGATATATTCTCTTTAGGCTGGCTGTCTTCTCTGCTTAAATGGGCAGTTGCCCCTATTCCGATAAAAAAGCAGACAACTGATATGCATGCTGTTATGACCTGCATGCGTGTTGCAAAAGAAGGCGGCACAATTGCACTTGCACCTGAAGGCAACCGCACATACGACGGCAGAACAGTTTACATAAATCCTGCCATTGCAAAGCTTGCAAAAAAACTTCGCCTGCCTATTGCTGTATTCCGCATTGAAGGCGGCTATGGAGTTGAGCCAAGATGGAGCGATGTTCAGCGCAAAGGTAAAATGAAAGCTTATGTGGCAAAGGTTATCGAACCTGAAGAATATAAGGCGATGTCTGATGATGAGTTTTACAACACAATATGCAGAGAGCTGTATGTTGACGAAGCCGTTGCTGATGCAGAATTTTATCACAAACAAAGTGCTGAATATATGGAGCGCCTTGTTTATGTATGCCCTTACTGCGGTTTGGCTGAATTTGAAAGCCACAATGATATTGTTGAATGTAAAAAATGTCACAGACAGATAAGATATCTGCCTACCAAAGAGCTTCAGGGCGTTAATTTTGATTTTCCTTTTAAATTTATTGCCAACTGGTATGATTATCAGAAAGAATTTATAAACAGCCTTGATTTAAACATATACAACGATAAACCTATGTATGAAGACAGTGTCAAACTTTCGGAAGTTATTGTTTACAAAAATAAAAATGTTCTGCGTGAAGACTGTAAAATAAGCCTTTATGGTGACAAAATTGTTTTTGACCAGGATACCGACATCCAGCTTGTACTGCCCTTCAGCGAAATAACCGCACTTTCTGTGCTTGGTAAAAACAAAGCTAATATTTATCACGACAACCGTGTCTATCAGCTTAAAGGCAATAAGCGTTTTAATGCTATTAAATATGTAAATATTTATTATAGATTTAAGAATATTTCTAAAGGAGAAGAAAATGGAAAATTTTTGGGACTCTAGTGTTTGGGGTTCACTGAACCTTATTGCAAGTTTGCTTTTAAGCTTGCTGCTGGCAAACACTCTTAAAAGAAAAATCAAATTTTTGCGTGCTTCACTTATCCCTACATCTGTTCTCGGCGGTGCAATTCTGTTGACTATAAGCGGTTTTTACAAACTGTTTACTGGCAATGTATTTTTTGACACTCAGTTTTTTGGCGGCAACGGTATGGCTACCCTTGAAATTATTACATACCACTGTCTTGCCCTTGGTTTTATCGCCTCTGCCTTTAAAACCTCTGACAACAAAATGACAAGACAACGCAGCGCAGAAATATTCAACACGGGTGTTACAACTGTATCCACCTACCTTATTCAGGGTATTTTTGGTTTGGGAGTTACAATAGTCGCCGCACTTATTGCAAAAGAATTTTTTGTTGCTGCAGGTCTTATTCTGCCTTTTGGTTACGGTCAGGGCACAGGCCAGGCTCTTAACTATGGCAATATATATGAAACACAGTTTGGCTTTGCCGGCGGTAAAAGTTTTGGACTTACCATTGCTGCATTTGGATTTATCTGTGCAAGCGTAGGCGGTGTTATTCACCTTAACATTCTTAAACGCAAAGGAAAAATCAACTGGATTAATTCTGAGGAAGCTGCAGATGATGCTCTCTCCAGCGAAGATATTCAGGCTGAAAACGAAATTCCAATGCAGGGCAGCATCGACAAGATGACAATTCAGATCGCTTTTGTTCTTGTTGCTTATCTTATTACATATTTTCTTATGACAGGTCTTGGTCTGCTTGTTCCTGGCATGAAAAGTGTTATCTTTGGCTTTAACTTTCTGCTGGGTGTACTTTCTGCAACTATTATAAAAGAAATTGTAAAATGGCTTAGAAAAACCGAGCTTATGCACAGACAGTATCTAAACAACTTTCTTATGACAAGAACAAGCAACTTTTTCTTTGATATAATGATTGTTGCAGGTATTGCTGCTATCCGCCTTGGTATCTTCCAGCAGTACTGGGCCGTTTTGCTTATCCTCGGCCTTGGCGGTGCACTTATTACATATTTTTATCTTGCATTTGTTTGCAGAAAACTGTTTGCTGAATATGAAAATGAACAGTTTGTTGCAATGTATGGTATGCTTACAGGCACAGCAAGCACAGGTATTGTTCTGTTAAGAGAAATTGACGGTGATTTTAAAACTCCTGTTGCAGATAACCTTGTGTATCAAAACTTCCCTGCTATTGTATTTGGTTTTCCAATTATGCTGCTTGCAACCCTTGCCCCTGTAAAACCATATCTTACGCTGGCAATTTTAGCTGCATTTTTTGCTGTTATGAATATAATCCTTTTCCGCAGTATGATATTTAAAAGGAAATCTGACAAAACAAAGGTTTGATTTATGAAAAAAGTTAGAATTACAGCTGTAAAAAAAGTTATTCATCAGGATTTGATAGATAAATACGAAAATCCAATCCAGCACGCCTGTGATGTGCAGGAAGGTCAGATTTGGATTGCAAACGGCTGGCTGCAACCAGAAGGTATGTGCACCAGTGCGTGGGAAAGCATTTCCCCTTTTGTTATGGCTTTAAGCCATGGAGGAGAAAATTTTTATGACGGATGGATGAAAAACCCAAAATCTGCTATGATATCCTGCAATGACGGCTTCAGGCCTGTAAGTTTTCTGATTGAAGCTTTGAATGAAGATGCTGATTAATTGAATAAAAATATAACCGATTGGATTTTAATAATTTCCAATCGGTTTTTTATTTGAATTTATTAAAAATTTTATTCTGCCTGATATATCATATCTATTCCCTTTTGAAGTAACTCTCCGCTTATCATACCTGTTGCCTGAGCTATGCCATAGCCCTGAGCATCAACAAAAAGTGTGGTTGGCAAAGAATATATTCCGTAAATATTGGACGCTTCCAGCTGTGTATCAAAATATACAGGAAACGTATATTCCTTTTCGGCAATAAGTTTTTTTGCTGTATCCACAGTTTCTCTGCTGCCGTCTGTTACATTAATCATCATAAAATGTATTTTGTCGCCATATTCAAGATATTTCTCTTCAAAATCAGGCATTTCCATCTGACATGGGCCGCACCAGCTTGCCCAGAAATTTATAATTACAGGTTTTCCTTCAAAATCAAAAAAATTAACGCTGTTTCCGTCAATGTCTGTAACAGTAAAATCTGTCATTTCAACCTTAGGAATATCTTCGTTATCCTTTGCAGATTCTTCTTCCACCGTTGATGCCAGATTGTTCTGCATTCCAGATTTTTCACTGAGTTTGCCATAGGCAAATCCTGCTGCAGCTATAATAACTGCAAAAGCAGCAGACAAAATAATTAAAGTTTTTTTATTTTTCATACAACCACTCCTTTCAGCTTAAAACAGCAAGCAGCTTGCCCATATAGCCCGTCGCCATAAATATACCTACCACAACAAGCATTAAACCGCAGATTTTATTGATAATATCATAATTGCTCTTTATCCAGTTAAATGCACCTTTAAAGCTGTCTATAAGCACTGCACTGAAAATAAAAGGTATTCCCAGTCCCATTGAGTATGCAAAAAGCATAAGCATACCTTCCGCTATATGTGCCTGCTGTGATGCAAGCGCCAGTGCAGATCCAAGAAATACACCTACACAAGGTGTCCAGCCTATAGAAAAAATTGCACCAAAAATAACAGATGAAATAAATCCCAGTGGTTTTATTTCGGATTTTATACCTCCGCTAAAAATATTAAGTTTCAATATTCCCATATAATTAAGGCCAAAAAGTATAACAATTAATCCTAAAACAATATTTACAACTTTGGAATAATCTGTTAAGAATCTTCCGAATGTACCTGCCAAAGCCCCCATTGCCACAAACACAACGGTAAACCCCATTACAAAGCCAAATGCATTTATAAGCGTTTTTTGGGCAGTGCGCTGACCGCCGCCTGCAAAGTAAGAAATATATATCGGCAGCATCGGAAGAAGGCACGGTGATATAAATGTTATTATCCCTTCTAAAAACGAAATAATATATTGCATATAAACACTCCTAATAAATACTTAACAATCCTAAATAATTTATCTATATATTATAACAATATTATAACGTCTGCAATACAAAATATATGTAATTAACTCACAAATTTTCAAAATATATCACAATATACAGATTTTTCTCTTGAAAATTTATCAATATATGGTATCATTAATTTATCACTATCAATTTATATTACAGAGGTGACTCATGAACAATTTTAAAGTATTGGTTTCTTCTATTCTTGCAGGTACATGTATTGGCTTTGGCGGCGTTATATACCTTATGAGCGAAAACAAAGTTATAGGCGCTATGTTCTTTGCTATTGGTCTTTTGACAATCTGCTCTTACGGTTTACATCTTTACACTGGCAAGGTTTGTTATGTTTTTCAGAATGATAAAAAATTTGCGCTGCAGATTCCAATC
Source organism: Oscillospiraceae bacterium (assembly GCA_015067245.1). Taxonomy (GTDB): domain Bacteria; phylum Bacillota; class Clostridia; order Oscillospirales; family Ruminococcaceae; genus RGIG3102. The sequence goes on along the minus strand of SVMV01000002.1, from coordinate 14,930 downwards.
ATCTGGTTTGGCAACCTTATAGGTACAGGCATAATCGCCCTTATTTCCATGGCTACACGCAATGGTGCAAAACTTGCAGCTGCTGCACAGGGGTTGTGTGATGTTAAAACGGCAGACAGTTATATAAGCCTTTTTATGCTTGGTATCTTCTGTAATATTATGATTTACATAGCTGTTGAAGGCTACAACAAAATTCAGTTTGAAATGGGCAAATATCTTTCCCTGTTCCTTGGTGTAATGGTGTTTATCCTCAGCGGTTTTGAACACAGCATTGCAGATATGTTCTATTTCTGGATGTGTATGAACTGGAGTGTTGAATCGGTAATCCGTCTTATTGTTATCACTCTGGGCAATGCTGTTGGCGGTATTGTCTTTGCCGAAGTTAAGCGCTATGTTTGTACAAAATAATTAATTTAATACAGGTGATACAGTGAAACTTACAATGCTTGGCACAGGCAGTGCCGCTGTAAAAAACTGCTACAATACCTGTTTTGCTTTTTCCTCTGATTGCAGCCACTTTCTCGTTGATGCAGGCGGCGGAAATCAGATTTTAAAAATTCTGGAACAGCAAAACATAACTATCACTGACTTAGATCATATATTTATCACTCACAGCCACACAGACCATATTTTAGGTGCTGTGTGGCTTGTACGTATGATAGGTCAGGCCATCAACTATGACGGTTGCAGCAAACAATTCAACATTTATTGTCACGACGAAGCATCTGTTGCCCTTAAAACAATCTGCTGTGCAACTCTGCCTGCAAGTGTTACAAAACATTTTGACAGTCAGATTAAAATAAATATTTTAAACGATGGTGACATTTATAAAATCTTAAACTGTTCTGTAGAATTTTTTGATATAAACTCCGACAAAACAAAACAGTTTGGATTTATTATGACCACATCTGAAGGCAAAAAGATTGTATGCTGCGGCGACGAACCTATGTCTGAAAGCATTTTTGAAAAAGCCATAAATTGTGACTGGCTTATGCACGAAGCATTTTGCCTTTACAGTGAAAAAGATATTTTTAAGCCTTACCAAAAATTTCACAGCACCGTAAAGGACGCCTGCCAAATTGCAGAAAAACTTGGTGTAAAAAATCTTCTTTTGTACCATACCGAAGATACACATCTTGAAAGCCGAAAAGAGCTTTATTCTGCCGAAGGCAGTCAATACTACTGCGGCAATCTGTTTATCCCCCATGATGGTGAACAGATTGAAATATAAACACAAACAGTATCAGGGTGTTCCCTATAAGAAAACATCATTTCTATGCCTCAATTCTTGCAGGCGATATTTTCTTATACGGAACACCCCTTATTTATAAACTGTTTTTTGGTAAAACAGCACAAATTCCTGCCGAATGTAATTTGTGAAATTTGTCCTTTGAAATTTAAAGTCAATATTTGATATAATATTGTTACAATATTTAAAAGGAGAAGTTTGGCATGGCAGAAAAATTTGCAGTAAATGATTATGTTATATACGGAAAAAGCGGTTTATGCTTTATAAAAGAGATAAAAAAAATGCGTATGGCAAACGGACCATTATCTGAATATTATATTTTAAATTCGGCAACAGGCAATGCAGTTACAATCTATGTTCCCTGTGATAAAGAAAACCTTGTTGCTAAGATGCGCAGGCCTTTGACAAAAAACGAAATTGATGAAATCCTTGAAGAAGCAAAGGGACTGCAGATAAACTGGATTGACAACAATAACGAACGTGCTGATTATTTTAAAAAAATTACCGACAGCGACAATTACCGTGACTGGATTTTGCTTGTAAGCTGTATGCATATCAAAAAAACCGAAAAGCTGGCAAACGGCAAGCATCTTTCCAGCAAGGATGAAAGCACACTAAAACTGCTTGAAAAACTTATTGAGGACGAATTTTGCTATTCTTTAAACCTTGATAGAAATCAGATAAGCGAATATATACAAAATAAGCTAAATATATGCTGATACAAAAAAATCGGAATGATATCATTCCGATTTTTTAATTGCCTCCGAAGCTTTTTTCCATTCTGCTGCACTATGCAGAATTTCTGTTATAAAATCACTTTTACCGTTTGTATATGCCGTTCTGTCATCAGGATATTTTTCTGCAAGATATTTTTTAATATTTGAATATTCTATGGCTTTTTCCTTGTGAGCATTCAGATAATCACGCATATTGATATAATCGGTCCATTCTTTGCCGCCCCATAACACCACATGAATATAATGTGTGTGTATATTGTTTTTTAAATCTCCGCAAATATACAGATGCTGATTTGGATGGTCTTGCCTGCGGTATATAATGCCATTAGCCGATAAAATATCATTGTACTTAAATATTCTGTCAAAACTTTCTACGCCTGCAACTATATCTATAATCGGTTTTGCACTAGTACACTTTATTGCTGTGCTGCCAATATGCTGAGCATCAACAATATCATTTTCAAGGATATCTTTTAATTTTATAATAATATCCTGTGCGGCTGTTTCCCATTGTGGACTGTGTGGTTCTAATTTAACAGTGCCCCTTTGCAATCCCAGCATCATATACAAAACTCCTTATAATTAAGCATATATTTTGCAGCTATATTATATCAGAATAAAATTAACTGTTCAACATAAAATGGGTATCTCTGCCGAGATACCCATTTTATTATTTATATTACAGTTTAAGGTTGCCAAGGCTTTCTTCGCCAACTTTATGAGCTTTCATAATGTTTGTAGAACCGCTTACACCAACTGGAACACCTGCTGTGATGATAACCATATCGCCGTCTTTAAGGATTTTTTCCTTTTTAGCTGCAGCTGTAGAGATGTCGATAAGTTCATCAGTGCCTGTAACTGTTGCCATGAGAACAGGCATTACACCCCATGACAATGCCATTTTGCGGCATGCTCTTGCGCTGTCTGTGCAGCCGATGATTGGAATGCTTGGACGGTATTTGGAAATATTTCTTGCTGTAAAGCCTGATTTTGTAACTGTTACAATTGCTTTTGCATTAAGGTTCATTGCTGTTACACAAGCTGCGTGTGCAACTGCGTCTGTAACAGAAATGTTGTCACCGTAAGGACGGTTTTTAAGTTCGCCAACATAGTCGATGTTCTGTTCTGTTTTTTCTGCAATTGCAGCCATTGTTTTTACTGCTTCAACAGGATGTTTGCCAGCAGCAGTTTCACCTGAAAGCATAATTGCAGATGTGCCGTCATAGATAGCATTTGCAACGTCTGTTACTTCAGCTCTTGTAGGACGTGGATTTTCAATCATAGATTCCAGCATCTGTGTGGCTGTAATTGCAGGTTTGCCTGCTTCATAGCATTTTTTGATAATTTCTTTCTGAATTCTTGGGATTTCTGTAAAGTCAATTTCAACACCCATGTCACCGCGTGCAACCATAATACCGTCAGCAACTTCAAGAATTTCGTCAAGGTTTTCGATGCCTTCGCCGTTTTCAAGTTTAGCGATAAGACGGATATCTGTGCCGCCAAATTCTTCAAGAATTTTTCTTACTTCAAGCAGGTCTTCCTTGCTTCTTGTAAAGGAACATGCAATAAAGTCATAACCGTTCTCAATACCGAAAATGATATCGTTTCTGTCTTTTTCGCTTACGAAAGGCATGGAAATTTTTACATCTGGCAGATTGATGGATTTATTGTTGGAAAGTTTGCCGCTGTTGATAACTGTAAGTTCAACTTCTGTACCTTCAATTTTATCTACAACCATTTCAATAAGGCCGTCTGCAAAAAGAACTCTTGTGCCTTCTTTTACATCCTTTGGAAAATCCTTGTATGTTACGCTAACGATATTTTCGTCGCCTTCAACATCTCTTGTTGTAAGGTGGAATTTATCGCCTGCTTTAAGTTCTACACTGCCGTTTTTAAATTTACAAACACGAATTTCAGGACCTTTTGTATCCAGCAAAGTTGCAACATAAAGACCAAGTTCTGTGCGCACTGCTCTTACTTTTTTAAGTCTTTCAAGATGTTCTTCGTGTGTACCGTGAGAAAAGTTGAAACGGGCAACATTCATACCTGCTTCCATAACTTGTTTAAGTACTCCAGGAGCATCTGTGGATGGACCCAATGTACAAACGATTTTTGTCTTTCTCATAATATATTTCTCCCTATAATTAAATACTAAATTTAACTCTAAAAAATATTATACCTTTTCAAAAAAATTTCACCATAGAAAATGGTTGCCTTTTGCTGAAAATATGTACTATTATTCCATAAATTTTTATTTTTTTTACACACAATATGTGTTATACTATATTATATATAATATTATGTTTTTTAATAATTGCTACATATATAAACTTCATAAATAAGAGGTGCTAATATGAAAAAGAGAGTTTTTTTGATAGTTCTGGACTCTTTTGGCATAGGCGGTATGCCTGATGCTGACAAATTTGGTGATGAGGGCAGCAACACTTTGCTTTCTATCTCCAAAAGCAGCAGATTTAATATACCAAATATGGCAAAACTTGGTATGTTTAATATTGATGACGTTGACTGCGGAGAAAAACAGCCTGCTCCTGCAGGAAGCTTTGCAAGGATAAAAGAAGCATCCAACGGTAAGGACACAACAATAGGCCACTGGGAAATTGCAGGTGTTGAAAGCGAAAAACCGCTGCCTGTCTATCCAAACGGATTTCCAGACGACGTTATTGAAAAATACAAACAGCTTACAGGTAAAAATGTTGTATGCAACAAACCCTATTCTGGCACTGAAGTTATTGCAGAATTTGGCCCTGAACATATAAAAACAGGTGACCTTATTGTATATACTTCTGCCGACAGTGTTTTTCAGGTTGCCGCTCACGAAGATGTTGTTCCTGTTGAAAAACTGTATGAGTACTGCCAGATCGCAAGAGATATGCTGGTTGGTGAACATGCAGTTGGCCGTGTTATTGCCAGACCTTTTATAACCGACGAAAACGGCACTTTTAAGCGCACAATCAACAGGCACGATTATTCCCTTAAACCACCTAAAAAGACTGTTCTGGACTATATTAAAGCCGCTGGCAAAGATGTTATAGGCGTTGGCAAAATATATGATATTTTTGACGGCGAAGGCATTACCGAAAAGATTAAAACAGGAACAAATGATATTGGTGTTGCCGAAACATATAAATTGCTGGACAAAGATTTTGACGGACTTGCTTTTGTTAATCTTGTGGATTTTGACTCTGTTTACGGACACCGCAATGATGTGGATGGATATGCAAACGCCGCTACAGAGTTTGACAGCTGGCTTGGCACATTTATCTCTAAAATGCGTGATAATGATATGCTTATAATCACTGCGGACCACGGTTGTGACCCTGGCACTCCGTCTACCGACCATTCCCGTGAATGTGTACCTTTGCTTATCTTTGGTAAAAACATCAGGGAAAACAACAACCTTGGCACAATAACCAGCTTTGCCCATATTGGTGCAACTGTTGCAGATTATCTTGGTGTGGAATATAAAGCTGACGCTCCAAGCCTGCTCAGCAAAATTTTAAAATAAATATTTAAAATAAATTCAGGTGCTTATCTATGTGATAAGCACCTGATTATTTTTATTTATTCTTTGTTTTTATTTGATTTTCTCTGGAAGAACTTTACAATTTCTACAATTGGAATTACGCTTAATGCCAGCAGCATAGCAATTGCATATTCTGCAAGGCTGATGTGCTCAAAACCAAATGCATTGCTAAGAAATGGCACATAAAGCACTGCTGTTGTAAGAGCAACAGCTGCAATCATAGAGCCAAACAGATGTCTGTTGTGTGCAGGTATTTTAAATATACTGCTTCGGCGGCTGCGCATATTGTAACTGTGGAATACTTCCGCCATGCTCATTGTAAGAAACGCCATTGTCATACCGTCAGGGCTGTTTGCAATTTCCCACACACCGCTTTCAATATAGTGGCCTGTAAAATAAGCAATCAGAGTAAGTGCCGCTACCATAATACCCTGATAGATAACATCTGTGCCAAGACCTTCGGCAAATATGCCGCTGTTGCTTTCCCTTGGAGGTCTTGCCATTACATCCCCTTCTGCTTTTTCCATACCAAGTGCAAGGGCAGGCAATGTATCTGTGATAAGGTTTATCCAAAGGATATGAACAGGTTTAAGAAGTGTGAAACCCATAAGTGTTGCAGTGAATATGCCCACAACTTCACTCATATTGGAAGCAAGGAGAAACTGGATTGCTTTTCTTATGTTGTCGTATATGCGTCTGCCCTCTTCAACTGCGCCAACAATAGTTGCAAAGTTATCGTCCGCAAGCACCATATCTGCAACATTTTTGGTAACATCTGTGCCCGTGATACCCATTGCCACACCGATATCAGATGTTTTTATGCTTGGTGCATCGTTTACACCGTCACCTGTCATTGCGCAAACATAACCTTTTTCTTTGAATGTTTTTACAATTTTTGTTTTGTGCTGTGGCTGCACACGTGCATATACAGAATAGTTTTCGATATTTTCAAAATAGAACTCATCATCCAGCTCATCAAGCTGACTGCCGCTTAAAGCGCCGCTTTCGTCATTGAGTATTCCCAGTTGTTTTGCAATTGCAACAGCTGTATCTTTGTGGTCACCTGTTATCATAATTGGACGTATGCCTGCGCTGCGGCACTGTTTGATAGCCTCCACAACTTCAGGTCTCACTGGGTCAATCATACCTGTAAGACCGATAAAAACCATATCTTTTTCAAGATTTTCAGGAGACTGGTCTTCAGGTATGGCTGTATATGTTTTATATGCAGCTGCCAGAACACGCAAAGCCTGGTCTGCAAAACTCTTATTGTAAGCAAGTATCTCCGCACGTTTTTCTTCAGTAAGAAGCTTTGCTTCTCCGTTTTCTGTATAGTGTGTACATCTTTTTAAAATTTCATCTGGTGCACCTTTTGTATACTGCGTCAGAACATTCTGAACATTGTGCACCGTACTCATCATTTTCCTGTTCGAGTCAAACGGCGCTTCTGCAATACGCGGATATTTTTTATCAAGTTCTGTTTTTCCAAGGCCGTTTTTAAAGGCAAAGTTTACAAGTGCTGCCTCGGTTGCTTCGCCAACTGCGTCATCGTTTTCAAGGCGTGCATCGTTGCACAGAGCCATAGCTGTGGCAAGCAACTCGGTATGACCAATATGGTCAACAACTGTCATTTTATTCTGTGTAAGAGTACCCGTTTTATCAGAACAGATAATCTGTGCACAGCCAAGGGTTTCTACTGCTGTAAGCTGACGGATAACTGCATTGCGCTTGGACATATTTGTAACGCCAATGCTGAGAACAAGGGTTACAACTGTTGCAAGACCTTCTGGTATTGCAGCAACAGCAAGTGATACTGCAACCATAAATGTTTCAAGCATTACCTTGCCTTCAAAATTACCATTGCGGATAAGTGTAAATGCAAATATAAATGCGCAGATGCCAAGCACAACAACGCTGAGCACCTTGCTGAGCTGTGCAAGCTTTTTCTGCAATGGTGTTTCGCCGTCTTTTGTCTGGATAAGTGCATCGGCAATTTTGCCCATTTCGGTATTCATACCTGTGCCTGTAACAATTGCTTTGCCGCGTCCGTAAGCAATTGTAGACCCCATATACACCATATTTTTTCTGTCGCCAAGCGGCACATCTTTGCCGTCTTCAGCCAAAAGAACGTCGTCTGTTTTACTTACAGGCACACTTTCGCCTGTAAGTGCTGCTTCTTCCGCTTTGATTGATGCACATTCAATAATTCTTGCATCTGCAGGCACCGCATCCCCTGCCTCAAGCACAACTACATCACCCACCGCAAGCTGTGAGGATTCTACAACCACCTGCTTGCCGTCACGCATAACCTTGCTGGTTGCTGCTGTCATTTGGCTGAGTGCTTCAATAGCTTTTTCTGCCTTGCTTTCCTGATAAACGCCCATAACCGCATTAAGTATAACAACGGCAAGAATTATAAATACATCCGCAAGACTTTCTCCGCTGTAAAAAGCTGTTACAGCACTTACCGCTGCTGCCACAAGCAGAATGATAATCATAGGGTCCTTAAGCTGTGCAATAAAGCGCTGTATAAGTGTAATTTTTTCCGCTTCGTCCAGCTTGTTTGGACCGTTTTTCTTCAAAATCTCTTGTGCCTGCTGAGTTGTCAGGCCATTTTCACAACTGTTTAAGTGAGAATACACCTCACTTAATGTCTGATTGTAAAATTTCATAGTTTCCTCGCTTTCTCAGTATATGGGAAATAAAAAAGACCCATATACAGTATTATTCTGCATATGAGTCTTGTTATTACTTTTAAGCCAGATTACCACAAATGATAATCACGATGTTGACTTAAAACACACAGATATAATCTGTGCCCAACTACTCCCTCAATATCAATATTGTTATGATATTAAATTTTTACAGAAAAGTCAATGCACTGTTATAAAATAATTGTGTTTTTATTGTGAATTTTATTCTTTAACGGTCACATTTCTTCAAGACTAAGCTGGTTATTATTTGTATTTATGCGATATACTTTAAATGTTTCAGTATTATCATCAAACCCAAGCTGTTTTGGTATATTATTACCAGTATCATCAGATATAAAGCATATACCTGTAAATTTATTGTCTGCAACCAGCTGTGTCATTGATTGTACATCTATATTATCTGCAATTTCTGAATATATGCACAGTGGTGCCACATAGTATCTCAGGTTTCTGAGTTCATACTGTTTCCACACAGTTTCATCGTGTATTATCAGTATTTTTTCGGCTTTGAAATCTGTCAGTTCACCAAGTGCATTTACGCTGCTTATAAAATATGGTCTTTGTTCTTCGATATTCTTTTGATATACCGCTTCGTTATAATCATACTCTACAGGGGCTTCGTTATCCCTGTATGTAACATATTTTTTTATTTCCTGCTCAAAAGGAACAAACAGAAGCTGCACTGCAATCACTGCAATCCATATAATTGTCTTTTTGTTTTTGACAAAAAACTTTAATCTGATAAAAGCAAGGGTATTGTCGTTTATCCTTTCAAACAGCACCCCCACAACTACAAGTAAAAAGCCTATTATATAAGGCGCACCGTATCGTTTAAGAAGAACAAGCATAAATTCATACTCTGTATACCATGTTTCGTGTATAAACATTGTGAGCACCGAGAAAAGCAGTATTGCATATTCCGCTACACCTGTTACAAGCATAAATGTGAAAATTTTTCCAAACTCATATCTGTCAATCAGTTTAATGGCCCACCAGATAATCAGAAATACCAAAAAAAGAACAATAAAGTCTGTTGTTCCCAAACCAAGATTTGCTGTTGATGTCTGCTGATTGAACTTTAAAGCCTTGAAAAAAGACTTTTTCATAGCTTCTCCGTACTCAAGATACATATCCTGGCTGCTTTGTCCTGTAACTGAAGATTTAAGCAGCTGGGTAAGATAGGTTGTTCTTCCGCTTATTCTGCAAAAAACATTCCATGACAGCCATGACAGAACTGGTGTGGCAAGCCACAGCTGCTGCTTTTTAAATTTTAAAACCGGATGCTCCATAAGCAAAATAAATATCAGTGCAAATGCAGCCCATTGAATACCAACCGATTTTGTAAGTGTAAGCACACTTAACATTATGCCCAATGACAAATATTCTGCCCCTGTTTTATTTTTCCAGTAAAACGCAAGCACCATTACAGAGCCGTAAATTATCCCCATAAGCACATCTGCAGATAAATCAAAAAGAATATTAGGCCCAAATGAATAAATAAAGAACAGCCACACAAAAGACATTAACGATGTTATTATTTTGGATGGCATATTTTTTAAAATTGGCGCTGTATATATCTGCATTGCAAGGAAATAAGCAGAAAACATCAGACCTTCATCATATTTCCCAACAATGTGCATAAACCATGCTTCTATAATCTGCGAAACAGGCGGATAATCGCCATATTCCGGGACTGTCTGCAACCCAAAGGCCGAAAAACCTTGTAAAGAAAAAATGGTTTTTGTATCTATGCTCCAAAATGCAAGGTCGTCATTTGACCATATACCCCTGTCTGACAGTGCAATTACACCAACAATGCATACAAGCGAAAAAACGATAACAGAAGGCTTAAACAATTTTTGTGTATATTTCTGAAACACATTTTTTTCTTTTGTATTTATCTCCTTTATAATAATTGCCAGCACTGCCGCCAATGCAATTATATCTGCAAACCACATTCTGTTGATAAACGCCAGAATATACAGCAGCAAAACAAAAGCACTGAAAACAACAGGTAATATTTCAACAATCTCTTTTTTGTATCTTACTGCAATTTCTGTGCATACAAGTGAGAAAAAAACTGTATACAAAACTATTAACATATAACTTATCCTTTAATTGAAACTATAACAGGATTTAAACCAAAAAAGTATATATTACCGCAAGGACAATAGCCGGCAGAGTATTTGCAAGTTTTATTTTTGTAAGCCCCAGCATATTTGTGCCTATAGCCAATACAATTGCATAACCTACTGTGCATATATTCATCATCATTGCATCGGTTACAAAAGGCTGAATATATGTGGCCATCATTGCAATTGTACCCTGATATATAAAAACAGAAACGCCTGCAAAAGCAACACCTATGCCAAGTGATGTACTTAAAACAAAAGCTGTAATTGCATCTATCATACTTTTTACGATAAGTACGCTGCTGTCGCCGCTGATACCGTCTTTAAGTGCGCCAAAAATTGCCATTGCACCAACACAGAAAAGCAGTGATGCATTTACAAAACCTTTTGCAAAGCCGTCAACCCCTGCTTTATCCTCTATTTTTTTACCCCAGGTGTTAAGATGGTCATCTATACGCAGCATTTCGCCTATTGCAACACCCAGCGCAAGGCATACAAGCATCATTATTTCGCCGTTTGATTTAATTGTTCCGTTTTCTATTGTAAGTGCTGTGGAAAAAAATCCAAGCAGTGCAATAAGCGTAACAGACAGGCCCACCATATTCATAATTGCCTGTTCAATATGTTTTGGTATTGCTTTTTTTATAAAACATCCCAAAAAACCTGTTATTAAAACTGCAACACTATTTATTATTGTTCCTGTCATATCTGATTACCATATTTTCCCTTTGCTTAAATTGCTGATTCTGAAAATAAGAATACATTCTGAATATAGCTGATGCAACCGACACACCAACTGCTATTGCACCTGCAACTGCTATTGTTTCGAGACCTTTTTCGATAAACATTTCGGTGTTGCCCTGCACACCATATTCCATTGTGTAATAAATACCGCCGCCTGGCACCATTGGCAGAACACCAATAACAAGAAATACTGTTGAAGGCGTTTTGAATATGCGGGACATAAACTCGGAAAACAGCGCAACTGTAATTGCGGCAATAAGGTTTTGCACAACAACCGAGTTAAGCGGTGCAGAAATAAGATATGCAAACCATCCCAGGCCGCCACCAAGTGCAGATATAAATATTATTTTTTTATCTTTAACGTTAAAGATGCCGCAGAATACCAGACTGGATAAGAAAGCCCATAAACACGGAAGAAAGATTTCTTTAAACATATCCTACAATCCTCCCCCCAGAAAAATCACTGTGCTCATGGCCAAAGCAATGCCAACTGCAATTGCAAGGGCTATAAGCAACACTTCTGCAAGTTTGGTTGTACCTGTGATAATATCCCCTGCAATGATATCGCGCATAATATTTGTTATGGCAACACCAGGCACCAAAGACATAATTGCGCCGATGATAATTTTATCATAATGATGTGCCAGCCCCAGATTTACACAAAAGATTGCAATATAGGCAATAACCATACTTGACAGTGCATTGCTGAAAAATATGTTTGTTTTGCTTTTCGCCATAAATTCAAGACAGTATTTTGTAGACAGGCCGCAAACAAATGCAACCAGAGAATCCCTTAAATCGCCTTTCCAGAAAAGGCAGAAGAAAAACGCTGTAAACCCATAGGCCATAAGCGATACAAAAAAGCTGTATGGCTGCTCGCTGCGTATCTGTTCAATTTCTTCCAGCACACTTTCTATAGATGGTGTATTTTTGCAGGCACGGCGGCTTAAATCGTTAAACTTTGACAGCTTGTCAAGGTTAAGGCTGGAGCCTTTTACCCTTTCCACCTGAGTAATCGGCTTTTCGTCCTCGTCAATTGTAACAATTATAGTTGCAGGAATTGCAAAAATCTGCGCACCAACAATACCGTAAGCCTCTAAAAAATAGTTTATGGTTTCTTCTACTCTATATATCTCGCCGCCATTTTCCAGGATATTGCGTCCCAGGCGGCAGGCTGCTTTTAAAACTCGCTCTTTTGTGGCGCTCATAATGCCCTCACTTGTATAAATATATAATATAAATTTAACAAAAATCCATGCTATTGTCAATTTGGTTACAAATTAATTTCAGCTTATTAAACAGTTGTTATTTTTATATATAATATGTTATACTTTAAGAGTATAATTATATCTGGAGATTACAGTTAATGGAAATTTTAAAAAAAGATTTATACAGCGAATATGAAGACTTTTGCCTTAATCATCCCAAAGGTGCTTTTCAGCAGAGTATTAACTGGGCAAAGGTAAAAAAAGACTGGCTGCACGAGGTTGTTGTAAGCCGTGATGCAAACGGCAGCATTGTGGGCGGTGTTTCTGTTCTTATAAGAAAGATTGGCCCTTTTGGCATGATGTATGCCCCAAGAGGCCCTGTTTGTGACTATACAGATAAAAATGTTTTAAAAGACCTTATTGAAGGTATTAAGGCTGTTGCAAAAAAACACAATGGCTATAAATTTATATGTGATCCTTTGGTGCTTGCATCAGACAGCGAAACAATACAGTTTTTTAAAGACTGCGGTTTTTCTATAAATGAAAATGCAAATTTTCACGACACAATTCAGCCAAGATACAACTATATGCTCAACTATATAAAAGGCTTAAGCGAAGACGAGCTGATAATGAAGTTTACTTCTGGTACAAGATACTACATCCGCTTTGGTCCTAAAAATGGTGTTGTGTGCAAGGTAGGTCTTGAATATCTTGATGATTTTTACAGAATTTACGAAGAAACTGGCAAAAGAAAAAACTTTTCCATCCGTTCCAAAGCATATCTTGAAAGCATACTTGTAAACTTTCCTGACAACGCAAAGCTTTTTATGTGCTATTATCAGAACCCTGAAACCCAAGAACTTACTGCGCTGTGCGGCGGTTTATCCATACAGTATGCTGGCACAACAAGCCATGTTTACGGCTGTTCCACCAGTGAAATGAGAAAGCTTAACCCAACTTATATGATGCAGTGGGAAATGATGAAATGGGCTTTAAGTGGTTGCTGCCACACCTACGATATGCAGGGTATTGCCCTTGACGAAGAAACCGATGCAGAACTTTACGGTGTATATCGCTTTAAGGCCAAATTTTATGGTGATGTTATTGAAACCGCTGGTGAATTCACCCTTACCTTTAACAGCTTTGCAGACAAGCTGATTGCCTTTGCTTTAAAAGTGAGAAGCAAACTTAAAGGTTAACTTTATTTAACTTGAATTGTGTATAATTATTTGATAAAATAATTAATTATATTATCCAAATCGAAAGGAGCGTTATTGTGGACAAACGATTCTATATTTCCAGAATTATCGACTATCCATCTGTGAGAGGCCGAATGCGAATGCGCAATAGCGCAGGTATTTGATTTTTGTACAGTTAACTATTAAAACAAGAAAATTTTATTGACGAGGTTTATATATAATGAGTGAAAGAAAATCTTTTTACATTACAACTCCAATCTATTATCCATCCGATAATCTGCATATCGGCCACAGCTACACAACAGTTGCATGCGATGCATTGTCTCGTTACAAAAGACTGCAAGGCTATGATGTAATGTTCCTTACAGGTACAGACGAACACGGCCAGAAAATCCAGGATAAAGCTGCAGCTGCAGGCAAAACACCAAAACAGTATGTTGATGAAATTGTAGAAAACATCAAAGAACTTTGGAAACTGCTTGATGTTAAATACGACAGATTTATCAGAACAACAGACCATTATCACGAAGAAGCTATCCAGAAAATCTTTAAAATACTTTATGACAAAGGTGATATCTACAAAGGCTTCTACGAAGGTCACTACTGCAAACCTTGTGAAACATTCTGGACACAGAGCCAGCTTGTAGACGGCAAATGCCCTGACTGCGGCCGCGATGTTTATCTTGCAAAGGAAGATGCATACTTCTTTAAACTTTCCAACTATGCAGACAGACTGCTTAAACACTACGAAGAAAACCCAAGATTTATCGAACCTGAAACACGCAAAAATGAAATGATAAGCTTTATCAAACAGGGCTTGCAGGACCTTTGTGTTTCCAGAACAACTGTTAAATGGGGTATTCCAGTAAGCTTTGACCCTGAACACACAGTTTATGTTTGGGTTGATGCTTTGTCCAACTATATCACAGCTTTGGGCAAATTTAATGATGAATACGATGATTACGAAAGATTCTGGCCTGCAACATGCCACATGGTTGGTAAGGAAATTCTGCGTTTCCACACAATTATCTGGCCTGCAATGCTTATGGCTCTTGACCTGGAACTTCCAAAACAGGTATTTGGTCACGGCTGGCTGCTGCTTGAAGGCGGCAAGATGAGTAAGAGTGTTGGCAACGTTGTTGACCCTGTTGTTCTCTGCGAAAAATATGGTGTTGACGCTATCAGATACTTCCTGTTGCGTGAAATTCCATTTGGCAACGACGGTGTTTACACAAACGAAGCATTGATGAATCGTATCAATGCTGACCTTGCAAATGACCTTGGCAACCTTGTAAGCCGCAGTGTTGCTATGATTGAAAAATATTTTGGCGGCACAATCCCTGCTGAAAGAGAAACTGCAGAAGTTGATAAAGAACTTATTGCTCTTTGCGAAGGCCTTGAAG
>SVMV01000071.1 GCA_015067245.1 Oscillospiraceae bacterium | reverse complement strand
AATCGCCGCAGGGATAACCGTTATCCATTTAAGTGCAAACTGCCTGCCAAACAGTGCATAAAGGTCTGGCACTTTGCCCTTGCCTGTAAACACAAAGCCCATTGCAAGATATGCCGCAACTGTAAGCGCAAAAGGCACAGCACAGCTTTTAACCATATTTTTTATATTGTCAAAAATGTCGGTACCTGTAAGCTCTGCCACCAGCAGTGCACTGGTGGAAACTGGGGAACATCTGTCGCCAAAAAAAGTGCCCGAAAGCATTGCCCCGCACACAGGCACAATGTTTATACCCATGCTGTGAGCCATTGTAACACATATAACACCCATGGTTGCAGCGGTGCCAAAGCTGGTGCCGATAAGCAGTGCAACCATACAGTTGAGCACAAAGGTCATGGCAATAAAAATCTGCGGTGTGATAAACTGTGTGGCCGTACATACGATAAAAGGTATGGTACCTGCAGCACGCCAGATTGCTGTAAGCATGCCAATAAGCATAAATGTGATAAGGATATTTTTAACCTTAAATACCCCTGCAAGCGACATTGTGCCCAGCTGCTTTAACCCAAAGCCTTTTTTTAAACCATAAAACCAAAACAGCCCAAGGCCTGCAAAAAGGGCATAAACAATGGAAAAATCCAAGGCAACGCACAAAAGCAACGCGCCGCAGAACAAAGCGATTATTATAAGTTCCATCATTTCACCCTCCTTTATTTTAATACTTGTACATTATTATATATACTACATAAAACTACAAAAAACAATCGAATTTGATATTTACAAAAAAAGAATGTCATTCTTTGAAGTTAAAGCTCTTCAGAATGACATACTTATTTAGCTTTATGATTTTGTAAAGTTCATCACGATTGTAATATTTATATGTTTTTATACAAACTGTTATCTTATTTTATCCCTTACTGCCTTAAATCCTTCCACGTTGCTGAACAGATAACCGCCGATAAGCTGCATCATTTCGAAATCTTCTTCGCTGTCGATATCCAGCACTGCTGTATCTTTCATAAGATACAGCATACAGGTTGTTTCCCAAAGGATGCCTGTTGTGTTGGTGCGCAGGAACTGGGTTTCAAAAACATACATAGATGCGTTAAGGTCGTAGATTGCAGGTGCCTGCTGTCGTGCTGTAAAAACCACATCCTCGATAACCTTTGTCACACTGCCGTCCTTTTCGGCTTTAACCATATTGAAAAACGGATTGCGTCGGCTTGGGCAGCCGCTGAACACAAGGCCTGCCTGCGGATTGTTGATTTTCATTTGGTATATACCCAGCACGTCGTCAATCTGGCGCAGCGGACTGGTGATATCAAGGTCGATAAGATAGTCATAGAACACCCGCTGTGTGCGTTCCATAAAACTGAGCGAATGCTGGAACACTGCCATTTTTGGCACAACATCGCCGCATAATTCTTCTGGGCGGTGGATAATCCAGGTTTCAGGATATTTTTCCCCAACCAGATCAATAAGTTCCTGGCTGTCGGTGTTAAGGCATATATCCACCTGTGCATCCTTTACCCTTTCTTTAAAATCAAAGGCAGAAGCCAAGGTGTAATAAACCAGCGGTTTTTCCAGAAACACCTTTAAGTTTTTATTTTTAAAGCCCTTGCTGCCTGCACGGCCGCAGATTGTTATAAGAACCTTTTTCATAAATTAAATCTCCTTGCCTAAAGTAAGTGCAAGCACCCTGTTTGCTTTTTGCGGTGTGTTTATGTTTTCGGCCTTGCCTGCCATAATATCCAGCACATAGTTTATTTCGCGCACAAAACGTGCATTTGCTTCTTCATTGCAGTTGATAACCGTGCCGTCAGGCATTTTTACACTGCCTTTGCCAAATTCTGCTTCTATTGTGCCTTCGCTTACAAACACCTCGCAGGTGCGGCGGTATTCGCGGCCAAAATAGTCCAGATGCACTTCACACAGCTTGTCTTTATAGCGTGCAATATAAACAGAAAGGTCGTCGCTGTCGATTTCAAGGTCAGAATAAGTGCCTTTAAAGTTATAGCTTTCCTGCGGGAAACCAAACAGGTCCACCATATAGTCCAGCTCGTGAATAAGGTCTATGGTTACACCGCCGCCCATTGCACGTATTGCGCTGTAAACCTTGCGGTAATCCTGGGTTGGACGCCAGCCAGGCAGATAGCTGGAGCAGATGATGCGCACGGAGAACGGCTTTTTGTCCTTAAGGATTTCCTTAAGCTTCATATATGCACCGCAGTAACGCATTGGGCAGGCAACGTATGCATTGGTTTCGTCAAGACCAAGCTCGTTTAAATCATATACACAGTCTTCAAAGATTGGTTTTTCGATAAAGAAAAATTTTGCCTTGCCCTTTAAATCCTTAACTGCGCTGTAGTGCAGGTTTGTAGGGTTTGTGATAAATGCAAGGTCGTACACCGTGTCGTCCAGCTGTGTAATCTGTCTTGCAATAAGTGCACTTGTTTCTGCTGGCAGTTCTCTTAAACTGCTTCTCAAAGCGGTAACTTCAAGTTCAATTTCTCTTTCCTTACAGGCTGCTGTTAAGTTTTTAAGATGGCGTGTGCCGATAGAGCCTATGCCCACAAACAAAACTTTCATTATTCTATACCCTCGATTTTATCCATAATGCTGATTGTGTAAAGGTCCTTTTCAAAGGAGTATTTTGGCTGTTCGGTGCCTTTAACCACATTTAAAAAGTTCTGCATCTCGTCCACATAAGCATTTTCAACAATATTGTCGCTGTAACGGCTGTCGTGCTCAAATGTGGTGTATGTGTTGACAAATTCTTTTTCTTTTGTCTCGTTGTTAAATTTCCACAGTGCCTTTGGGTTGCCTTCCCAGAACAGATGCAGACCTTCGCCGTACACTTCAAGGTTGCGCACAGCTTTTGGGCACACAACGTCAACAGACAGAACACCCCGTGCGCCGTTTTCGTGGGTAAGGGTTACAAAGTATCTGTCATCAAAATCTATGTCAAGGTCAGTAACCTTGTTGGAAACGCTGTAAACATCTGTTACCTTGCCAAAAGCTTCGATAAGCCAAGGCATTTCAATGCCAAAAATCTCACGGCAGCCGTTGGTGCGCTTGTTGCCCACAAAAAAGTTTTTGTAGCTTTCCCAAGGGTGCCAGTCTGGCAGATACTGACCGATGTGATAGATATAGCTTACAGGCTTGTCATATTTTTTAACCTGGTCAAGAATAAAGTTTATTTCGCCGCGGTAGAGCATTGTGGAAGAAAGAAACAGCACTGTATCATTTGCCTTTGCAAGTGCCATAAGTTCTTCGTAGCCGTCTTTGACAAGGTTAAGTTCGGTAAAGGAATTGATTTTGTATGTAAGCAGTTCCTTTAAAATTGCATAGTGGCTAAGCGGCGCTGTGCACACAAAGGCAACATCAGGTTTTTCCGCTGCAGCTTCTTCAATGGAACCGAATGTCTTATGGCCCATTTCTTCCACCTGATTTCTGCGCTCGTCCCATGTGTCAACACCGATAATCTCGATGGTTGGGTCGATGCCTTTTAAAAGTCTTATTCTTCTTTTGCCCATAGAACCAAGGCCAACTATTAAAGCTTTCATAATTTATTCTCCGTCATAAAAAGTTTTAACTGTATTGTGATTGGAATTTACATATTCCACAATTATCCTTGTAATTTCTTCGCTTGGCACAACGCCCTTGTCGTAAGGGCTTTTTGCCGTTGCCGCAATTTTTGCAAACTCTGCGGACAGTGCTCTTTGCAGACCGTTCAGGATGCTTTCTTTGTCGTCCTTTGTGCAGATAACGTTTTCTGCAATGTATCTGCCTTTCTGTCTGTCACCGATATTAACTGTCGGCACCTTAAAAGTCGGCGTTTCCACCACACCGCTGGAAGAGTTACCCACCACTGCAGCACAGTGGCTCATAGCGGACAGATAGCGTTTTAAACCGAGTGAGAAAAATGCTTTCGCTTTGTCTGAATGTTTTTCGCAATAGCTGTCTACCATTGCATTGATGGCTTCGCCGCCTGCATCGGCATTGGATTTTGTAAAAATCATATTGTAACCGCTTATTTCGTCCAGTGCATCCAGCAGATTCTGCATATCCTGTGTCGGTGTGCCTTTTTGAGTTTCAGGGTGATAGGTAATAAGCAGGAATGGTTTTAAACTCTCAAATTCCACACTGGTTTCCAGTTCTCCCAGGGTCATAAGCGGCACATTTTTTATGTTTTCATCCCCAAGGCCGCCAACGTTGTGAACTGTGGACGGCTGCTGGCCAAGGCGAAGCAGGCGGTCTGCACTGTCATCGCAGGAAGGAAAGTGTATGTTTGCCATGGCAGACATACAGTGGCGGTAAAAATCGTCCTTTGCACCCACAGTTACATCACCGCCGCTGATATGTGCAATTGGCACACCAAGGGCAGATGCCGCTGTGCATACAGCAAACATCTCGTATCTGTCACCCAGCACAAGCAGCAGGTCAGGCCTGTCATAGTGAAACAGGGTTGTAAACTGCTCCACTGTATAAGCAATGGTTTTTGCCACTGCGGTGTCGTCGTTGCCAAACTTTAAAATATCAACCTGATATTTTGGCTCAAAACCGTTTTGGCGTATCTCTTCAATTGTACTGCCGTATTCGGCTTTTAAATGGGTACCTGTGGCAACCACACAAAGCTTTATACCTTCTTCTTTTTCCAATCTTGTGCAGACAGGCTTAAGTAAGCCCCAATCCGCTCTGGTGGAGGTTACAACAAAAACTTTTTTCATATTTTCTCCAATGATACTTGGGGTTGTTCGAAGGGGGCTCCCTTCGAATATCAATATGCGGCTGGCGTGAAAGACCATCTGCCCCATGGCAGTGGTCGTATCCGCATCGGTGCCAGCCTTGGCGGCACGATGATGCGGATAGCGTGCCGTGTACATCTTTGCATGGGTCCGCTGCGTGCATCAGCGGCAGTTTTGGGCACTTTTGCTGTCAAAAGTGCCATGCAACGCATAACGGGTTAAGGGCATCGCCCTTATAAAAATTTACAATTCTATCAGTTCGTCAATTTCAAAATCACGTTTTGCGCTTTGGCCAATAACATCGTACCATTTCATTGGGCTTATGCCGTTGCCTGGGCGTTTAACTGTAAGATTTTCTGCTGTGAAAGTTTCTCCTGCCTTGATTTCCACCTTTGCAACAATGCTTTTGCGTGCAATATCCTTGTTTTTTGCTTCGCTTTCGGTAACTGTTTTAACACCGCTGCCCAGCACAAACTCGGTGTTGCGTATTGCCTTTACCAGTGCGTGCAGCTCGTCTGGGTTCATGCTTGCGGCATGGTCTGGGCCTTCCATATTTTTATCAAGAGTAAAATGTTTTTCTATAACCTGTGCCCCAAGTGCAACCGCTGCAAGAGGAGCTTCCAGCCCAAGTGTGTGGTCGGAATAACCGATTTTTGTGCCAAAATTCTTTTCCAAATCCAGCATTGCCTTTACGTTTGCATCTTTAAGAGGTGTTGGATATTCGGTGTTGCAGTGAAGGATTGTAACATCGGTTGCACCATTTTTGTAAAGCACGTCAAGACTTTCTTTAACTTCGCTTATCTCGCACATACCTGTGGACATAATGATTGGCTTTTTAAGCTGTGCCACCTTTTCAAGATAAGGCAGATTTGTTATTTCACCTGACGGAATTTTCCACACAGGCATATCCATTTCGGCCAAAAAATCAATGCTGTCCATATCAAATGGTGTGGACAGATACATAATGCCAATGCTGTCGCAGTATTCTTTAAGTTCTCGGTGAGCTTCAAAGCCAAAGTGGATTTTTTTAATCATCTCCAGCTGGCTTTCGTCTGCCCCTGTTTTTTCTTTCTGATATTCTGCCTTTTGTGCAAAACGGCTTACAACAAGCTCTGGTTTTGCAGTCTGATATTTAACAATGTCGGCACCTGCGGATTTTGCAACATCTGCCATTTTTTTGGCAAGTTCAAGAGAACCGTTGTGGTTTACGCCTGCTTCGGCAATGATAAGTACTGACATATATTTTCTCCTTTTTAATATAAACATATATATTCTATTATATTGTATCACAACTGCACTGCAATAAAAAGACCGTTTAAGCAAAAATTTAACGATTTCGCCCCAGATGTACACCACCTGTACACACCTGTACATAAGTTGTACACAATTTTTACTTGAATATTTCACATATTACCCATATAATGTTGCAAAAGATTGAAACAGTCTTGAAAGGTTAAAAGCAAATTACCCCCTTTGCACAAACACTTTATGGAGGTGACACTATGAAAAAATTATTATCTGTTCTGCTGGCCCTTGCTCTTGCGCTGTCTGTAACAGCCTGCGGCAAAAAAGAGCCTGCACCGACACCAAGCGAAAGCCCGCTGCCAACTCCGCCACCGCAGGAAGCCCCTGCTGACGAAGTTAAAGAGGACAAAAGCCAGATTGACCCATTTGAAGTGGAAGCAGTTGAGCTGACAAAATGCCTTGTTCTTTCCATTGATGATATAGAAAAAGGCAAAATTGAATTTGAATACGAAGATTTTATGATTTTCCTTGCACTTGTGGAAGATGACGATTTTACATACTACAGCTATGCACCAAAACTTGCTGACGGCAGCAGAGAATTTATTCCTGCCCGCTGCGAAATTATTGCAAAACAGGTTTTTGGCAGGGATATTCCTGCAAAGAAACTTATGGATGACGATTTCTACAACAAGGAAAAAGCCA
Organism: Oscillospiraceae bacterium; assembly: GCA_015067245.1. Classification (GTDB taxonomy): domain Bacteria; phylum Bacillota; class Clostridia; order Oscillospirales; family Ruminococcaceae; genus RGIG3102. The sequence goes on along the minus strand of SVMV01000071.1, from coordinate 538 downwards.
GCTACATTGTTCCTGACGGAATTGGCCTTGATGCAGACTATATGGCCGAAAACCTTGACTATGCTTCCAACGGCAGCACAGCAACAGTGACCTTTGACCTTATGGAAGAAAAGGACGTTGACGGCGACCCTGGTTTTGTAAACCTTGGCAAAGCAACTTTTAAATACAAGCTGTCCACCGAAAAAGGCGGCGCTTACTGGACCTTTGACGGATACACACTGCCTTGATAGAGACAGCTTTATACAGTATAATTTAACAACAAACCAAAAGGGCGTTCGGTGAACGCCCTTTTTAACAAGCCTGTCATTCTGAAAAGATTGTTCCCAAGCATCTTGCTGTTCCGTCAGACAAGGAGATTCTTCGCTTTGTTCATAATGACATTTTATTAATTTGCTTACAATAACAATCAAAAAGGATTTCTATGAAAAAACTTTCTGCACTTATCTGTGCCTTTATATTGTGTTTTACAGCTCTGTGCGGCTGCGCACAACTGCCCCAGGAAAAACCTGCACCGCCTCTTGTGGAAAACCCGCATGAC
>SVMV01000070.1 GCA_015067245.1 Oscillospiraceae bacterium | reverse complement strand
CTCCACCATCAACAACCCCCTGAAAAATGGCTAAAACAGCTGTTTTCAGAGGGTTGTTTTTGTGCATAAATTTAATTTATTCAACATATTTTTACTGATTTTTTACAATAAATGTACAATGTGCCAAAATATACTGTTCTGCTTGAATAATGATAAATTATTTTGTATAATTAATAATGGATTTTTATTTATATTTTTATATTCATTAAGGAGATGACACCATGAATCCTGTATACGAAAAGCTTATGAAATGCTATGAAAGTGTAAAGGCAAAGATTGATTTTGTGCCGGAAATTGCACTTGTTCTTGGTTCTGGCCTTGGCGATTACGGCGAAACAATTGATGTTGTTGCAACACTCAGCTACAACGAAATCGAAGGTTTTCCTGTTTCTACAGTGGCAGGCCACAAAGGCCGTTTTATCTTTGGTTATGTAAACGGCGTGCCCTTGGTTTGTATGCAGGGGCGTGTTCATTATTACGAAGGTTACCCAATAACAGACGTTGTTCTTCCAACACGCCTTATGAAGCTTATGGGGGCCAAAGTATTGTTCCTTACAAATGCTGCAGGCGGTCTTAACTATGACTTTGCAGCAGGTGATTTTATGCTTATCACCGACCATATTATGAACTTTGTTCCATCTCCGCTCATCGGCGAAAATATAGACCAGCTTGGCACACGTTTTCCTGATATGAGCGACATCTATAAAAAAGATTTGCAGCAGATTATCCGCAATTCTGCAAAAGACCTTGGCATCAAGCTGCAGGAAGGTGTGTACATCCAGCTTACAGGCCCTAACTTTGAAACACCTGCAGAGGTAAAAATGTGCCGCACACTCGGCGCAGATGCAGCAGGTATGTCCACAGCAGCAGAAGCAGTGGTGGCAAACCATATGGGTATGAAAGTTTGTGGCATCTCTTGCATCTCAAACCTTGGCTGCGGCATGACAGACACACCGCTTTCTCACGAAGAGGTAAGCGAAACTGCAGACCGTGTTGCAGGTCAGTTTAAACAGCTTGTTACAGAAAGTATTGTAAATATCCACAAAGCTCTTAACGTTTAAGGTAAAAGTATGAAGGCTTTATATTTTGACGGCACAAAACCTGTTTATCTTGAAGATTATCCAAAACCAACTGTAACAAAAGGTCACAGCCTTATCAAAGTGCTTATGAGTGCTGTGTGCAATACAGACCGCGAGGTTATCAAAGGTTACCGCCCAAATTTCCGCGGTGTGCTTGGCCACGAATTTGTTGGCGTTGTAGAAGTTTCTGATGACGAAAGCCTTATCGGTAAACGTGTGGTGGGAGAACTTAACGAAGGCTGTGGTGACTGCATCTACTGCAGAACCAACCGTGAAAAGCACTGCCTTACACGCAAAGTTATCGGCATGGAAGGTCTGGACGGCACATTTGGCGAATACTTTGTGCTGGCAAACCATCTTATCCATCCAATTCCAGACAGTCTGCCAACTGAAAAAGCAATTTATACCGAGCCGCTGGCGGCAGCACTGGAAATCCCTGATATGCTGCATATACGCCCAAGCACATCGGTTGCGGTTATCGGCGACGGCCGTCTTGCGCTTATGATTGCCCAGGTGGTGGCACTTACAGGCGCCGACCTTACAGTTATCGGCAAAAGTGCAGACAAGCTTAAAAATTTTGAAAACTTTGCAAAAACAAATCACAAAGACGGCGATACATACGAAATTGTTATTGATGCCTGCGGACATCCAAGTGGTATAGAAACAGCAAAAGATATTGTGCGCAAACGTGGCACAGTGGTTATCAAAAGCACATACGCAGGTACGGCAAATATAGATTTAAGCTACTTTGTAGTTAACGAAATCACAATTATGGGCAGCCGATGCGGCCCGTTTGAGCCTGCCTTAAGGCTGCTTGATATGGGGCTTGTAAACCTGCCGCCTATTGAGCTGTGGCAGCTTAAAGACTACGAAAAAGCATTTTATTCCAACGCATTTAAAGTTGGCTTTAAATTTTAATATTTTGGTGATTGTATATGAACAGAAAATTTGAAAAACTGGCAGATAATGTTTACCTTTCTGACGATGCCAAAAGCGTTGTTATTATAGACCAGACAAAGCTGCCAAACGAAGTTGTGGAGCTTACACTTTCCACAGCGCAGCAGATGTACGATGCAATAAAAACACTTGCGGTGCGTGGTGCACCTGCAATTGGCATCTGTGCAGGTTACTCTATCTACTGCCTTGCACAGCAGATAGAAGCAGATACATTTGAAGAATTCTATCCGTTGTTTAAAAAAGCAAGTGACTATCTCAACTCTTCCCGCCCTACAGCTGTTAATTTAAGCTGGGCTCTCAACCGTATGGACAGGCTGGTTTGTGCAAACAGTGATAAATCCCTTGCGGAAATTGTTGACCTTATGGGTGAAGAAGCAGTAAAAATCCAGCAGGAAGATATTGCAATGTGCAAAGCTATCTCTGAATATGGCCTTTCTCTGCTTAAAGACGGCGACGGTGTTCTCACACACTGCAACGCAGGTCCGCTGGCAACAAGCCGTTACGGCACAGCAATAGGACCAATGCTTATGGCAAAGGAAAAAGGCATCGATGTTAAAGTTTTTGCCGATGAAACTAGACCGCTCCTTCAGGGGGCACGCCTTACAAGCTACGAGCTGCAGAAAGCTGGTGTTGACGTAACACTTATCTGCGACAATATGGCAAGCATGGTTATGAAAAACGGCTGGGTTCAGGCCTGCTTTGTAGGCTGTGACCGCATTGCTGCAAACGGTGACTTTGCAAATAAAATCGGTACAAGCGGTGTTGCAATCCTTGCAAAGCACTATGGCATTCCTGTTTACACACTTGGCCCTTCTTCTACAATCGACCTCAGCTGTCCAAATGGTGATGCAATAGAAATTGAGCTTCGTGACCCAAGCGAAATACGCTCAAAATTCTATGAAAAGCCAATGGCTTTGGAAGAAGTAAAGTGCTTTAACCCTGCATTTGATGTTACCGACCATACACTTTTAAGCGGTATCATCACCGAAAAAGGCATTATCTATCCGCCATTCAGCGAAAATCTGGCTAAATTTTTTGGCCAATAATTTGGCCGCCCAAACTTGTTACAAACATTTAAATTAAATCTAAATGTTTGAATATAAAAATATTTTTATCATTTTCAGGAGGATTACTACCATGAAAAAATTACTTGCTCTTGTGCTTGCTGGCGCAATGGCTCTCAGCATGGTTGCTTGCGGTTCTTCCGAACCAGCACCAGAAGCAGAAGGCGAAACAGCAGCAGAAGGTCTCAAAATCGCTATCGTTAGCTCCCCATCAGGCGTTGACGACGGTAACTTCAACGAAACAAACTACAACGGTATTCTTGCATTTATCGCAGAACACCCAGAAGCAACAGTAACACCAGTTCGTGAAGAAACAGGTGACGTTGCAGCAGCTATCCAGGCTGTAGCAGACATCGTTGCAGACTACGATGCAATCGTATGCTGCGGTTTCCAGTTTGCAGGTATCGCAACACTTGCAGAAGAAAACCCAGATGTTAAATTTATCCTTGTTGACACATTCCCATCTGATGCAAACGGTGCAGAAGTTGCAGTTGACAACATCTACGCTATGACATTTAAAGAACAGGAATCCGGCTTCCTTCAGGGTGTTGCAGCAGCAATGCACACAGCAACAGGCAAAGTTGCAATGGTAAACGGTATTGCTTACCCATCCAACGTTAACTACCAGTACGGCTTCGAATCCGGCGTTAACTATGCAAACAAATACTTCGGCACATCTGCAGAAGTTGTTGAACTTGCAGCATACGCAGGTACAGACGTAACAGGCGCAAACGTAGGCGGTAACTACGTTGGCAACTTCAGCGACGAAGCAGGCGGCAAAGTTCTTGCAGAAGCTCTTATGGGCGAAGGCTGCGACATCATCATTCAGGCTTGCGGTGCTTCTGGCAACGGTGTTCTTACAGCTCTTAAAGAATCCGAAGGCGTATACAGCATGGGTTCTGACGTTGACCAGTTTGATGACGGCGTAACAGGTGACAGAAATGTTATCCTTACATCTGCTCTCAAAGTTATGGATAAAAACGTAAAAGAACAGCTTGAAAAAATCAACGATGGCACATTTGTAGGCGGCAACTATCTCCTTGGTGCTGACACAGATTCCACAGGCTATGTTTCTGCAGAAGGCAGACACCAGCTCACAGAAGAAACAATTGCAAACCTTGACGCTGCATTTGCAAAAATCAAATCTGGCGAAATCGTTCCAGCTGCAAACTTTAACGGTTACACACCTGAAGAATTCCCAGGTCTTTAATCTATAATACAGTCAAAGGGACACAAAATAAGCAATGGAGGGGGATTTTGCCCCTTCCATCGCTTAATTATTTTATTTGAGGAGTTCGGGAGGTATAAATGTCAGAATATATCATCGAGATGAAAAATATCACCAAGCGCTTTCCCGGTATTGTTGCCAACGACAATGTGACAATACAGATTAAAAAAGGTGAAATCTATGCTTTGCTTGGCGAAAACGGCGCAGGCAAATCCACACTTATGAGCATGCTTTTTGGCATGTATGAGCCTGATGAAGGCGAAATTTATGTAAGGGGCAAAAAGGAAAGAATTTCTTCCCCTACTTATGCAACAAAGCTTAACATCGGTATGGTGCACCAGCACTTTAAACTGGTATCAAACTATACAATAGCAGAGAATATTATTATGGGTGTAGAGCCGACAAAGAAATTTATGGGCGTACTTCCGTATGTAGATATAAAAACATCAAACAAAAAAATTGCTGACCTTTCCAGACAGTATGGTCTGGAGGTTGACCCTACAAAGAAAATTCAGGATATCAATGTTTCCACACAGCAGCGTGTTGAAATTCTCAAAATGCTCTACCGTGAAGCAGAAATCCTTATCTTTGACGAACCTACTGCGGTTCTGACTCCGCAGGAAATCGAATTCCTTCTTGATATCATCAAAGGTCTTAAAGAAGCAGGCAAAACAATTATCCTTATTACTCACAAGCTGGAAGAAATCAAAAAGGTTGCTGACCGCTGCGCAATCCTCAACCGCGGCAAGCTGATTGATGTTCTGGATGTTGCAACAACATCCACAAAAGAGATGGCAAACAAAATGGTTGGCCGTGAAGTTTCTTTTGAGCGTGAAAAAGCTGATGCTGATTACAAGGATATTGTTCTCAGCGTAAAAGACCTTACAGTTAAAGATGCAAACGGCTTTGAAGTTGTTAAAAAGGCTTCTTTCGATGTCCGTGGCGGCGAAATTGTTGCAATTGCAGGTGTAAGTGGCAACGGTCAGGTAGAAATTGCTGATGCAATCACAGGTATTCTTCCTGTGGCAGACGGAAAGATTATGCTTAACGGCAATGATATTACAAACTGCACAATCCGTAAGCGCAACAGAGAAGGTATGGCATATATTCCAGAAGACAGACAGACCTATGGTCTTGTTCTTGATTTTACACTCAGCAGCAACCTTGCACTTAAAAACTACAATCAGGAACCTTTTGCAAAAAAAGGTATTATCAATCATAAAAAAATCGATGAATTTGGCGAACAGCTTATCGGCAAATACGATATCCGCAGTGGTCAGGGCATTAAAACGGTTGTTCGTTCCATGTCTGGCGGTAACCAGCAGAAAGCCATTATCGCACGTGAGATAGAACAGGATGCCGAGCTTATCATCTTTGTTCAGCCAACACGCGGATTGGACATTGGTGCTATCGAAAATATTCACAAGCAGATTATTGCCGAACGTGACAAAGGCAAAGCAATTCTGCTTATATCTCTGGAACTTGACGAAGTTATGGGCCTTGCAGATACCATTGCGGTTATCTATAATGGTCAGATTCTTAAAATTGCCGACGCAAAAACTCTCTCTGTAGAAGAAGTTGGCCAGTTTATGATGGGGGTGACAGAATAAATGAAAAAACGCAAAGTTAATCCTGTTACCAGGCTTTTTGTAAAACTGCTTGGCAATGAAAAATATCAGGTAATCACCATTCCTGTTTTCGCTATTCTGTTAAGCCTTATTGTAGGCGCACTTGTAATTGCAGCTCTTGGCAAAGACCCGCTTTCTGCATATACCAATCTGCTTCAGGGCTGTGGCCTCTGGCTTAAGCCTAAATACGCAGGCGGCAAAAGCATGGGTACAGACTTTTTCAGCTTTATGAACTACTGGACACCAATGATTTTTGCATCCCTTGCTGTTGCAGTTGCACTTAAGGCAGGTTTGTTCAATATCGGTGTTTCTGGTCAGATGCTTGCAGCAGGTTTTATTTCCACAGTTCTTGTTGGTTACAGCAATTTGGCAGCACCAGTTGCAAAACCATTGGTTATCATTATTTCCATTATTGTCGGTGGCCTTGTTGGTGCATTTATGGGCTGGCTTAAGTATAAATTCAACATAAACGAAGTTGTTTCTTCCATTATGTTCAACTACATCATTCAGTATGTTGTTGCATTTTTTATCAACACAAAGTATGTAGACCCTGTTTCACGCCAGTCTAAAAATGTTTCTGATGCAGCACGCCTTACACTTATGAACACAGAAATCGGCGGCTTAAAATATGATATTCCACTTGGCATTATCCTTGCGGTTATCGTTGCAGTCATAATCAATTTTGTGTTTAACAAAACAACCTTCGGTTACGAAATCACAACAGTTGGTCTCAACCGAAAGGCAGCACAGTATGCAGGTATCAGTGTGGGCAGCAAAATGGTACAGGCAATGCTTATTTCTGGTTCTCTGGCAGGCCTTGCAGGTGCAACATATTATCTTGGCTACTTCTGTTCTATGCAGCCAAAAGTACTTGCCGCAACAGGCTTTGACGCAATTGCAGTTTCCCTTTTGGGCAACAGCAATCCGCTTGGCATTCTGCTGTCATCTTTCCTCATCTCCATTATGGGTAAAGGTAAAACTTATATGAGTTCATCAGCAGGGCTTGATGCAGAAATTGCATCTGTTATCACAGGTCTTATTCTGCTGTTCAGTGCCTGCGGCGCATTTATCAGATATAAAGTTAAACGCGCAAAAGAAAACATTGAAGAAATTGAAAAAGAAAACAAAGTGGAGGTGGATAAATAATGCTTGATAAAATTATTATTGACGGCTTATCTTTTGGCCTTCCGCTTTTTGTAATGGCTATCGGCGGTATCTACTCCGAACGCAGCGGTATCACAAACCTTGCGCTTGAAGGTTTGCAGGGTGCAGGTGCATTTGTCGGTGCGCTTGTTGCGTTTTTTATGATGCAGTCTCTTGGGGCAAACAGCCAGATTCCATACTATGCAGCTATGCTGTTTTCTATGATTGGCGGTATGTGCTACGCAATGCTTCACGCACTTCTTTGTATTAAATTTAAAGCAGACCAGGTTATCAGCGGTGTTGTTATCAACATTCTTGCAATGGCACTAACCGAATTTATGACAAAGGTTGTAAACCGTGTTGTTATCGGTAAACCATCAAATAAATTTGACCTTGGCGTTTCTGAAAGATGGACAGTTCCAGGTCTTAGCGAAATTCCTGTGGTAGGCGCTTTCTTTAAAAACATCTATCCATTTGAAATTATCATTATTGTGGTAGCTTTGATTGCATGGTATGTGCTTTACCGCACAAAATTTGGTCTGCATCTCCGCGCCTGTGGTGACA
>SVMV01000069.1 GCA_015067245.1 Oscillospiraceae bacterium | reverse complement strand
CGCTATCCCATGTTTTGCTTTTGGCATTAAGCAGGCCTGTGGTTGAACAGATGGTATATTCCTGCGAGATAACCCCTGTAAGCCTGTATGACAGATAATCGGGCATCATAAGCATATATGCAGCTTTATCCATTTTGCCCGAACACCTGTCGCACCAAAGCTGAAACACAGTGTTGTAGCTCTGTTCGTTAATGCCTGTTCTGCTGTAAAGCCAGGCTTTATCTGTCAGCTTGTAAATTTCACCTGGAACATTTGCAGTTCTTGCGTCTCTGTAAGCAACACAGGGCAGCAGCTCTTTGCCATCTTTATTCAAAAGAACATAGTCAACACCCCAGGTGTCAATGGCAACAGTTTTGGGGATTTTGCCCAATTCCTTGCATCTTTCAAGGCCTTTTATCACGTTTTCGCAGATTTCATCAATATCCCAGATAAGTGTGCCGTTCTTTTCTTTTATGGCGTTTTCAAAACGGTATATCTCGGTAATTGTCAGTTTCCCTTCCTCTATTTCACCAAGGAGATGTCTTCCGCTTGAAGCGCCTATATCAATCGCCAAACAATATGCCATTCCGACCTCCAGATTCTATCTATCGTTACAGGTTAATTTAATTTTTAACATTTTTTGAACAGCGGACCAAAGTTCTGGCAGGCTCTGTAGTCAGCGCCCTCTTTGTCCATACCAAAAGCATTCCATGCTGCTGGGCGGAATATTTTTTCTTCAGGCACATTGTGCATACAAACAGGAATACGCAGCATAGAACAAAGGGTGATAAGGTCGGCACCAATATGACCATAAGAGATTGCGCCGTGGTTGGCACCCCAGTTGTTCATCACATCATAAGCTGTTTTAAACGGACCTTCCCCTGTGCATCTTGGTGCAAACCAGGTACAAGGCCATGTATAGTCGGTGCGTTTCCAAAGTGTATCGGTAACTTCGTCAGGCAAAGCAACTGTCCAGCCCTCTGCAATCTGCAGAACAGGGCCCAGACCTTTTACAAGGTTAAGTCTTATCATTGTTGCAGGCATTTCGGCATTTGTAACAAAACGTGAAGAATAACCGCCGCCACGGAAATAGCCAAGGTCGGCATAGTTCCAGGTGGAGTTTGCCATAATGGCTTTCTGGTCTTCTTCAGTAATTTCGTACCAAGGCTTCATAACAGCATTGCCATTTTCGTCCTTTGCCTGGCCATTTGCATCAAGGCAGCAGGCACCAGAGTTGATAAGATGTATAAATCCGTCGGCACCTTTTGCCTTACCTTCAATTTCATAGCCTGTAACCCTCTGTACAGCTTCACCGCTCCAGTAGGTTCTCACGTCTGCAAACATCTGCGGACGGTTTGTAAGCAGTTTCATAAACAGCATGCCTATGCCGTTAAGCACGTCATTTTCTGTTGCAAGGATATAAGGTTCTCTTGCTCCGTTCCAGTCAAAAGAAGTGTTGAGCATTGCTTCTGGGAAGTCACAGTTTGGATAGAAGTCTGTCCACTGTCTCTGGCCCTGGAAACCTGCGGCAATGGCATTGTGGCCAACCATTTCTTCTTCACAGCCTGCAGGCAGATTTGGGTTGCCGTTCATAAGGTCTTTGATAATAACCATCATCTTGACAACAAATTCCCAGTCAGCGTCTTTTTCTTCTCTTGTTTTCTGAAGTTCCTGTGGGTTCTTGTCAAAGCCTTCAATACAGTATTCTTTAGCCCAGGCCAAAGCCTTTTCGTATTCAGCCTTATCGTATATGCCTTCGGTCATTCGGCGGATAATTTCCACCTCGTCAACCGATTCTACCCTCATACCAAGATAGTCTTCAATAAAATCAGTGCTGATGATAGAGCCGCCGATACCCATACAGATAGAGCCTATCTGCAGATATGATTTGCCCCTCATTGTTGCAGCTGCAACCGCAGCACGGCCGAAGCGAAGGAGTTTTTCCTTTACATCGCAAGGAATTTCGGTATCGTCAGCATCCTGAACATCGTGGCCATATATGCCAAATGCAGGCAGGCCTTTCTGCGCATGGGTTGCCAAGACAGATGCAAGATAAACAGCACCTGGGCGTTCTGTACCGTTAAATCCCCACACTGCTTTAATTGTGTTTGGGTCCATATCCATGGTTTCTGCACCATAGCACCAGCAAGGTGTTACAGTGAGAGTTATATCAACGCCCTCTTTGCGAAATTTATCAGCACAAGCTGCTGCTTCTGCCACTCGTCCAATGGTTGTATCTGCAATAACAACCTTTACAGGTTCGCCGTTGGAATATTTAAGGTTTTCGGTGAACAGTTTTGCAGCACTTTTTGCCATGTTCATTGTCTGTTCTTCAAGGGATTCCCTAACCTTGAGAACACCGCGTCTGCCGTCGATAGTAGGACGTATGCCAATAACAGGATAATCGCCAATGAGTCTTGATTTTGCCATAGTAAAAACCTCCGATTCAATTGATTTATATTTTAACTGCTTGTGTTAATACCGCCGCATTTTATGCCTTACCGCATTTAACATTTACTGTTTTTATTTTAAGTATATCAGTACCGCAACAAGATTACAACAGATAATGCAGACCGATGCAGCTAGCATTATGCAAACAAGCCGAAAACCCACCTTTTTCTGCGAGTTTTCGGCCAATAACAGTATTTTATCTGATACTTGCTGCAGTTGCGTTTTCTCTTTGCATATCAAGTCTGTGGTTGCGGAAATAAAGCCCTGTATCTATTGCCACCATAACAAAATTGAGTATGTAAAGATAAAGCACAATGTCATTGCTGTAAAGGATTTTGTGTGTGATGCCGCATATATATCCAATAAGTATAGCCCACTGAAATGTCAGGCTGCGCCCCTTTGCTGTGCGGCTTTTTAATGATTTGTATATATTGCTTGGCCATGCAAGGCCAAAGCAGGCAAGCATGCCAATTTCAAAAATGCTCATATTATTTCTCCAACAATATTATATAAATTTAAAATGTAAAATCGGTTATATTCACAAAAGTCCATTTTGCATTTGATTATAAATTATAACAAATTTTTTCAATCCATACCATAGCTTTGCAAATATGTTTCCCCGCCAGCACAGCTTATCGGTTTTCCTGCTTAAAAAGGTTTTATTAAATATTCAGCAATCTGCATGCATTACGGCAGAATATTTTATCCGCTTCATACTGGGCAATGCCGCTTTGTCTTATACGCTCCACCGCTTGCTTCTGGCTGTCCCATGGGCTGTCAGAGCCAAACAGCACCCTGTCTGCGCCAAACAGATGCACAATATCACAAAACTGTTTGCCGTTCAGCATTTTTGTGTCTGCGCCCAGGTAATAATCATCATTTTCTCTTGGAATTATGCTGCCAAGGCTGAATGCTGTGTCAATGTATATGCTGGTATATTCTGCAAGGCAGCCAACCTCGTTCCACAGCTTCCAGCCGCCCATGTGTGCCGCAACAAACTTTACTGGCCCTGCCTGCTTTATTGCATTGACTATCATTGCAGGGGTGGATTTTATCTCCCCGGGAAAACCTATATCCAACCCTGCATGGCTCACCACAATAAGTCCCAGTTCTCCTGCCCTTTCAAGAATACGCACAAAACGCACATCATCCTGGTTTACTCCCTGATAAACAGGGTGTATTTTTATGCCTTTAAGCCCCATCTGTGCAATGCGGTCAAGCTCGGCTTTCCACCCTTCAAACTCAGGATGCATACACCCAAAGGATAACAATCCCTGTTTTTCATACTGCTTATTGAAACTGTGGGCATAATCGTTCATCCCTGTTACGCTGGAAGCCTTTGTTGCAACAGGAAGTATCACCGAACGGGTTATGCCACCTTCTTTCATTGAATTTATTATTCCCTGCACAGTTCCGTCGGCAAAAGCCACGGAATGTGATGCCTCACTCAGATTTTTCATAGCTTTTTCGGCAACTTTATCAGGAAAACTGTGGGTGTGAAAATCTATAATCATAAAATCTCCTTTATTTCAGCAAATATCTTCACATATTTTCACAATATCTGTGTACACATCAATGTCATTAAGTTCAAAGAACATGTCATTCCAAAGAACTCAAGTGACAAAAAATCTCTCGGTTTAATCAGATAAGGAGATTCTTCGCCGCGCTCAGAATGACATCTTAATTTATTCTATTTGTTTTATGTTTCTGCAGAATTATTAACTTAATGAAATTGATTTTGCAAGCAGCACTTTCTTATATAAAAAATTCTGAAGCAACCTGCATTTTTATATCATTCCATAATCCTTTGCACACTTTGCAAGACCTTCTTCCACCGTGCTGAACCGCACACCGTATTTTCTTGCCTTTTCGCAATCCATCCACAAATTATGCCGTGGCGCAGCATCCAGCAGTGGTATGTTTTTCCCTGTCAGTGTCAGAAATTCCTTTGTTATATCATACATTGACTTTGCAGTTTCGCTGCCAAAATTATAGGCACCGCCAGGCAGCGCAATAACCTTTTCCATATTTTCAGCCACTTCCTTTACATAAGTAAGGCCACGGAACTGCTGTGAGCTGAAAGCCAGTGTATCTGTTGCATTTATTATATTCATAAAATAATTGGATTTTTTAAGATAGTAATCATACATCCATTCTGCACGCAGCATAACAGCACTGGGGTCAATATCCAGCACACGCTGTTCCATTTCCAGCTTATGCTGTGCATATATATTGCCAGGATTTACCATATCTTCTGTATAAGGGCCTTCTTCTTTAGCGGCACTGTAAACCTGGTCGGAGCTGAAACAGATAAGTTTTCTTCCTGCTGAAGCCTTTGCCAGATACAACGGCAGCTGAACATTGGCAATGTACGACGCTTCGGGATTATTCTGGCAGGTACCAATGTCAGAAATAGCCGCTGTGTGAACAATTGTATGAATATCGTTTTTTTCTATAATACGGCGTATTTCATCTTCTGTTGCATTTTTAAGAGAAGGGCAGGCAATGGTATATTTGCACATCTGCATAAGTTTCTGGCCAACAAATCCCGTTGCCCCTGTAACAAGTATCATTCAGTCAGTCTCCTTTGGTATAATATATTACATTCAATATAACATAAAAAAAGGGATGTTTCCACCCTTGTCACAGCATATAAAATCATATTTTCTCTGCGATAAAATCACATCAAATATCATACTTTCAATATAATTATATAAACATATTTTCATTCGTTGACATCCATTCTCTGCTATATTATCATTTACTTAACAGAATACAATACAGACACAAACGCAGTGTACAGAAAAGAGGTTAAATATGAAGTTCAGAATGGTTCACGAAAACTACAACGTTGCAAACCTTGAAAAATCCATAGCTTTCTATGAAAAGGCAGTTGGTCTCAGCGAAGTGCGGCGCAAAAACGGCGATGGCTTTACCATTGTTTTTATGAGCAACAAAGAAAACTCTTTTGAACTTGAGCTGACACAGCTGGACGAGCACCCTGATGCCTATGACCTGGGCGAATGTGAATTTCACCTTGCTTTCAAAGTGGACGACTATGAAGCAGCACACAAGCTTCACAAAGAGATGGGCTGCATCTGCTTTGAAAATCCTGTTATGGGCATTTACTTTATCGAAGACCCTGACGGGTACTGGCTGGAAATTATCCCTGAAAAAAGATAAAATTATTGCATAAAATCATTTGACAAACATCACAGCATCATAAACTGTTCAGTTTAAAACCAAGGAGTGATATATTTGAAAAAGTTATTGTATATTGATGCCTGCATCAGAGATGAGCTATCCCGCACAAAGAAAATTGCAGCACCTATAGTGGAAGCCCTAAAAGAAAAATATGATGTGCAGACCATTGTTATCAACGAGCTTAACCTGTCTGTTGTGCAGAAAGATTTAATCCTTAAACGCACAGGTGGCATTATCGACCCAACCGTTATGTCCTGGGCCGAAAGTATCCGTGACGCAGACAGAATAGTGATAGCTGCACCTTTCTGGGATATGTCCATCCCTGCAGCGCTGAAAAACTTTCTTGAGCTGTGTTCCATTCTGGATGTTACATTCAAAACCGATGACAAAATCTGTTACGGCAACTGCAAATCAGAAAAGCTTTTGTATATCACCACCAGGGGCATGGATATCTCCACTGGAGATGTTCTCGAGCAGGGTTCGTCCTATCTTAACGCACTCTCATGGCTGTGGGGTATGGGCACACTGCAAACAGTATCCGCCCAGAATATGGACTATGTTTCGGAAGAAGAAATTGAAGAAAAAATACAAGTTGCCATAGCAGAAGGTATGGAAATAATAAAAGATTTTTAACCGCTGATAAGTGCAATAATATAAGCATAAATATCTTTCTGTTTTCCTGTTCAAATATAAAAGTCTCTGTAGTTTGCCCTACAGAGACTTTTGGTTTTACAGATATCTTTATTACTTGTCAAACTCCGCAACCAATCCATCACTTACAATAGCATAGATATTGGCTGCAACAATTTCTGCATCTTCAATTTCAACAGGCTCTTCGCTGCCCTCGCAGAAAAAGTTATAGCCAACGCCGCCGTCGTCGTCAATATCAAGAAAAGCAAGGTAGTTCTGCCTGCCGTCGTTGTAACCGCAGATGATAAATTTAAGGCAGCCCAACACCTGTTCAATTGTCAAATCACTTGCCCTTAAATCCTCGCAGGAATACTCAGCATTGCCCTGGCCAAAATCAAACTGCAGAACAAAGTTGAACAGCTTAAGCTCCTCTTGCTCAAGATTAAAATATTTATCCCAGAAATTAAATTCGTTATTCATAAATTAACTCCCCGTGTATTTGTTAAATGCGTTATTAATGTATATAATAATTCAAACAGCGCTATCCTGTCAAATAACCAGCCACTGCCAAACTTTATATTCTGGTGCGGTTAGTCATAACGCAAGTAATTAAATTAATAATAAAACTGACAGAGAATGTAAAATAATAAATGAGTTATCCACTCTAAACAGTACGATACCCCTTTTCACTTATAGAGTTTCAGGAGCACCTGAAAACCTAAAACGCGAGCTATTAAACTTTAAGTCAATATATATTTGCTGTTTTTTATTTGATACTTTATATTCCTTGTTTCATAAGGCGTTGATGTTTTTCTGTGGAATTTTAAGTGTAATACATTTACAGCAGCGATTTAAAATGCTATTATTTTATAAAAACTTTTACAGGTGAAATAATGAAACTTACGGCAGAAATATTCTGGGACAGATACATAAACAGCGGCAAAAGACATCTGCTTGTCACAGGCTGGCGGAGCAAGGGCAAATCTACACTTTTTAACAGACTGACAGTTTTTGTAAGCTGCGGCAATACGGCATTGCCTGGACTTACATCTGTCTATATCCCCAAAACAGGGGTTATGCTGGTAGATAACATAACAAAAGCAGAAGCTGCGGTGGGTATATACTGCCCTGAAAAGGCCGAAATCGGCAAGAATATGATACCCCATTCCGATGGATTTTACACAGTTGGTATACCGACACTTGAAGCTGTTGCAGGCAGCGATAAAGAATGGTTTGCAATAGATGAAATCGGTTTTCTGGAAAGTAACGAACCACAGTTCCAACAGGTTTTGCTTAACACCATGAAGGTGAAAAAGCTGATTGCAGTGGTGCGTAAAACCGAAAAAGGCACTGTGCCATTTATCGATGAAATTTTGTCACGCAGTGATGCATTTGTCATTGACCTTGATGGTTATGACAATGCTGACTATTGGGATT
>SVMV01000068.1 GCA_015067245.1 Oscillospiraceae bacterium | reverse complement strand
GAAAACTTCAGAAAAATTAACTCCGTTCGACTTGCATGTGTTAGGCGCGCCGCCAGCGTTCGTCCTGAGCCAGGATCAAACTCTTTGTTAAATCCTATATTTAAATCCCTTTCGGAACTTAATATCTTACTCATTTCACAACGCATTAGCGTCTCGAAATTACTTAAAAGCGCTTTTTTAGTGTTTGCTCACTTTTTCAAAAGAATATCTAAAGTTATTCCTTCACAAGCTTCTGTTCTTTTCTTTATATTGTTTAATTTTCAAGGTCCTTGCTGCCACTCTCGCGACAGCCTTTATATATTACCACAACTTTTTAATCTTGTCAACAACTTTTTTAAAGTTTTTTAAGATTTTTTTGTTGTGCCCTGACGCCGTTTGGGGTGTCAGTGTTTTATATTATACACTGTTTTAATCTTTTTGCAAGTGTTTTTTTATTATTTTTTTAACTTTGTTGGTTTTATATAGTTTTTTAAGTTTTGTATTGTAAAGTTTTACACAAAATAGTCAAAAGTTGTTAAAAACATTAAAAACTTAATTACCATACAGCAAAATTTATTACCATAAGTGCTTTTTATGCTTTAGAAAACAGTTTTTTAGCTGTTTCAAAAAGCGATTCGTTTTTCACCTTGGTGGCATCAAATTTTACAAGGGTAAACAAAATCTGCAACACATACCCGATAAAGAAAACCGATATCACCGTGCCGATGCCAACCTTGCCTCCGCAAAGCCAGCCAACAGCAAGGGCAAACATCTCTGTTGAATTTCTTGCAACACCCACAGATATATTGCGTTTTGCCAAAGCAATCATAAGGCTGTCTCTTGGTCCTGCACCGAGCTGCGGTTTCATATACATATATACACCTATCGCCCAAACAACAAATCCCAAACCAAGCAAAGCAAATCTTACTGCATATATTTCTGTGGATGGCAGCAGATTGTGCTTCATAAAGAAATTGAGAAAACCTCCAAAAAGAATTGAATCCAAAATTGTGGATACACCTATAGGCTCTTTTAATAATAATACTATACCTATTATAAAGATACAGGTTATCTGCGATACAGTACCCATCATAATTTCAACGCCAAAATGTTTTTGCAGCTGCAGTGCAACACCCTGATTGAACACATCCCATGGTGCAAGGCCAAGGTCTGCATAAATTGTCATGCCGATACCGTAGGCGCTTAATGCAAGACCGATGACAACCAGCAAAATTCTTTTTATATAATCTTTGACAGTTTTTATTTTCATGTTCTTTACACTCTCCTTGTGCAGCAGTATTTGTAATTGTATCACAAAGGAAATATTTTTCCAAGCAAAAATAAAAGGCGGAACAATCCGCCTTAATATATGTATTATATATTATTTTTTAATAATAAGTTTTTTGATGTTTTTTAATGTGTCCAGCAGAGACTCATTTTCGGCTTTTGCCAGATCAAATTTAAACAGTGCAAACCAGAACTTGAGCAGATAACCCATAATAAATACTGCTATAACTGTACCAATGCCCACTGTACCTACGCAAATCCAGCCTATTACAAACACAACTGCTTCGATTGTGTTTTTTGCGATATTTACAGGCAGACCTTTTTTTGAGAGTGCTGCCATAAGGCTGTCTCTTGGCCCAGCACCAAGTTCGGCTGCAAGATAAAAATAAACGCCAAAGGACCACAGTATAAATCCTGCAATAAGCAAAACAAATCTTAATGCAAAACTTTCAGGCGCAGGCACAAGATTGTTGCCACTGTAAAAATTTATAAATGTGCCCACAATCATAATATCATATATTGTGCCAAAACCTATTTTTTCTTTAAGCACTACTGCCAACACCAGCACAACCCAACCTATCCAGCGTGTAAGCGTGCCAAGAGTGTATGTGTTGCCTGTTACAGCAGAAAGCTTGAACGCAAGACCCTGAGCAAAAACGTCCCACGGGCTTATACCAAGCTGAGAGTTAACTGTCATACATATACCATAAGCCGCAATCATAAGCCCTGCGGTAAGCATAATAAATCTTTTTATATATCCTTTAACGGATGTTTTTGACGCTTTCATCAACTTTTCCTCTTTTACATTTTACTTTTGATGAGCAAACAAGCCTTTAATATTTCTTGCTGTATCAATAATGGATTCGTTTTCTACCGTTGTAACATCGAATTTAAACACTTTAAACCAGAATTCGATAATGTAACCCATTGCAAACACTGCAACAACTGTGCCAACGCCGATTGTGCCACCCATAATCCAACCTATAACAAATACAACTGCCTCGATAGAGTTTTTGGCAATTGCCACAGGAATTTTACGTTTTGCAAAAATTACAAACAGAGCATCTTTTGGGCCTGCACCGAGTGCTGGTTTCATATAAATATAAATCCCCAGCCCCCAGATAAAATATCCCAGCACCATCAGAACAAACTTTACAGGAAAGGCCTGTGGGTATGGAAGCATATTATGTTTTAAGAAAAAGTTTAGAGCACCGCCAAAAATGCAGGTATCGATAATAGTTGCCACACCGATTTTTTCTTTAAGAGCAACATCAACCAGAATAACCAGTGCTGCTGTTATTTGAGTGATTGTACCCATCATAATTTCTTTGCCAAGCATCTTTGAAAGCTGCAGGGCAACCCCCTGACTGAAAACGTCCCACGGGCTTACACCCAGCTGGGCCGTAACGGTAAGGCCAACACCGTAAGCGGCAAAAATCAGGCCGAATGTTACAATAAAAATGCGTTTTGCATATCCTTTTAATGATAAATCCTGCATAACAACATCCTCTTTTTTTATATCATTTCTCGAGGATATTGTACCACAGTCTAATTTTATTTACAATATAAAGATACATTTTGCACCATTAAAATTCTATTCCATAAATTTTTTTCGCATTTTCTGGATTATTTTTCTCTCCTGCCGTGATATCTGTACCTGGGTTTTACCAAGCTGATGTGCTGTGGCCGCCTGGGTTTTGTTTTGGAAAAAGCGCAGATATATAATCTGTTTTTCCTCTGCATCCAGCTCGGATATAGCATATTTAAGTCCCATAATGTTTGCAAGGCTTTCTTCGCTGCTCTCCACAGGTATATCAAACTCACACTGACCGTTCTCCTCCTCGAATATTGCAGTCAACGACATTGGAGGAGTCGATGCCGATATAGCCTGTGCCACATCTTCTACCGATGCAGACAGAAAATCTGCTATTTCTTTGACTGACGGCTCCTGCCCTGTCTGTTTTTGCAGATGCTCCCTTGTGTAACTGACCTTTAAGGACATTTCTTTTACACTGCGTGTAACCTTGAGCATACCTCCGTCACGGAAAAGCTTTTTTATTTCTCCCAGAATAACAGGCACAGCATAGGTGGAAAACTGCACGCCACGGCTGTGGTCAAAGGCATCGTAGGCTTTGATAAGCCCCACACAGCCTGCGGCAAACATTTCTTCATATTCTATGCCCTTGCCTTTAAAACGTTTTGCGCAGGAATGCACAAGACCAATATTGTTTTCGATAAATGTTTCTCTTTCGGTTTTAAGCTGAAGTGACATTTTATTCCCTCGGTGTTATCTTTTTTGTCATAACAACCCTTGTGCCTTTGCCGACAGTGGATTTGACCTTTAAGGTATCCATAAATGTCTGCATAACCGCAAAACCTATGCCTGCGCGCTCACCGTTTGGGTCGGTGGTAAAGAGAGGCTGCATCGCTTTTTGTATATCCTCTATACCTATACCCTTGTCCACTATTTTCACAGTGAGAGTGTTTTCGGTTATGGTGGCTGTTATGTAGATAATGCCAAAGGTATTGTGGTAGCCATGCACTATACAGTTGGTTACCGCTTCGCTTACTGCTGTTTTTATGTCGTTAATCTGCTCCACCGTTGGATCAAGCTGAGCGCAGAACGCACTTACTGCACTGCGTGCAAAAGCTTCGTTGACCGATTTGGACGGAAAACTGAGTTTTATAAAATTCTGTGATTTCATTTTATATATCTCCACCTGTTATTTCTTTTATTGTTTTTATCCCTGCAAGGTCAAGCACACGCTGGGTTTGCCTATTTAATCCCTGTACATAAAGGCTTGTCCCACAGTTCTGGGCAAACTTATACCTTGCCAGAACAAGACCAATGCCAGAAGAATCCATAAAGGTAACCTTTTCAAAATTCATAACTGCAACCTTTGGGCTGTAATGCAGCAGCTGGCTGTCTATAACATCTTTTATTTTAAAAGCAGAATGGTGGTCAATTTCTCCTGAAATATAAATTTTAAGTGTCCCGTCTTTATAGCTGAATTCTGTCTCTGCCAAAATTTTCACCTCTTTTTGTAAAAAATAAAAAGCGCATCCTCTATCAAATATGATAAAAGATACGCTTTAAAAAAATTGTCGTATTAGGTTGTGATTTTACAGTTTTTCAATAATTATTTTTCTTGCATCGCTCGCAAGATAAAGCGAGCCGAATACAAGCAGATTTTCTTTGTTCTGTATTGCCTGCTCAATTGCTGCTTCAAGGCTTTGTGCCGCTGTGCAGCAAGGCACATATTTTTTTGCCATATCGGCAAGTTCAGCTTTTGGTATTGCGCGGCTTCCGAATATATCCACTGTGTACAATTTGCTTATAAACGGTGCAATACCTTCGATAAGTTTCTGTGGCTGCTTGTCAGAAAGAGAAGCCCAAACCGCAGTAAGATTTTTCACCCCATTTGTTTCCAGTACCTTTTTCAATGCCGAAACACCGTCAAGGTTATGGGCACCGTCAAGTATAATAAGCGGCTCTTTGCTGAAAATCTCTATCCTTGCAGGGAATTTTGCTTCTTCTATTCCCTTTTTGATGTTTTCGTCGGTTATTTTATATCTGCCGCTGCTGTTCAACGCTTTTGCCGCTTCGATAACCACCGCTGTATTATAGCTTTGGTGCTGACCTGTAAAGCTTTGCTGCACTGTTAAGCCTTTATAGGTCATAACATCGCAGAACTTCCCTTGGTGTTCAGCCAAAACCTGTGAGATATCTGGTATTATGAGCTTTGCATTTTGTTTCTCTGCTTCGGATTTTATAATTCCCAAGGCCTTTTTGTCCATTGCAGGATAAGCGATAACAGGCTGGCCAGGCTTTATAATACCTGCCTTCTGATATGCAATCTCTTCAATGGTTTCGCCCAGCATATCGGTGTGATCAAAGCTGATGTTCATAATGCAGGATATAAGGCTGTTTTTTATAACATTGGTGCTGTCTTCCCTGCCGCCGATGCCAACCTCAAGGCAGATAATATCACACTTTTCCATAGCAAAATAGCAGAAAGCAATAGCAGTTACAATTTCAAACTCAACAAGTTTAAGCTGATAATGCTCCCATATATATTCCTGCTTTTCTTTAACCTTTTCGGTTATGGACGCAAGGGTTTCTCTGCTGATAAATTTTCCGTTTATTGTAAAACGCTCACGGAAATCAATGACAAAAGGAGAAATGTTAAGCCCTGTTTTGTAACCAGCCTGATGCAACACGTTGCTGAGCATCTTTGCACAGCTGCCCTTGCCGTTGGTGCCTGCAATGTGAACAATATTCAATTTATCCTGCGGATTGCCCAAACTTTCAAGCAGCAGCCGCATTGCACGGCGGTTGTCGGTGTTTTTCATTCTTGGGCGGGAATGTATATATTCCAGCGCTTCGGTATAGGCCATCTGTTTTTTCATTTTCATATTTTCATCAACACTTTCCCTATATAACTAAAAAATACAGAAACCAAAACTGCAATAAATGCAATAAAAAGGCTTATTTTGCTCATCCAGAATATTGCAGTTATAAGCAGCAGCAATGCAATACCAGTAAAAATTATCCCAAGTAATTTAATCATCGCTTCTCCTCTTTCATATATCCAACCAAAAATATAACCGTGGAATTATTTCCACGGCTATATATTAACATATTAACCCAATGCTGCCAAGCTTTCGAGAATTTTTTCTTTTTTGCTGAGTGCAGCTGCAAGTTTTGCTTTTTCTGTTTCAACAAGTTTTTCAGGTGCTTTTGCCATAAAGCCAGGATTGTTCAGCTTGCCGCTGATAATCTGGATATCTTTTTCAACACCAGCCAGCTCTTTGTTAAGACGTGCTGTTTCTTTTTCTTTATCCACAAGGTCACCTGTTGGGATAAAGCCGCGTGCGCCTTCAACAACAACCTGAGAATATGCTTTTGCATCGCCTTCAAATTTTTCCACAAGCTGAACTTCTTTTGCAAATGCAAATTTTTCTACAAAGTAAATGCCCTGCTCAAAGTCTGCAATATGTGGTGTTTCGATGATAAGCAGTGTTTTGTTGGATGGGTGTGCCTGCATCTGTGCGCGGAGAGCACGGATGGATTTTGCAAGCTCAAGAATTCTTGTAAGAGATTTTTCTTCCCTTTCAAACACAAGTTCTTCTTTCCACTGTGGCCACTGACAAAGCATAATTGTTTCTTCTGCATTTGGCAGTGCAAGATAGATTTCTTCTGTAATAAATGGCATAAATGGATGGAGAAGTTTGAGAGCTTCTTTCATTACATATACCAGCACTCTTCTTGCATTGTCCTTAACTTCTTTATCTTCGCTGTTAAGACGAAGTTTTACAATTTCGATATACTTGTCGCAGATGCAGTCCCAGATAAAGTCGTTTGCCTTCTGTGCTGCAAGACCAAGGTCATAGCTTTCGATATTTTCGGTTGCGGACTTGATAACATTGTTAAGTGTGGAAAGAATCCATTTGTCTTCCAGTTCAAGTTTTTCTGGCAGTCCGTCTGCAAGTTCACCGTCAAGGTTCATCTGAATAAAACGTGCAGCATTCCAAAGTTTGTTGTTAAAGTTACGGGATGCTTTAACCTTTTCGTCAGAATAACGTGTGTCATTACCAGCGGAAGAACCTGTTGCCAATGTGTAACGCAAAGCATCTGCACCGTACTGGTCGATAACTTCCAGTGGATCGATACCGTTGCCAAGAGATTTGGACATCTTTCTGCCCTGTTCGTCACGAACTATACCATGAATAAACACTGTATCAAACGGTACTTTGCCCATGTGCTCTATACCGCTGAAAATCATACGGGAAACCCAGAAGAAGATAATGTCGTAACCTGTAACAAGTGTGTTTGTTGGATAAAAATATTTAAGGTCTTCGCTGTCTTCGTTTGGCCAGCCAAGTGTGGAGAATGGCCACAAAGCAGAAGAGAACCAAGTGTCAAGAGTATCTTCGTCCTGAACAAGATGAGTGCAGCCGCATTTTGGGCAAACTGTTGGTGTTTCTTTTGCCACAATAACTTCGCCGCATTCCTGGCAGTACCATGCTGGGATACGGTGGCCCCACCACAGCTGGCGGGAGATACACCAGTCTTTGATGTTTTCCATCCAGTGGAAGAAGATTTTGTCAAAACGTTCAGGAACAAATTTTGTTTCGCCGCCACGCACTGCTGCAATAGCAGGTTTTGCCAGCGGTTCCATTTTAACAAACCACTGTTTAGAAATCATTGGTTCGATTGTTGTGTGACAACGATAGCAGGAACCTACGTTATGGCTGTAGTCTTCGATTTTTACAAGATAGCCCTGTTCTTCCAGATCTGCAACGATAGCTTTTCTTGCTTCGTAGCGGTCCATACCTGCATACTTGCCTGTATCTGCGCACATGTGCGCATCAAGTTCCATAACTTTGATGATTGGCAGGTTATGTCTTACTCCCATTTCAAAGTCGTTAGGGTCGTGTGCAGGTGTAACCTTTACAGCACCTGTACCAAATTCTTTTTCAACATAGCTGTCTTCAAAAATTGGGATTTCACGGCCTGTAAGTGGCAGGATAACCTTCTTGCCAACAAGGTGTTTATATCTTTCATCATCAACACCAACTGCAACACCTGTATCACCAAGCATTGTTTCCGGTCTTGTTGTTGCAACAACAATATATTCATCGCTGTCTTTGATTGGATATTTGATATGCCAGAGATGTCCTGCCTGTTCTTCAAATTCTACCTCTGCATCAGAGATGGATGTCATACAGTGTGGGCACCAGTTAACAATGCGCTCGCCCTGATAGATAAGGCCTTTGTTATAAAGGTTAACAAAAACTTCGTTAACGGCTTTGCTGCAGCCTTCATCAAGAGTAAAGCGTTCGCGGTCCCAGTCACATGAGGAACCAAGCTTTTTAAGCTGTTCGATAATTCTGCCGCCGTAAACACGTTTCCATTCCCATGCGCGCTCAAGAAATTTTTCACGGCCAAGGTCATCTTTGGTAAGGCCTTCTTTTGCCATTGCTTCTACAATTTTAGCTTCTGTTGCAATGGAAGCGTGGTCGGTGCCAGGCACCCACAAAGCAGAAAATCCCTGCATTCTCTTGTAACGGATAAGGATATCCTGCAGTGTGTTGTCCAAAGCGTGGCCCATGTGAAGCTGGCCTGTGATGTTTGGAGGCGGAATAACAATTGTGTATGGTGTTTTTTTGCTGTCTACTTCTGCATGGAAGTATTTGTTTTCCATCCAGTTTTTGTAAACCTTGTCTTCAACCTTTTTAGGGTCGTAGATTTTTTCAAGTTCTTTCATCTTTTTTCTCCTTTTTAAGATTTTTGGAGCAAATAAAAAATCGCCCCATCATAAAAAATGTATGGGACGATTGTTATAACCGTGGTACCACCCAAATTGATACAAAAATGTATCCACTCGAATTGCCTTTAACGCAGGTTTACGGAAAAGGCTACTTTTATTTTCACCTTTTCAGCTCCAAAGCTACACAAAAAAGTTGTTTTACCGCTTTCCACCTGCCGCGGCTCTCTGAAAAAACAGTGTTTTTTTGCCTCTTTTTCCAAGCTTTTAAATATAAATGCACAATTAAATGTACTAAATAATTTTAATACTTATAATAATAATTGTCAAGTTTTAAAAATAATGCTTGCATTTATTTAAATTTTGTACTACAATTTGTTCATTGTTTAAAAAAATTATTAGTGAGGTATATAGATATGGCAGAATTCAAATATGAAATTGTTGAAAAACTTGGCGTTCTT
>SVMV01000067.1 GCA_015067245.1 Oscillospiraceae bacterium | reverse complement strand
TGTAAACAGCGTATATCTGTATGATGACAAAATATTTATAGGAATTAATTACATTGATAGGGTAGAGGAGATTAAATTCTCCGACCTTGAGCAGTGTTCGGATATCAAAACGGGCAGGGAGCCAAAACAAAAGGACATCCAAACGGGTGTCCTTTTTGTTTTGGTTTTGTTTATTTGATTTGAACCACCGGACTTATGTCTGTACGTTCGCCTTTGGCGGACTTTAATCTGTGACGGAGGCGACCGCTGCCAGTGGCAGGAGGAAAGAGCCAATGGGATAAGATACTTCTTTTTTGCCTTTTATTATAAATTTAACAGACTGTACACATTATTTATGTTATTATATATATGTAATTATATAATAATATCAATATCGCATACTGAAAGGGGGACGGCAATGACAGGTAGAAATAAAAAGGTTATCATTGCTGTTGTTGCCAGTGTTGCTGTTATAGCGGCATTGCTTACTGGCATTGTCCTTGGGCGCAGTTTTGAAATTGCAGATGCTCTGCTGCCAGAACGTGCAGACAGGCAGAGACAGGAAATTATTGTATCGAACGACGCATTGAATATTGCTGCCGCATGGAATAATTATATATCTGCCGATATTCAGCAGGCGGACGTAACATTTTCGATGGAAAGCAATATTCTGGACTTTGAAGAAAAACTGGCCATAAGAATTGGCAAGTTTGACGGTAAACCTATAACGCATATACGCAAGGGCGGCATAGATGCCTATATATATAATGATAAACTTTATATTGATGACCAGGCTTATTTTGATATTATGGGCAGAGAATTTACCGTTGAAGATGCACAGATAAAAGAAATGCTGGGTTTTGCCTATGATCTTGTTAAAAACGGTGAAGTAAACGTTGAAAAGGATGGCGACACAACGGTTTATCAGCTTATGCTTACACAGCAGCAGATAGAACAGATGCTGGCAGATGTCATTGACGAGATGGATGAAGTTACCATAGCTGTTGACTACGGCCTTTTGGAGATGGTGCTGGAAAAAGATAAACTGAAAGGTGTATATCTTACCTGCGAAGGTGAAATTGGCTTTTTGGGAATGAATATGGAGCTTAAGATGTCGGTTGATGTGGATACCCAGGCTGTTGAAAATGGCGATATATGGGTGCCTGCAGATATTATGGAAAAAATAAAATAATGGTTAAAAAATTAAACAGCCTCAGACAAAGCAAGATGTCTGAGGCTGAAATTTTTGTAAAATATTTATGAAGACCTGATGCAGACTGTAAATGTAATTAGGTCAAAAAATATGTCATTGTGAGAAAGGCCAGAGGCGAAGAATCTTTAGGGTTAATCAAACAAAGAGATTCTTCGCTGCGTTCAGAATGACATCTAATTTTGTTGTTTTAAATTGATATTTTGGTGTTTAGCTTAACTTAATGTCACTGTGCAGGCTGCAGGTGTCTTGTTAGAGCAGTCGGATTTATAAAAAATCTGCCTGCATATTTTGCAGCAAAAGCAGCATAAGTGGGGTATTAAGCCTTATAAACCCAGTTTTCTTTTCTTGGCTTAGGCTGTCTTTCTTCGTCAGCATATCCGATAATGCAGTTGCCAATGCCTTCCCAGTCTCCTTCAATGCCAAGAGAAGCCAGAATTTCTTTGCCTTCGGCGCTTTCAAACACCTGTTTTGCACGGTGTATCCAGCAGCTGCCAAGACCAAGGGAATGTGCGGCAAGCATAAGGTTGCCCATAACCAGACTGCCGTCATACAGATAAGTGCCAACATTTTTATCTGCCAGCACAACCAGCACAGCAGGCGCTCCATAGAAAGGGTCGCTGTCGGTGCCCATAACAGCTGCGTTAAGTGCAGAAAGTTTATCGCGCAGGGCTTTGTCGGTAACTGCCACAATTATAGGTGCCTGCAGACCACGGCCGTTTGCTGCATATTTTCCTGCTTCGCAAACCTGGTCGATAAGTTCCATTGGCACAGGAGTATCTTTATACTTTTTAATGCTGCGTCGCTCTGTCATTGCTTTGATAATTTCGTTCATATCTGTACCTCCAAAATATATAAATTTTCAAATATAAATTGCGAAATGTCAGTCTATACCGTTCCAGTCGCCGCCAAATCCACTGCAGCTATGTATATGCTCTGGTTTTTCACAGTGCATATTGGGTTCAAAGTCAAGGGTGCCTGCAATATAGGCAACAACTGCGCTGTCGGCATCGCCTGTAACACCGTTGTATACCTCCATGTGCAGATTTGTTTCCAGCAGATTTTTAAGATATTCGCTTATAGTGCCGCAGATAACAACCTTGATGTTGTGCTCCTTGAGAATATTGGCCATTGTGTCGGCATTGTCAGAGCTGACATCAACCAGCTCTATCTTTGAAAGAACATCACTTTTAATGGTATATATTTTAAGCTGTGGAGCCTGACAGCAGTGATGATATACCTGACCATCCTGATAAGTTACAGCAATTTTTCTCATGGGTTCTCCTTTTTTGCAAAACGGAAATATGGGGCGTGCATTTGTGTGTATATATTATCATTTGTTAAAATAAAATGCAACATTATGTGGCTTAAAATATGCAAAATTCACCTAAAAAACATGTAATATTGTTGCTTCGATAAGTTGGCTAAAAATTAATAAATTGTGAATAATTTTTTAAAAAATTAAGCATAAAGGTTTAAAACAGACCTTTTTAAAAGTTTGGGATAAGCATTTCTAATTTAAAAAATAAATTTTTCAGCTTAATTTAAAAAAATAAATTAAAGTAAGGATTGTTAAATAATAGATTTTGCTTTACAAATTAAAGTGTGTCTGCTATAATTAGTCACAGGTTAAAATTTTACAAAAAAGGAGATTAAATATGAAAAAGAAAATTGGCTTACCAATGCAAATTTTAATCGCACTTATCCTTGGTATTGTTGTTGGCCTTATCTGTGGTGTAACAGGTATGGCAGGCTTTACAACAGCTTATCTTAAACCATTTGGCACAATCTTTGTTAACCTTCTTAAATTTATCGTTGTTCCTGTAGTTCTCCTGTCTATGATTGACGGTATTCTTTCTATGGACGACATGAAAAAGGTTGGTTCTGTTGGCTGGAAAACACTGGCTTACTTCCTTGTTTCCACAGCTATCGCCTGTGTAATCGGTCTTGTTTTTGCAAACATCTTCAACGGCGCAGGTCTGTTCCCAACACTTGCACTTGAAGAAGGCGCAACATGGGAAAAAGCAACTTCCGCAAACTTTATGGACACACTTGTTGGTATGTTCCCAGACAATATGTGGAGCGCATTCCACTCTGCTAACATGCTGCAGGTTATCATTATTGCTCTTATGCTTGGCGGTTCCATTATGGCAGCAGGCGAAAAAGGTAAACTTGCAAGAGACGTTGTTGCTTCCTTTAACGAAGTTATCAACAAACTTATGGAGTTCATCATCAGCCTTTCCCCAATCGGCGTTTTCACAATGATGGCTTGGGTTGTTGCAACACAGGGCGCAGAAATTCTTGGCAGCCTTGCACTTGTTCTTCTTTGTGCTTACATCGGTTACATTGTTCACGCAGTTATCGTTTACTCTGCATCTGCAAAAATCTTTGCAGGCATGAGCCCAATTGCATTCTTTAAAGGCGCATTTGCAGCTATGATGTTTGCTTTTACATCCACATCCTCTGCAGCTACACTGCCTGTTTCCAAAGACTGTGCAGAAAAAATGGGCGCAGACAAAGATATCTCTGCATTTGTTCTTCCACTTGGTGCAACAGTTAACATGGACGGTACAGCTATCTATCAGTGTGTTGCAACAGTGTTCCTTGCATCCCTTGCAGGCGTAGAACTTGGTCTTGCACAGATGGTAACAATTGTTGTTACAGCAACACTTGCATCCATCGGTACAGCTGGCGTTTCTGGCGCAGGTATGATTATGCTTGCAATGGTACTTACAGCAATGGGTATCGACGTAAACATGATTATGATTATCTACGGCGTAGACCGTCTCTTCGATATGGGCCGTACATGTCTCAACGTTACAGGCGACATCGCTTGCTCACTTTGCGTAACAAAATGGGAAAGCAAAAAAGCAAAACAGTAATATCCGCTAAAAACAATTTGATATTGTTTGTCATAAAAGCCTTGGGCCAATCGGCCCAAGGTTTTTCCTTTGTGGACACATAATATACAAAATAAAGCACTATACTTTAACATAAGCATTTTTAAACAGATATTATGGTATCTTGCAGGGGCAGATTATGAAAAAGAAGGCAGTTGACCTTATAGATTATGCATTAAGGCTTAAAAAGCAGTACGACAGCAATCATATTGCGGCCTACAGTGCAGAGGCGGCGTTTTTTATGCTGGTATCAGCGGTTCCGCTGATAATGTTTGTAATCATTCTTCTGGGAGCCCTTGCGCCTATTGATGCAATGGGGCTGGCGGATAAGCTTTCGCTTGTGTTTTCCCAGCAGGCAAATGGATATATAATACAAATTTTGGAAGAGATAGCTTCCCATGCAACTGTGCCGCTGGCATCGGTGACAATGGTTTTTCTGCTGTGGGCGGCTACCAAGGGCATACGCAGCATTGCCGATGGAATAAACACCATCTACAGCTACAGGGAGGAATATAACATTGTGCAGCTGGCTTTGCGCAGTGTGGTTTACACGGTGGTTATGATAACGGTGCTGGCGGCAAGTTTTGGTGTGCTGGTTTTTGCTTCTCCGCTGGAAAATGCCGCAACGCAGCTGCTGGGCAAAAGCGGACAGTATCTGCTTGCAGTTATAAATATGCGCAATATAATATTTTTTCTGGCGCTTACACTGCTGTTTGCCCTTGCATATAAAGGCCTTGCAAAAAGTACACTTAACTTTAAAGAACAGCTGCCAGGAGCAATGGTGGCGGCGGCAGGCTGGATTTTGTATTCTTTTGGATATTCAATATACATCCGCCATTTTTCACGGTATTCGGCACTGTACGGCGGCTTGGGTGCAGTGATGCTGTTTATGCTGTGGCTGTATATGTGTATGAATATTCTGCTTTGCGGTGCACTGTTTAACAAACTGCTTAAGAAAAAGTGTGATTAAGTCATAGAAAAAAGGCGTATTGTGCGGTATTATATAGACAAATAAAGAAGTCATAATAAAAAACAGCATAAAGCAGGGAAGAAATCCGCAGTTCTTCTCGGCATTGCTGCGTTAAAACGGAATAATATAAAAAGAGGAAATATATATGAAATTTATATCCTGGAATGTAAACGGCTTCCGTGCCTGCCTTGAGAAGGGCTTTGAAGAAGTTTTTAAAAACCTTGATGCAGATTTTTTTGCAATTCAGGAGAGCAAAATGCAGCCTGGCCAGGCAGATTTTGCACCACAGGGCTATTGTCAGTACTGGTATTCTGCCGATAAAAAGGGATACAGCGGCACAGCGGTTTTTGCAAAGAAAGAGCCTTTGAGTGTTAGGTATGGCATAGGTGTTGACCAGCACGACCACGAGGGCAGGGCAATTACCCTTGAGTACGAAAATTTTTATCTGCTTAACGTGTACACACCAAATGCACAGCGAGAGCTGGCACGCCTTGATTACCGCATGCAGTGGGAGGACGCTTTGCGCCAGTACATAAAAACACTGGATGCAGTTAAGCCTGTTATCTATTGCGGTGACCTTAACTGCGCCCACAACGAAATAGACCTTAAAAACCCAAAAACCAACCGCCGCAGCGCAGGTTTTTCCGACGAAGAGAGAGCAAAATTTACACAGCTGCTGGACAGCGGTTTTACAGATACATTCAGATATCTGTATCCTGACAAGGTGCAGTACAGCTGGTGGAGCTATATGCGCAAGGCTCGTGAAAAGGATATCGGCTGGCGCATCGACTATTTTGTGGTGTCCAACCGTATTAAAGACAAGGTAAGGGACAGCTTTATCTTTGGCGATATTTTGGGCAGCGACCACTGCCCTGTTGGCATTGAGATTGATTTATAGGGTTTTACCTAAAGTATTTTAAAGATACTTCGGGGGAGTGTAATGAGGGGGCGGCGCCCCCTCTGATATTAAATATGTATTGTCGCTGTATTTGCACCATAATAAGCGGCGCGGTGCGTGCGGATTGCACGCGAAAGCGCCACAAGGAGCAAGACCTTGCGGTACATATTCCGCGTGGGGCGCTGCGTCGCAATCAGCGCCACTTTTGGTCACTTTTGGTGTCAAAAGTGACATGCGAAGCATAAAAGAATTTTTGTTAAAAGTTTTAATAAAAAACGGACAGTTTGTAAAAAACTGTCCGCAATTTTTTGTCTTGTTATCCCAGATAGTATGGGCTGCCAGGGATATATGGATTGTCAGCACGGTGTACCGTGTGGCTCATAAGATACTGTACCCATATTGTATAAACCTCTGGGCGCAGGTGAATACCGTCGCTGTATGCGTATTCTGGTTTAAGATAGCCGTCTTCCCCTGCAAGCACTTCGTGCAGGTTGATATAATGCATACCTTTCTGGCTTGCAATCATGGCAATTTCGTTGTTTGCGGCATAGATTGCGTCATAGATAAACACAGGGCGGCGGCTTGCCTCTGCCACTGTGGTTGGTGTTATGCTGCATACATAAAAAATTGTATCAGGAAGCTGCTGCTGCAGGGTTGTAAGCAGCTGGTCATAGTAATAGATAAGCTGCTGGCGGTTCATAAATGTAAGGGCGTTGGTGCCCAAAGTAATATAAACCTTGCCAGGATTTTCGCTTACAATTGCTTCAACACCGTTTTGTGTTGGGCGGTAGTTGCCAGGGAAAACTATAACCCCTTCCAAAAAGCTTTTTGGCGTCTGGTTTTTTGCCGAAACAAAGGTTGCAATGTTTGCAACTGCATTTTCTATGCTTGCATATTCACGCAGACCTTCGGTCAGACTGTCGCCAACAAATACTGCATCTTCAAAATAGCTTAAATCCACACTGCCGTTTTCTGGCAGCTGAAACATACGGTGGTCAGGGCTGATAATTTCAAACTCGTTTATTGTCTGCTGCACAGGGCCAACACGGGTGTACCACTGGCCTTCGCTTTCCAGATCGGTGTTTGGCTGCATATCGGTGCTCACAATAGGCTGCAGCAGTTCTGGCGGCTGTTCTGCTTCGGGAGTAAAGGCCTCAATCAGTGCAACAATGCCATAGCTTACCAGCAACACAAAAACAGCACAGGTGGCGTACATTGCCAGCTTGCGTGCCTTGCGGCGGCGTGCGCGCTTTTTGCGTGCTTCTGGTGAAAGATATTTTGCCATTTGCTAACCCCTTTCTCTTTAAAAATTCTTTTAACCATATATATTTTTATCTGCCAAAAGGCAGAGAAACTGTTATAAAACAACACTTAACAAGCATATTATACTTTAAAAAAATTGCCATTTCAAGAACTATGTGCGGTTTTGACAAAATTTCACTTATTTACACATTTTACCCTGTTTAAAGGGGGTGCAACTTTAAAAAAATAAGTATTTTTGTTGAAATCTTCACAAATTTATGATAATGTATCCTTAACAGAGGCTTAAAAGGAGGGAGACAGTATGATTTTTGGCATACCTACAGTATATATCTGGCTGGCACTTACAATTGTGTTTGTGATTATCGAGGTTGCAACAACCGATATTTCAAGCATCTGGTTTGCGGCAGGGGCTCTTGTTTCAACGGTTGTTGCATGGCTGGCACCCCAGGCGGTTGCAGTGCAGGCGGTTGCTTTTGCAGCTGTAACTGTTGTTGCAATGTATCTTACAAAACCCATACTTACAAAATATCTCACAAAAAAAACACCTACCAATATGGATATGTATATAGGCAAGCAAGCACTTGTACTGTCCGACATTACGGCCGAAAGCATGGGCAGGGTAAAAGTAGGCGGTCTTACATGGCAGGCAAAAAGCACACAGCGGATAAATAAAGGCCAGATGTGCAGAATAATAAAAATCGAGGGTGCGTCCCTTGTTGTTGAAAATATTACAGTTAACCAGTAGCAGAAAGGAGACACATTATGTTACCTTACATTTTAGTTGTTTTAGTTATCCTTGTTATTGCACGCAATATCTGCATTGTGCCACAGGCCTATGCCTTTGTGGTGGAACGCTTTGGCGTGTTTGATTCTGTGTGGGATGCAGGTTTTCACTTTAAAATACCAATTATCAGCCGCATTGCCAAAAAGGTTTCTCTTAAAGAACAGGTGGTGGATTTTCCTCCGCAGCCTGTTATCACAAGAGACAACGTTACAATGCAGATTGACACAGTTGTGTTTTTTCAGGTAACCGACCCAAAACTTTACACCTACGGCGTTGAAAGACCAATCTCCGCCATCGAAAATCTTACAGCAACAACCCTGCGTAACATTATCGGTGATATGGAGCTGGACCACACACTTACCAGCCGCGACACTATCAACACACAGATTACATCCCTGCTGGACGAAGCAACCGACCGCTGGGGCATAAAGGTAAACCGCGTTGAGCTTAAAAACATCATTCCGCCTGCAGAAATTCAGGACGCAATGGAAAAACAGATGAAGGCCGAACGTCAGCGCCGCGAAAGCATTCTGCGTGCAGAGGGCGAAAAACGCAGTCAGGTGCTGGTGGCAGAAGGCGAAAAGGAAAGTGCAATTCTGCGTGCCGAAGCCGAAAAAGAAAGCGCAATCCTGCGTGCAGATGCTGTTAAGGAACAGAAAATCCGCGAAGCAGAAGGCGAAGCACAGGCTATTATGACGGTGCAGAAAGCTTTGGCAGATTCTATCGTTATGCTTAACCAGGCTGCACCAAACAACCAGGTGCTTACACTTAAAAGCCTTGAAGCACTGCAGAAGGTGGCAGACGGCAAGGCAACAAAAATTATTGTGCCAAGCGAAATCCAAAACCTTGCAGGCCTTGTTGCCAGCGTAAAGGAACTGGCAGCGGATGATAAAAAGTAAAATTGTATCTATCCGCAGATAGTTGAATAATTGACAAAACGTCATTCTGATTTGTTTCAGAATGACGTTTTTGCTGTTTTATAAATTTTTCTCTTTCAGTATTTTCTGCCCTTTGGCAATATTTATTTCCATAATTTTATATTCTCTCATGTTGGACA
>SVMV01000066.1 GCA_015067245.1 Oscillospiraceae bacterium | reverse complement strand
GATAATGCTTTTTTCATAATTGTCTCCTTTACTTCGCACTATTTTTATTGAGCGACAAAAAGTGGTGCCCCCAATTTGCCGCTTGACAACACTATTTAAGGCTTAAAAATTTTTCTTTTATTTCTTCGGCAGCTTTCTGCGGATTATCTGCTTTCATAATTGCAGAAACCACACATACTCCTGATATACCTGTATTCTCAAGCACATGCATATTATCCTTATTCAAACCGCCGATTGCATTTACAGGGATAGGTACAGCTTTTACAACATCTTTAAGTGTATCAACAGATGTAAGCACTGTTTTTACCTTTGTAGTTGTTGGATATATTGCACCCACCCCAAGATTATCTGCGCCGTTTTTGTATGCTTCCATTGCCTGTGACACTGTTTTTGCTGTTGCACCGATAATTTTGCTATCGCCCAAAATCCTGCGTGCAATATCCACAGGCATATCACTCTGGCCAAGGTGCACACCTTCTGCATCAACAGCCATAGCCACATCAATGCGGTCATCAATGATAAGAGGAATATTGTATTTTTTTGCAAGGGCATGCACTTTTTCCGCCAGAGAAATGTATTCTCTGGTGGTTTTATTTTTCTCTCTCAGCTGCAGCAAGGTAACACCGCCTTTAAGCGCCTGTTCCACTCTGCAAAGAAATTCTTCTTCTGAAAATCCTGTACTGTCTGTGATAAAGTATAATGTTGTATCAAAATTCTTCATTGGATTTCACCTCGATTTTTAGCAGTTCATCTACCTGACAATCTTTCAGCACAGAAAGATTATCCATAAGATTTACAAAAAAGCTGCCGTTTCCTTTGTCTGTTTCTGAAAGCTGGCCGCAAATACCCAGCACAGCACATGCGGTAACCAGAGAGTGTATACTTTGGTCAACAGAGAGATAGCAGCCACATAGCATACCAAGCAGACATCCTGTGCCTGTTACTCTTGCCAGCTGTGGCACACCGTTGTTTATATATACTACTGTTTTGCCGTCGGTAACAATATCTGTTTTGCCGCTTGCAAGCACCATTGTCTTGTATTTCTGTGCCAGCTTTACTGCTGTTTTGCTTACATTTTGTGTGTTTAAATCAGCGGCAGCATCAACACCTGCACAAGCATAGTCATTATTGTAAAGCGCATAAATTTCGGAATAATTTCCTTTAACCGCTGCAGGCCTGAACTCGCTGAGAAAATTGTTCATAAAACTGCGCCTTAATCCTGAACAGGCTGCGCCAACTGCATCTATAATAAATGGAATATTGTTGTCTTGTGCGGTCTGTGCAGATATTTTTACAGACTGCATACGCACATCTGTGATATTGGCAAGATTAAGCACAAGTGCATCGGCAGTCTGTGTTATTTCAGCCACTTCCTGTGGGTGTTCTGCCATCATAGGCCTTGCCCCTACTGCCAGTACACCGTTGGCACATTGGTTAATGGATATTGGGTTTGTTATACAGTGGATAAGAGGATTCTTATCCACTGTGTTTTTGCGAATTTTATTAATTAACGCAGAATTCATTTTATTTTTCCTTTTTAAATTTGTTAACTGCAAAATATATTATTGCAGCTGTAACGGATACAGCGATACATCCTTTGGATACAATATGCCACAAAGGAGAAGTAAGGCTGAATATACCCGTAGGGATTTCGATAACTACATACAGAATTGCACCAACTGCAGCAATGCAGGCTGTGTTGCTGATAATGCCTGTTTTGTCTTCATAAACACTGTCTGAAAGCATAACCTGAAATCTTTTCAGCATGCCGTTTGCTGCCAGTTTTTTAAGAAATACCAGTGCTATGCTACCGCCGATAAGTGTGCCGCAGATAAAGCTTGGCACATAAAACATCCAGCTTAACCCCTCTTTACCCCACAGTATTGACATAACAGGATAAGATGCTATTGCACCGATAATGCCTGTGCCGAATACTTCACCCACAACAGCAAAAAGGATATTGCCTTTTGACAGGCGGTAAAATACACCTGACAAAAATGCACCAAACACTGCACCAGTAAGGGCAATAGGCGGTATACCCATGGTAAGCATACGTATTATACCGATAAGTGTTGCACATAAAAGTGAATACCAGGGTCCCATAAGCACACTGCACACAATATTGATAAAATGAGCCATCGGGCACATTCCTTCCACACGCAAAAATGGTGATATTACAACACCAAGGGCAATAAGCATAGCAAGTACAGTCATTCTTAAAGTCTGTTTAGTTCTAATCATTTGTTTTTCCTCTTTTCGTATTTTTAAACTGAACAAAGCCAGATAGCTTTGTGCGGTCGATACTCAAAAGTATCCTCTCACCCTGAAACACAGGTTCCCATCGCTTTACGAAAAGCACAGGGCGCTCCCCCTCTGCC
Organism: Oscillospiraceae bacterium; assembly: GCA_015067245.1. Taxonomy (GTDB): domain Bacteria; phylum Bacillota; class Clostridia; order Oscillospirales; family Ruminococcaceae; genus RGIG3102. The sequence goes on along the minus strand of SVMV01000066.1, from coordinate 6,685 downwards.
CGAATATCTATTTTTTATAAGCACCTCTTTTCTGAAAATATGCAACAAAAAGCGGAGATACCCCATTTGGATATCTCCGTTTAAGCAAACTTATTTTGACTTCCTACGGCGGCATTATCCACATCAGGTATAAGGGTCGAAGGTTGCACCTTCCTCTCAGCCTGTCTCACAGGCTCCCCCGCTTTTTAATTTGTAAAAATAAAAACAGAAAGTAACCTTTTACGGCACTTCCTGTAACAAATCTTGTATATGACTTCCTACGTCGGCATTATCCGTATCAGGTTAAAGGGTCAAAGTTGGATTACTTTTTCTCAGCCTGCCATTACAGGCTCCCCTGTATTTATTTGCAATATAAGTATAGCACCACATATATAATTTGTCAAATGTGTTTTTGTTGCAAAAACATAAGTTTTTGAGCCGCATACAAAAAATAGGTTGACAAAATATGTACAAAGTGTTAACATACTGATTGTCAAATGAATATTCCCTTTGAAAGTTTTAGGAAAGTGACTGCAAAGTCTGCCGAAGGAGTTGCACTCTCAGGAGAAAAAGGACTAAAACCCGAGGGAACTCTGGAGAAACCTGTTTAGAGCAGGTGCCGAAGGTGCAAAGGGCTGATGCCCTGAATCTCTCAGGCAAAAGGACAGAGCCAACAAACATTTTAAGTATCTGTGTACTTTTGTGCGCATATATTTATTTTGTTTTTCTGTTGTTACTCCGGAGCTGATCGAAAGATTGGCTCTTTTTCGTTTGTAAAATTTTATTTATTAATTTTTTATTGCGAGAGGTAAAACAAAATGCAAATCATTGAAACTATTGTAAAATCTGTAAACACTGTGTTGTGGGACTATGCCCTGCTTTTTCTGCTTTGCGGCACAGGTATTTTCTTTACATTCAAACTTAAGTTTGTTCAGGTGCGCAAATTTGGCGCAGGTATGAAAAGTGTATTTTCCTGCTTTAATCTTAAAGGCGAAAAAGCCGACAAAGGCGGTATGAGCAGTTTTCAGGCTTTGACAACCGCTATTGCAGCACAGGTTGGTACAGGTAACATTGCAGGTGCTGCAACAGCTATTGCTTCTGGTGGCCCTGGTGCTATCTTCTGGATGTGGATGAGTGCATTCTTTGGTATGGCAACAATATATGCCGAAGCACTGCTTGCACAAAAATATAAATCCGTTGACGAAAACGGTAATGTTACAGGCGGCCCTGTTTATTATATAAAAGCAGCCTTTAAAGGCGGTTTTGGCAAATTTTTGGCAGTATTCTTTTCTGTTGCAATTATCCTTGCTCTTGGCTTTATGGGCAATATGGTACAGTCCAACTCCATCGGTTCTTCTTTCCAGACTGCTTTTGGTGTTAATCCACTTATTGTAGGCATCATCTGTGCCGTATTCAGCGCATTTATCTTTATGGGCGGCCGTGCAAGAATTGCTTCACTTACCGAAAAAATTGTTCCTGTGATGGCCTTGCTTTATATTGTTGGCTGTCTTATTGTTGTTGGTTTCTGCCACAGTGCAATTATCGACAGCTTCCGTCTTATCTTTACCATGGCATTCAACCCACAGTCTGTTGCAGGCGGTATTGCCGGTGTTACTGTTAAGTCTGCTATCCGTTACGGCGTTGCAAGAGGCTTATTCTCCAACGAAGCAGGTATGGGTTCCACTCCACACGCACATGCAATTGCAAAGGTTGACCACCCAACAGACCAGGGTGTTGTTGCAATGATTGGTGTATTTATCGACACATTTGTTATTCTTACACTTACAGCTCTTGTTATTATTACAACAGGTGTATGGAACTCTGGTCTTACTGGTGCTTCCCTTGCACAAAGCGCATTCTGCACAGTATTTGGCAATTTCGGCAATATCTTTATTGCTATATGTATGCTGTTCTTTGCTTTCTCTACAATTATCGGCTGGTATTTCTTTGGCGAAACAAACGTAAAATCCCTTTTGGGTGAAAAATACGTTAAAATTTATTCTGTTATAGTTTGCCTGTTTATCGCTGTTGGCTCCTGCCTTAAAGTTGATTTGGTTTGGGACATGACAGATATGTTCAACGGTCTTATGGTTTTACCTAACCTGCTTGCCCTGCTGGCTCTCAGCAAAGTTGTAACGGCAATAAGCAAAGAAAAAGATTAATTTTACAATCCCTTATAATATTTACATACTCTTTCAGCAAAAACACCCTGCAAATTGGCAGGGTGTTTTTCTTATATTATGTATTATAATAGCTCTCCAAGTTCTTTGACTGCACATTCTATTGCATCACCAAAGGATAATTCAGGTGTGCCTGCCACCTTAATTTTACATTTGTTCACTGGCACCAGTATCTTTTTTGCTTCGCTGCAGGCAACAGAAGCTGCCATTTTTGGTGTTATTTCTCCCAGCAAAGAGTTTGCTGCTATTATTCCTATAGGCCCAATAATGACATCTGCATCTCGGCTGTTTACCACAACAGGATTTTCCCCTGTTGCGCCATAATCTGCCCCTGCTTTAAGCATAGCTGCAGTAGCAATACTGTTGGTGCCTATTGCATAAATTTCACAGTTGTATCTGCTTTTTATCTTTTCTGTAATTGCTTTACCAAGGCTGCCGCCCTGACCATCAATAACAACTATCTTCATAGAAACCTCCAAAGGTTCCATTGTATATTACAGAGTTATTTTTGCTTTTTTAAGTGCAGTTACAAGCAGTGGTATAACCACCAGCTGCAAAGCTATGCCTGGAACAGCGTTTATAAAAGCCTCTGTCATAAATATAGCAACGGTAAATACATTACCCATTATACCATATAACGCAAGACTTACAACACCCCACACAATTCTGCCTGCAACCATTGCAATGATAAGTGAAACAAAAATTGCTTTTGTGTCTTTTTTGCTTTTTGAATATATTGTTCCGCAAACCAAACCATAGGCTGCAAGTTCAAACGCCATTCCTATTGCTTTTGGAAACATTGGCGGCATGCCCCATATAACACTGCGTAAAAGCGGCGCCACTGCCCCAACCATCATTGCACTTGGGCCGCCAACCATAAATCCTGCCAGCAGAACAGGAAGGTGCATAGGCAAAAGCATATTGCCTATCTCTGGTATCTGCCCTGTAAAAAATGGCAGAACCAGCGCCATTGAAAGCATAAGTGCAGAAATAACAAGTTTTTTTGTATTGCTCATATATCCTCCAAAATAAAAAATGCCACGAAAACTTACGGATACAAAATATCCGTTATCAGCCTTCATAGCATCACTAATTTTTTATCAGTACAGGCTTCCTGCCTGCTGTTACAAGGTGATTATACCACAGTGATAAATCCATGTCAATCAATTGCATGCAATTTATACTGCACTTTGTATTTACACTTTTACAGTATATAAATTTTTGCTTCCGTTGACTGAAAAGATATGTTTTGCTATACTTTTATACAGAAAGGCGGTGTTTTTATGGATGTAAAAGATATGCTTGACCAGTTGGATTATCTGTACAATGTAGGCGATTTAAAGGAAGCCGAGCGACGTTTGACCTGCTGGCTTGAACAGGCTTTTGAAAGTCGAAATTACGGTGCAGCATTAACCTTTTACAACGAGATGGAAGGCTTGTACCGCACCACAGGCAGAGCTGCTATGGCTGCTGAAATATCTGATAAGGCTCTGCTTTTGATTGAACAGATGGGGCTTTTGGGCACAGTGCATCACGCCACCACTTTGCTTAACGGTGCAACGGCAAACCGCTGGGCGTTAAATCTTGACAAAGCATTGGATATGTACCAGCAAGCGGCTGAAATTTACCGCACTTTAGATTTGAAAAACAGCTATCTTATGGCAAGCTTATATAACAATATAAGTCATATATATCAGCAACAGAACCAGCACCATAAAGCACTGGACACCTTGCAGACTGCGTTAAATATTGTTGAAAAAGAAGCCGACAGCGCCAGCGAAATTGCAACAACAAAGGTAGCTATGGCTCTTTCGTATATGGCTTTGGATGATATGGAAACAGCAAAAAATCTTCTTAAAACTGCACTGGACTATTACGAAAGCGAAGACGGAGCAAACGACGGACATTACGGCAGCTGCCTTTCCGCTTTAGGTGAATATTTCTGGCGCAAAAAAGATTATGACAACGCAATTTACACCTACGAAAAAGCACTTAAGGTTACCAGAAGCCGTTTTGGCGAAAACGAAGGCTGCCGTGTTATAAGCCGAAACCTTGATATTGTGCGCAAAGAAAAAGAAGATAAAAACAGTTAAAGGAAAATTTATGACAGGTCTTGAACTTTCACGTCTTTATTATCAGCAGGTTGGCAGACCTATGCTTGAAGAAAAATTTGGCGAGTATCTGCCCCGTATAGCCGCAGGGCTTGTGGGTGAAGGCTCGGAATGTTTTGGCTTTGACGATGCCATATCACGCGACCACGATTTTGGCCCTGGTTTTTGTATATGGCTAAACAAAGAAGATTATAAAAAAATCGGTGTACAGATGCAGATGGCATACGATGAGCTGCCAAAAGAATTTATGGGATATTCTGCACGCAGCACAAGTTTGCGCGGCGGCGGCCGTGTGGGTGTGTTTGAAATATCTGCATTTTACGCTCGTTTTGTGGGCAATCAACAGCCGCCTGAAAATCTGCTTACCTGGCTGTATCTGCCCGAACACAAAATTGCCACCGCTGTAAACGGCGAAGTTTTTGAAGATAATCTTGGCACTTTTACCATTATCCGAAACTTTTTAAGCAACTATTACCCCAAAGATGTACGCATTAAAAAAATTGCCGCAAGGGCCTCTGCTATGGCACAAAGCGGCCAGTACAACTACGCGCGCTGTATGCGCCGCGGTGACGCTGTTGCCGCAGATATGGCTTTGGCCGAATTTGTGAAAGCAAGTATTTCTATGATATATCTGCTTAATAAAAGCTATTGTCCTTATTACAAGTGGCAGTTTCATGGCTTAAAAAAGCTTAAAGAAGAAAAAGGATACAGTTTTGCCTGCAGCGGCGCTTTAACTATGATTGAAAAGCTTGTAAAGCTTGGTGACCAAAGTGATGCCTGGGCACAGCCATATCCAGATGGCTTTAACCCTTATGTTAACAGACTTGATAAAAAGGTTGTGCTTATAGAAAACATCTGTGCTTTGGTTATAAATGAGTTAAGGCTGCAGGGGCTTACCGATATTGACAACAGCTTTTTAGAGGTACACACCTATAAAATTATGGATAAGATATCTGCACCTGATTTAAGAGAATGTCATGTTACGGAGGGATAGGTATGACGGTTAAAGATAAAAAAGAGGCTTTGATTGCAACCGAATGGGAATTATTTCACAATGTTAACAACGAAGGCGGCCGTGCAGACTGCCAGGACGACCCTGAAACCTTTGCAATAATGCGCCGTTGCCAGTTTACCTGCTGGAGTGAAGAACTTGTGGAAAGCTGGCACAATGACCTTTTGGCTGCAAAAGCAGAGGGCCGCAACCTTTTGAGCGAAAAATATGCATGGATGATGCAAAAAACTGCCCCTTATGAGTTTGCCAGAATAAGCAAACATCTGCACTTCCCCACTGTTTTTGCCGAACAGATGATTGACGAAATTGCCGAAATTGAAGTTGAATGGATGGAAAAATACGAAAATCAATATCCATTTATGGCAGGCGGCAACAGACCTATACACTCTTTTCAGGACCAGAAATATGTGACAAGCTTTGAAACATATCTGCGCGGTGAACTGCACACATATTCAGAAAAAACATTAGAGCTGTATCTTGAAATGCTGAAAAATCTTTTGAAAGAAAACAAATCCATGTCAATTATGATTATGGATGCAATGGTTAAGGAATATGGCTATAAAGACCTTGATGATGCCGAACGCCAGCAGAAGATAAGAGCTGAACTTAATATATAAACACCAAAAATCCCTGTTACCAGGGATTTTTTTATTGACTTTACCTGTCAGTTTTGGCATAATAATATAGTATTTTTATTTAAACAAATTATTAAGAGGAAAAACTATGTACGAAACAATAAGTTCAATAAACAATGTGTTGAACACGTTTATCTGGGGTGTACCTGCAATGGTGTGTATCATTGGTGTAGGCTTATACTTAAGTATCCGCACAAAGTTTGTGCAGATACGCAAGTTCCCATATGCATTGAAAAACACATTGGGTAAAATTTTTGACAAAAGCTCTGCTGCTGACGGCGCACTTACACCTTTTCAGGCTGTATGTACCGCTTTGGCTGCAACAATAGGCACAGGTAATATCGCAGGTGTTGCAGGTGCTATTGCAATCGGTGGCCCTGGTGCTGTTTTCTGGATGTGGATTTCTGCTTTGCTGGGTATGTGTACAAAATTCAGCGAAGTTACACTTGCTGTACACTACCGTGAACGCAATGCTAAAGGCGAATACATCGGCGGCCCGATGTACTATATCAAAAACGGTCTTAGCAAAAAATGGATATGGCTTGCATATCTTTACGCTGCATTTGGCACATGTGCTGTTTTCGGCACAGGTAACGCAACACAGGTAAACACCATCGTTGCTGCTATCGACAGTGCTTTGCTCAACTACGGTGCAGTTTCTGACTCCAGCCTTGAAGTGCTTAACCTTATTATCGGTATTGTTATCTGCCTTGTTGTTCTGCTTATCCTTTTTGGCGGCGTTAAGAGAATCGGCACAGTAAGTGAAGC
>SVMV01000065.1 GCA_015067245.1 Oscillospiraceae bacterium | reverse complement strand
TAATCTTCGCTGTTTTTTGAGAGATATTTTATGTTGTACATATATAATTTTGCAGATAAAGCCGCAAAAACAGATTTGCAGCTTTTATTTGATATAAATAAGGCTTATTTTGTTTTTGGTGCCCCGTTGGCGCATGGCACACCGCACTGGCATTTTGCACAGCCGTAAAGGGGACTGAATTTTTCTTTTGTGGAATTTACAAAGGCCGAGCATTTTGCCTTGTCCTTGCCGTTTTCTACAGTTATTGCACCAGCAGGACATCTTGCTGCACAGGCACCGCACAGTGTGCAGTGTTCGTATGGTGTGCTGTAGCTTCTTTGGTCAGCAGCCAGCGGCATATCGGTAACAAAACTTGTAAATCTGCCTGCCGAACCCTTTGGGGTGATAAGGCCGCCAGATATGCCAAAGCTGCCCATATCGCAAACATAGGCTATATGCCGTTCAGACCAGCCGCTTGTATATTTAAGCCTGCTGCCGTCAGCTGCGGTTGTTGCCGCTTTCATACGTTCGGCTTCCTTTGACGGAACAACAACACTGTAGCCTTTGGCTTTTATGGCGTTTACAATTTTATCTTCAAGGGCTTCAAGAAACGGCACCGCATAATTTTTTGCATAGATATATTCTGGTGCAACTTCGTCTTTGGGGCAGCTGCTGTTTGCTTTTTTAACAGCGTCGGAATACGGCACAAAAATGCTCACAACACTCTTTGCATTTTCCATCCACTGCTGTGGAGTGATAAAGTGCCCGCCGATAATATGCGGCTCTTTCAGTGTTTCAAACAGCGGGTCATCTGCTGCCGCAACACCGATAAGGGGAGATGCAAAAAAACAGTATTCTTTGGTGCCAAGCAAGGCGGATATTTCTTGTGAAAGGGCAGAGATATGATAATCTTCAAACATATTTTCGGCTGTCAGGATAATGTCGGCTTTTGTCATAAATGTGTCTCCCTTGTTTGTTTTATACAATTATAGCATCTTGCGGCAAAGGCTTTCAATATGTTTTATTATTACAGAACGGCTCTTTCTTGCACTGTTTAAAATATTGATATATAATAAAAAGATAAGAAATTAAAAAATAATATAAAGGGGGCAGTTTTATGCTCACACTGGAAAAATCAAAACAGCTTATCTCACAGACCACAACACAGCCGCACCTTATCACCCACGCCACAGCAGTTATGGCGGCAATGGGCGGTATGGCCGCCCACTTTGGTGCCGATGTGGCACACTGGCAGGCAGTGGGATATCTGCACGACTATGACTACGAGCAGTACCCAGATGAACATTTAAAACATACTGCACAGCCACTGGCGGCTGAGGGTGTAACCGAAGAAGAAATCCGCGCAATTTTAAGCCACGGCTTTGGCCATTGCACCGAAGTTGAGCCTTTAACCGAAATGGAAAAAAGCCTTTATACAGTGGACGAGCTTACAGGCATTATCGGCGCAGCGGCAAGAATGAGACCGCTGGGTATAACCGACCTTGAAGTTTCCAGCTTTATGAAAAAATTCAAGGATAAAAAATTTGCTGCAAAGTGCGACAGAGAGCTTATCAAAAACGGCTGTGCCCTGCTGGGTATGGAAGTAAAGGAAGTAAGCGAAATCTGCATCAATGCAATGAAGCCTTTTGCGGCAGAACTTGGCCTTGGCCCAAAGGAATAATTTATGTATAACAGAAACAAAAGCATTGCGTCCCGATTTTTTGTAACAATAACCTTGCTTATCGTTGCCAACGTGTTTATCTTTGGCGTTACCTTTGTTTTGTTTGCCAACAGATATTTCGAGTCTGAACGTATGAATGTTCTTAACATCTGCGTGCAAAGTGTTGAAAAAGACCTTATATCCAACTTTAACGGCAATGTAAAAAGAGACGGCGGCATCGGGCTGCTGGAAGACGATATGCAGCTTATTGCAGACACAGCCCAGTCTATAATAATACTTGCCGACGAAAACGGCACCATTGTTACCGCTACAAACAGATATGCAAAAAACTTTGCTGGCAGGCCAATGCCTGCCCTTGCCACCGAGGCGGCAAAGATGGCCAGTGTACCGGTAAACTTAAGCCAGATATTTTCTGAAAATCACACCGAAAAATATTACGCTGTGGGCAAGGCGATTTTTGATGCCGACAACAGCATAAGGGGCTATGTGTTTGCCTGCACCAGCACAAAGCATATAACGCTGTTTACCAATGCACTGCTCAGTATGTTTATTCTGGCATCTTCCGTGATGGTGCTGGTGTCCAGCGTTGTGGCACTGGTGGTTACCAGCCACATGACAACCCCGTTGCGCAAAATTGCCGAAGCGGCAAAGCGCTTTTCTCAGGGGGATTTATCGGTGCGTGTTAAGGTTGAAGGGGCCGATGAGGTTGCCCACCTAGCAACAACCTTTAACAATATGGCCGAGTTTGCAGATAAAAACGAGACCAGCCGCTCCAACTTTGTTGCCAACATCGCCCACGAACTGCGCACGCCTATGACAAGCATAAAAGGCTTTGTGGACGGCATTATAGACGGCACAATTCCACCAGAAAAGCAGGATACCTATCTTAAAATTGTTTCCAGCGAGGTTGGCCGCCTTGCGCGTCTTACCAACAGTATGCTGGATATATCCAAGCTGGACAGCGGCGAGTTTGTTATGAATGTTTCCAAATACAATATATGGGATACAATTTCCGACGTTGCCTTTGCTTTTGAAAGCCGTATCGAAAATGCAGAAATTCAGGTGCGGGGCTTTATGCCAACGCGTATGATGGTTGCAGCCGACAGGGATATTATCCATCAGGTTGTGTATAATATTGTGGACAACGCCCTTAAATTTACCCCACAGGGAGGATATATTGCATTTGATGTGTCAGAGGATAAAACTGCAAACAACATTGTTGTAAAGATACGCAACTCTGGCGAAGGCATAGCTCAGGAGGCTTTGCCATATATCTTTGAGCGCTTTTATAAAACCGACGCCAGCCGCTCGGTGCATATAAAGGGTGCAGGGATAGGTATGTACATTGCCAAAACTTTGGTAAACCGCTCGGGCGGCGAAATACATGTAGAGTCAGAACTTGGGGAATATACCGAGTTTATCTTTACCGTGCCTGCAGCAGCAGAAAAAGGCGAGCGCATAGTCGAACCTAAAGCAAAAAAAGAAAAAGCGCCAAAAGGCCCGCGCCTTAAAGCGCCAAAACGCAAATAAAACAGCATTTTTAAGCCGAATTTAAGAATGAGAATATATAGGTGAAAAATTTGCGAAAATGACATAAAGATACAAATATTTTTCACAATTTACCAATAACATATAAAACGAAAACAAAAGCGGCGTAAAGCTGTAAAAATAAATCTCTTAAAGGAGAAAAAAGATGAAGAAAAAACGCAGATTGCCTGCAATTATTCTTGTTGCCGCACTGCTTGCAGCTGCTCTTGGGGGCGGCATTACTGTGGGCAACACCATCAAGCATACAGAAATTTTTGGCAATGTGATGGACCAGCTGGACATTGTTGTGCCAAACAGAGAGCCTGCACAAAGTGCTGGCGAACAGGTGCAGGGTGACCTTGTGCAGATACATCCTGTGCCTGAAATAAATGATGACGGATATCAGACCACAGCCATATACCAAAAGGTAAACCCATCTGTTGTAAGCATAACAGTATACGGCAGCCAGTCTATCTCTGCAATAGGCAGCGGCACAGGCATTGTTATGACCGAGGACGGCTACATCATCACCAATGCCCACGTTGTAGAGGGCGGTACAAGTGTAAATGTAGTGTTCCATGATGATACAAATGTCAACGGCACAATTGTGGGTATGGATGCAACTACCGACCTTGCAGTTGTAAAGGTGGAAAAAAGCGGTCTTATTGCAGCAGAATTCGGCGATTCTTCTGCCCTTGAAGTAGGCGAAAGAATACTGGCAATCGGCAACGCAGGCGGCCTTTCCAGCACAATGACACAGGGTATTGTATCAGGCCTTGACCGCGACCTTGGCATAGGTGCACGCAGCTTAAAGCTTATACAGGTTGACGCTGCCATCAACCCAGGCAACTCGGGCGGCCCGCTTATCAACCGTTTTGGTCAGGTTGTGGGCATAAACAGCAGCAAAATTGCAGATGTGGATTACGAAGGCATAGGCTTTTCCATTCCTATCAACGAGGCAATGCCTATCATCGAAAACATTGTGGACTACGGTTATGTAAAAGGCCGTGCCGTGCTGGGCATATCTATTGTAGAGCTCAACAGCACCAACGGGCCAATCAACCAGCTGCCAAGCAAGGGTGTGTGCATTGTAGAATTTAACGAAGGCTGCGATATGCCAAACCAGGGTGTGCAGCTGCGTGATGTAATTATCGAAGCTAACGGCCGTGAAATTGCAACAAGTGACGACCTGCTGGAAGAACTGGATAAATTCTCTCCTGGAGAGTATTTTAATCTGGTTATCTACCGCGCTTACAGCAACGAAACATTCTCGGTTGATGTAAAGCTTATCGAAGCAAAAGATTAAAAATATAAAGGACAGTATCATTGATACTGTCCTTTTGTTTGTGTGGATATTCAGGGTGGTGTAATGGAGGGACAACGTCCCTCACCATAAAAATATGTATTGTCGCTCTGTTTGCACACATTTTGCGGTGCGGTGCAGACGGATTTGTCTGCGTAAGCGCCACACAAGAGCGACCTTGCGGTACATATTCCGCGTTTAGGGGTGTGGGGGAATCGCAACCCCCACGTTCTTTGGTACTTTCTTTAAAGAAAGTACATAACTATTCTATCTTGCCGTAAATTCTCTGCAGTTCAATGCTTGGACCGCCGTTTTCATCTTCCATAAACAAATCGGGCATAACGGTAAGGCTTTTACCGCCGTTTTTGCGGCCGTCCACCAGCACAAGCCATGGGTGGGGGCTGTTTCTGCGCTGGCGCACAAAGCGGATTACCTTTGGCTCTATGCGGTTGTTTTTCATTGCAAAGATAACCTGTGCCAGCTGGTCAGGCCGTTGGCATATACACAGCTTGCCGTTGTCACGCAAAAGTCTGTATGCCGCTTTTGCCACATCGTCATCGGTAAGGGTAAGCTGATGGCGGAAAGACGCCTTTTTTTCGTCGTCCTTTGGCTTGCCTGCGGTAAAGTAGGGCGGGTTGCAGGTTATAACATCAAAGTCCGCCTTTTCGCTTGTGAACTCTCTCACGTCACCGCATATAGCTGTAAGGTTTTGGTATCCGTTAAGCTCAATGCTTTTTCTCATCAGCTGGGTGCCCTGAGGGTCAATCTCCAGCCCAAAGGCCTGGCCCTTGTGGCCCATATCCTTCCAGCGCAAAGGAATAATGCCGCAGCCTGTGCCCATATCCAGTACCTTTTGGGCGTATTTAACCTCGGCAAAATGGCTGAGCAGAAAAGCGTCTGTGCCAAAGCGGTGGGTTTTGTTTATGCACACTTTTGTACCGTGTGCCAAAGTTTCAACAGTATAGTCCATAGCTTAAATTGTAGCCTCAATGCATACCCAGTTGTTTTTTGTGTGTATCTTTAAAATTTTAAAGCCAAGGTTTTCAAGGCAGGCCAGCACTTCGTCCTTGCGGTCAAGGATAATGCCGCTTGTGATGTACAAGCCGCCTTCCTTTAAAAATACAGGCACATCTTTGCTAAGCATCATAATTGCGTTTGCAACAATATTTGCCACAACAATGTCATATTTGCCGCTTGCCTGCTGGGCAAGGTCACCAACCTTGACTGTAAACTTGTCGCTTACACCGTTTAACTGGGCGTTTTCGTTTGCAACTTTAACTGCAGTTGGGTCAATATCCACCCCTTCGGCTTCCTTTGCGCCAAGAATGCAGCTGGCAATGCCCAGAATACCGCTGCCTGTGCCAACGTCCAAAATTCTTTCGCCGCCTTTTATTGTGCGGTCCAGCACTTCAAGGCAAAGGTTTGTGGTTTCGTGGGTGCCTGTGCCAAATGCCATGCCAGGATCAAGCTTAAGCACCTTGCGGTCGGTTGTGCATTCTTCCCAGCTTGGACAAACCATAAGGTTTTCACCGATTGGCAGTGCGTGGTAATAAGCTTTCCAGCCTGTTTCCCAGTCTTCCTGATTTACATATTCAATTTCGGTTGCAAATTCCACACCTTCTTCGCTAAGGCGTGTCTGCAGCACCAGCAGGCTTTCCTGTGCGTCCAGTTCTGGCGAAATATAGTGGTGCACAATAATTTTTGTGCGGTCCTTTTCCAAAAGGTCCTGCTCAATCAGGTCAATATGTGCAATCTCCAGCACATCGCTTTCAAGGTTGGAATAGTCTTCAATCTGTACACCCATAGGGCAGACTTCGCTGGAAACATAGTCAAAAACATCTTCAAATTTTTTATCACAGATAATTTTTATATCGGTCCACTGCATAGGTAAATCTCCTGTAGAATATATAGTTTATTTTTTATATTATCAATAAATTTATTGTAACATAAAACCATTTAATTTTAAACATAAATATGATAATATAAAATACATAGTTTAATTGTTTAAAATACAACACATATAAAAGGAGAAATATTATGGCAAGCCGTTTTGACAAAAAAATTGACCGCTGGGCAACAGGGGCAACCAAATGGGCAATGACAAAAATCCCAGGTTCCCCTCAGTATACCGAAGTACCACAGGAAGATATCATTCCTATGTGGGTTGCAGATATGGATTTTGAAACTGCCCCAAGCGTTATCCAGGCACTCCGTGAAAGAATTGAACACCCAATCCTTGGTTATTCTGTGCTTAACGAAAGATATGTAAACGCAATTGCTTCCTGGCAGGAAAAACGCTATGGCACAAAAGGCATCAAAGAAGAACATATTCTTTATCAGAACAGTGTTCTGGGCGGCGTGTGCAGCGCAATCAGTGTTTACACACAGCCTGGCGACTGGATTTTAACAGGGCAGGCAACTTATGTTGGTTTTCAGGGTTCTATTAAAAATCTTGGCCGCAATGTTGCGTTCTCCCCAATGGTTAAGGACGAAAACGGCATATACCGTATGGACTTTGAAGATATGGAAAAACAGATTGTGGAAAAACGTATTCCAATGATGATTTTCTGTTCTCCACACAACCCAACAGGCCGTGTATGGGAAAAATGGGAAATTGAAAAGGTAGTAGAGCTTTGTGACAAATATAATGTTTTCCTTTTCAGTGACGAAATCTGGGCAGACTTTATGACAGACCCAAGTTCCAGACATATCCCTACACAGAGTGTAAGCGAAAGAGCAAAAGAAATCTGCATTGCTGCTTATGCACCAAGCAAAACCTTTAACCTTGCAGGCCTTATCGGCAGTTACACAATCTGCTATAACCCTGTTATCAATGCACGCATAAAACGTCAGGGCGAAAGCACACACTACAACAATGCAAACGTATTAAGCCTTGCTGCCTGCACAGGCGCATACGAAGGCGGCGAAGAATACGTGGAAGAACTTATGCCATACCTGCGCAAAAATCAGGAATATATGGTTAATTTCTTAAACAGCCGCAAGGGCATCGACGCATATCTGCCACAGGGCACATATCTGCTTTGGGTGGATGTAGGCGGCTGCGGCATGGATATGGACACAGTTATGGCAGAACTGGCCAAAGTTGGTGTTATTGTTAACGACGGCAGACCTTTCCAGGGACCAACACATCTGCGCATCAACGTTGCCTGTCCGTTTGACAGCGTGGTTGAAGCCTGCAGAAGAATGGAAAAGGTTTTTCCTGCAAAATAATGTTTAATTTAATGCCTCTCTTGGCAGAGAGAATATCATTAAGTTAGTTGAATGTAGTGGTAAGCAATTTAATAAAATAAAATGTCATTCTGAGACATAAATGCCTCAGAATGACATATTTTTTCTTAACTTAATTACATTGCTCCAGAGGGAGCCTTTTTGTCTGGTCTGTTGCCAAAAGCTGTTATAAATGATATGCTTTAAGGGTAATTTAACGTATGGAGAAAACTATGAAAAAACTTATCTACAATCTTATTCTTCCCTGCACTTTTATAGCAATTCTGCTATGGAGCGTTATCGGCGTAAGCCAGAACCGCGCTTTCTTTGACAAACAGTACATAAAAAACGACACAGCGGCACATATTGGTATGCGCCATCAGGATTTAATGAGCGTAACCGACAATCTGTTAAGCTATATGGTCAAACAGCGTCCTGACCTTGAGATGCAGTACGGCGTAAAGGGCGAAATCCGCGAGATTTTTGACGAAAGAGAAAAACTGCACATGATAGATGTTCTCAATCTTTATATGGGGGTTATCTATATTGCCATTGGCTTGTCAGCGGCAGTGCTGGCAGGGCTTATATATGTTATAAAGTCAGACGGGCTTAAAACGGCAAGACGGATACTGGATAAAAAATATATCTGGTCGGCCATAGGTCTTGCGGTGGTGGCAGGTACAGCCGGCATTGTGGTTGCAACCAACTTTCAGTGGTTCTGGACAAACTTTCACCTTGTGTTCTTTACCAACGATCTGTGGATACTGGACCCAAGGGTAAGCATAATGATAAATATGTTCCCGCTGGAATTCTTCTACGCAATTGTTGTAAGAATTCTGGAGGTGTTTGTCCTTGGCTGCCTTGTGGTAAAACTGCTTGTTATGCCGTACGAAAAAGGCGAAGGCAAAAGAAAAAGAATTCCCGAAGGGATGATATAAACTATGGAAAACACAATTTTAAATATAGCAGGTTTTAATAAAAACAGCATTACCGACGGCCCTGGCTTCCGTTTTGTTATCTTTGCCCAGGGTTGCATACACAACTGCAAAGGCTGCCACAACCCCGAAACCCACGCTTTTGGCACAGGTACAGACTATACAGCGGCCCAGATTATTGCAATGATAAAGAAAAACCCAATGATAAAAGGGGTAACTCTGTCTGGCGGGGACCCTTTCTGCCAGCCAAAAGAGTTTGCCGCCCTTGCAGCAGAACTGAAAAAACAGGGGTATGAAATCTGCGCCTTTACAGGCTATCTGTTTGAAAAGCTGATTGAAGACAAAACAGACGATAAATATAAACTGCTGCAGAATGTGGATATTCTTATCGACGGCCCATTTATCGAAAGCGAAAAAAGCTTGGAGCTTAAATTTAAAGGCAGCCGCAACCAGCGCACAATAGATGTGGCAAAAAGCCTTGA
>SVMV01000001.1 GCA_015067245.1 Oscillospiraceae bacterium | reverse complement strand
TTACAAGCTTTACCGAAAACTTCAGCACCCACGGTGTATGCGCACTGCTGGCAGTTATAGGCCTGCTTATCACAGCAATCCTTTACATCAGAAATGTAAAAGGTGCAATCCTTATCGGCATTGTTGTAACATGGGGTCTTGGCATGATTTGCCAGCTTGCTGGTATTTATGTTCCAAATCCTGAAATTGGTGCATACAGCCTTTTTCCAGCAGGTATTATGAGTGCGGATTTCTCTGCACTTGGCGAAACATTTGGTCAGTGCTTTAAAATTGATTTCAGCACAGTGGGCTTCTTTAACTTTGTTGTGGTTATCTTCTCGTTTCTTTTTGTTGACCTGTTTGACACACTGGGCACACTTATTGGTGTTGCAACAAAGGCAGATATGCTGGATGAAGAAGGCCATCTGCCAAACGTTAAACCTGCCCTTATGGCAGACGCAATTGCAACAAGTGCAGGCGCAGTGCTGGGCACATCCACAGTTACAACATTTGTAGAATCTTCTGCAGGTGTTGCAGCAGGCGGCCGCACAGGTCTTACAGCACTTACAACAGGTGTGCTGTTCCTTCTGGCAACATTGTTCTCACCATTGTTTACATCCATTCCGTCCTTTGCAACAGCACCTGCACTTATATTTGTAGGTTTCCTGATGTTTGAATCGGTTGTGGAAATTAAATTTGATTCCAACAACCTTACCGAAGCAATCCCTGCATATCTGTGTATCCTTGCAATGCCTTTGTTCTACAGCATTTCCGAAGGTATCTGCCTTGGTGTTATCTCTTATGTAGTGCTTCAGGCTGCAACAGGCAAAGCAAAAAAGGTTACACCGCTTATGTACGTTCTTGCTTTGCTGTTTGTGCTTAAATATATTTTCCTTTAATATTAATTAAAAATAAAACTGTCGGATAATTGCATTATCCGACAGTTTTAATGTTTTAAGATATCCGATGCTTACACAGATATAAAATTATAAATCTTCGCTGTTTTCTTCAGCTTTAATCTGCTTCATACGGCGGAAATAACTGCTCATCTCATCTGCCATGCCTGAAAGGCGGTTAAGCAATTTGGAAAAGTCAGTGAGCATTTCGTCGTCCTTGTAGTAAGGGTATACAATGTCGTGATCAATTTCGCTCCATCCTTCTTCAAACAGTGTTCGGCCCTGAATTTCGATATAATACCCCTTATATTTTATAATATAGTGCAGCGAACGGTATACACCGCCTGCAATAATGTCAATTTCCTTGGCATCGTAGATTCTGGTATCGCCCGACCGCTTGTAAACCTTTGGGCGTTCAGCAATATAATAATGGTCTGTATTGTCGTCAAAATCCTCAAGACGGTCCAGCACATAAATGTCGGGATTGTTTTCAAACACGCCTGTTATATATTTGTGAAAATGTATCCAGTCTTCACGATACAGAAAGAACACCCGTATCCCGATAAGGTCGGTGACAAATTTATAGAAATTTGTGTGGTCCATATCTTCAAACTTTTCAGAATTTTCTCTTTTTTTGCGGATAATTTTTTCCAGCAGATGTCCTGTGTCTTTTACCCGGTAGCGATAGGAGTGTATACCGGCCTTATCGGTATCGTACAGATATTCGTCAATAAAATCCTTGCTGATGTTATGCAGAACTTTATCAAGCTTTTCATATTCTTCAGCAATTTTTTCAAGGTCAGACCATTCTATATTGCTGCAGTTAAGGTCTTCTTCGGTTACATTACAAAGGGATAAAAATTCGTCTTTATTAATCATATAATCACCTCGCACATAATTTATAAAAGTGTAAAGTTGTTTTTGTTAAAGTTCAAAAGTCCTTCGTCGCGCATTTTGCAAAGCTCGCTGGACATTGCACTGCGGTCAACCGATAAAAAGTCAGCCAGCTGCTGACGGTTAAAGGGAATAGAAAAGCTTCCGCTGCCGTGGCGCTTTGCTTCTTCTGAAAGATAGCTGATAAGCTTTTCTCTTGTGCTTCGGCGGGAAATATGCCCCAGTTTCTGCACAAGCTTGCGGTTTTTGGCAGATATTGCCACAAACAGATTTTGTATAACTGTATTATGGAAATGGCAGGAAGCCGAGCAGGTGGCAAGCATTCGGTTTATATCAAAAAATACAACAGTGCTGTTTTCCACAGCCACCGCATCGTTAAGAAAAACGTCGTCGCTTTGCATAGCGTATGCTTCGCCAAACATTTCGCCCTGATGAATATCGTTTATAATGCTGCGGTTGCCCCAGTAATCGTCCTTTTGTATATGCAGGCGGCCGCTAAGCAGCAGGGCAATGCTGTGTATGCTTTCGCCCTGTCTGAATATATATTCACCCTTTTTGTACTGCACAATGCTTGCCTGCATACAGCCAAGCATTGCGCTTATTTCACTTTCCTGCACACCTGCAAAAATATCGCAGTTTTTCATTATAGGTATATATTTTTCCATAAAGCCACCTTTCGTTGTAAAAACAACCGATTTATTATGCTGATTATAATATAATATAGACATAAAATCAACCAGATGGTATAATTAATCTATTATTGTGTTGACAAACATATATAATATACACAGTAAGCACATAGGTAACACATAGGCAAGGAGAAAACAAAAATGTATATTACCAACGACATCAGATATATCGGTGTAAACGACCATAAAATTGACCTTTTTGAAGGACAGTATGTTGTGCCAAACGGTATGGCATATAACTCCTATATTATTTTAGACGAAAAAACAGCAGTTATGGACTCTGTAGATGCTGGCTTTACACAGGAATGGCTGGATAATATTGCCGCAGAGCTTGATGGCAGACAGCTGGACTACCTTGTTGTTCAGCATATGGAACCAGACCACTCCGCAAGCATCCTTGAATTTACAAAAGCTTACCCAGATGCAAAAATTGTTGCATCATCCAAGGCTTTTGCTATGATGAAAAACTTTTTCGGCACAGACTTTGGTGAAAAACAGGTTGTGGTAAACGAAGGCAGCAAGCTGTCCCTGGGCAGACACGAACTCAGCTTTATCACAGCACCAATGGTGCACTGGCCAGAAGTTATTATGACATACGACAGCACAGATAAAGTGTTTTTCTCTGCTGATGCATTTGGCAAATTTGGCGCACTTGATGTGGAAGAAGACTGGGCATGCGAAGCAAGAAGATACTATATTGGTATTGTAGGCAAATACGGTTCTCAGGTACAGGCTGTTCTGCGAAAGGCAGCAAAGCTTGATATTCAGATTATCTGTGCACTCCACGGCCCTGTTCTTACAGAAAACCTTGGCTACTACATCAATCTTTATGATATCTGGTCCAGCTATCAGCCAGAGGAAGAAGGTGTGGTTATTGCCTACACATCTATCTACGGCAACACCAAAAAAGCTGTTATGCAGCTTGCGGAAGAACTTAAGGCAAACGGCTGCAAAAAGGTTGTACTCAACGACCTTGCACGTTGCGACTGGGCCGAAGCTGTTGAGGATGCATTCCGCTACTCAAAGCTTGTGCTTGCAACAACAACCTACAATGCGGATATTTTTCCGTTTATGCGCCAGTTTATTGACCACCTTACAGAACGCAACTTCTCCAACCGCACAGTTGCATTTATGGAAAACGGCAGCTGGGCACCTGTTGCAGCAAAAATTATGAAAGGTATGTTCGAAAAAAGCAAAGACCTTACATTTGCCGAAAACACAGTAAAAATCATGTCTGCACTTAATGCTGAAAGCACAGCACAGCTTTCTGCTTTGGCAAAGGAACTTGCAGGCGGCAAGGCAGAAATTGCCGAAGAAGAGCCAAAGGGTGATGCAAGACGTTTTGAATGTTCTGTTTGCGGTTATATTTACGAAGGTGAAGAACTGCCGGAAGATTTTATCTGCCCAATCTGTCAGCTTGGTGCCGAAGTTTTTGAAGAAATTGAATAATCACATCTGAAAAGATGCCGTTCCAACAGGTGACTGTGTCGGAACGGCATTTTTGTATTAGCACTGTTGAGATGCATAAAAACTTGTTATATAATATTAAAAAAATAATTTAATTAAATAAAAATAAGGTAGAAAAAGGGGTGCGTGCGTGAACAAAATAAAGCAGAATTTGAAAAATATGCTTATGGTTGCAGCAGTGGTTCTCTTGTTCGGGGGCTGTAGCGATGCAATGGCCAAAGGTGACAGCGCAAAATTTGAACCTGGCTTTATGGAGATTATCATAAGTGCCAGTGACGTGCGGCAGGCACAGATTATACCAAGTGATTTTGAAAAAAATACAGTTTTTGACAGTGCACAGTGGAATAGTGATGAAAGCGTGCAGATAACTGCAAATCTTGCAGGTGCATGCTATAACCAAAAGATAATAATAAAACAAAACGATGCTGTAATTCTGGAAGAACAGGTTTACAGCAGTGCAACGGCCAGTGCTGTGCTTGCTGTGGGGGACAATAGGTTTGAGGTTGTTATAAACAATGACTCCGACAGCTATGATGGCCACGCCATATTCACAATTAAACATAATCCATCTCAGGAAGAACAGAGGCCAGAACCTGAAGCAACCCCAGAATCTGTCCTGACACCGCAGCCAACCCCAACACCGCCGCAGGAAAAAACAATGCCCCTTACGGAAGAGCCAAATATTATAGGTGTGAAAAAAGTGCGGCAGAACCTTATATTCAAAACAGTGAAAAGTAAAAAGCAAAACAGGTGTACGTAATTTCCGTACACCTGTTTTTATGTGCTTTAAAACATATCAGTTTATAAAAGTGTTATTCAATACCCACAACTTCGTAGCCAGCTTTTGTAACTGCATCTGCAAGTTCCTGTGGACTGATTGTGTCTGGGTGGCTAACCTTTGCTTCTTTTGCTTCAAGGTTAACTTCTGCGCTTACGCCTTCAAAAGCGTTAAGAGCTTCTTCCACATGTTTTTTGCACATTGGGCACATCATACCGTTAACTTTAAGTGTTGTCATTTTTATAGTCTCCTTTTCTTCTTTGGTTTGTTCATTTTGCTTAATATTCTTCAGGTTTTTAACCTGGAAATATTTCAGTCTCAGTGCATTGGTAACTACAAACAGACTGCTGAAACTCATTGCTGCGGCACCAAACATCGGGTTAAGGCTCCAGCCAAAGCTGTGATAGAACACACCTGCCGCCAGCGGAATGCCAAGACAGTTGTAGAAAAATGCCCAGAACAGATTTTCTTTTATGTTTTTAATAACCGCCTTGCTAAGCTTAATTGCAGTTACAACACTGTACAAATCGTTGTGCATCAGTATAATATCGGCACTTTCTATTGCCACATCTGTGCCGTTGCCTATTGCAATACCCACATCGGCACGCACAAGGGCAGGGGCATCGTTTATACCGTCGCCAACCATTGCAACGGTGCTGCCGTCCTTCTGCAGGTCTGTTATCACTTTTTCTTTATCCTGAGGCAGAACCTCGGCAATAATGCGGCTTACAGACAGCTCTTTGCCAATGCCGTTGGCGGTTTTTTGGTTGTCGCCTGTAAGCATTATAACATCAATGCCCATATCTGTTAAGTCTCTGATGGCTTCCCTACTGTTTGCCTTAAGGGTATCCGCAACGGCAATAACGCCCATAACACTGCCGTTTTTTGCAAAAATCAGCGGTGTTTTACCCTGTTCGGCAAAGCTGTCCACAGCAGGTGATACGGCAGAAATATCAATATTGTTTTCGCCCATAAAGCGTATATTGCCTGCAAGATAACTGTCGTTTTCAATCTGTGCGGCAATTCCTTTGCCGCTAACAGCTTCAAAGCTGTCTGTTTTAAGCAGTTTTAAACGTTCACTGGCTGCTTTTTCGCACACTGCCAAAGCCAAAGGATGCTCGCTTTTTGCCTCAATGCTTGCGGCAAACTGCAAAAGGGTGCTTTTGTCTGTGCCAACAGGGTGTATGTCGGTAACCTTTGGTTTGCCCTCGGTTATTGTGCCTGTCTTGTCCAGTACAACAGTTTTAACCTTGTGGGCGACTTCCAGTGCTTCGCCGCTTTTTATAAGAATGCCGTTTTCGGCACCTTTGCCTGTGCCTACCATAATTGCAACAGGTGTTGCAAGGCCAAGTGCGCAAGGACAACTGATAACCAGCACGCTTATTGCGTTGGAAAGAGCAAATTCAAAGCTCTGGCCCAAAATAAGCCACCCAACAGCGGTGATAAGAGCAATTGTCATAACAACAGGTACAAACACACCTGCAATTTTATCCGCAAGTTTAGCTATCGGTGCCTTGGTTGAAGATGCATTTTCCACCAGTGCAATAATCTGGCTGAAGGTGGTGTCGCTGCCTACTTTATTGGCTTTTATTTTGATAAAGCCTTCCTTATTTATGGTTGCGGCAATAACATTTGCACCTTTTTCTTTAAACACAGGTATGCTTTCGCCTGTTATGGCGGCTTCGTCAATATGGGTTTCACCCTCAATAACCACACCGTCGGCAGGTATGCTGCTGCCAGGTTTTACAATGCATATATCTCCTGCGGCAACTTGCTGGGCGGGTATCTCCACAATGTCGCCGTCTCTTTCCACAAAAGCGGTTTTGGGTGCAAGGTCAATAAGTTTGTTAAGAGCTTCGCTGGTTTTACCCTTGCTTTTTGCTTCCAGATATTTGCCAAGGTTTATAAGGGCAAGTATCATTGCCGAAGATTCAAAATATAAATCCATGTGGTGCTTGTGCACAGTTGCCATATCGCCTATGCCAAGGGCGTAGCTCATGCGGTATATTGCAAATATGCCGTAAACCAACCCTGCAGCAGAACCTACTGCAATAAGGCTGTCCATATTGGGGCTGCGGTGCAGCAGTGCGCCAAAACCTTTGCTGAAATATTTGTGGTTTACCATCAGCACAGGTATGCACAGCAAAAACTGTGTAAATGCAAAGGCAATGGCATTCTCGGTGCCTGTTAAGAAAAACGGCAGAGGTGCACCGAACATGCTGCCCATAGACACATACATAAGCGGTATAAGAAAGGCAAAGCTGATTATAATGCGCTTTTTAAAGGCGGCAAGTTCTTCTTTGTTTTCTCCCAGCTTTTTGGGCGGTGTATAGCTGTCGGTGCTGTTTTCATTT
Organism: Oscillospiraceae bacterium; assembly: GCA_015067245.1. Classification (GTDB taxonomy): domain Bacteria; phylum Bacillota; class Clostridia; order Oscillospirales; family Ruminococcaceae; genus RGIG3102. The sequence continues at coordinate 54,352 of SVMV01000001.1, read as the reverse complement.
TTGGCTCCAACAGCTGAGGCGTCATAGCCTGCCTTTATTACAGTTTTTATAATTTCACCGTTATTGGTGATGTTTTCGTCAAAATCCACCTGCATACTGTTGGTCAGCAGGTTTACGGTCACTTTGTTAATACCGCTCATTTTGCCAACCTCACGCTCAACCTTGCTTGAGCAGGCCGAACAGGTCATGCCCGTGACGTTGAATTTTTGTTCCATACATACTCCTTTTACAAAATTTTGCTTATAGTTTTTATAAACTCGTCTATTTTATCGTTTCGCTCATCACCTGTTTCAGCATTGTTTACACAGTGCTTAAGATGTGCGCTCAGCACCTCTTTGTTTGCGGTGTTAAGTACAGCCTGAGATGCCATAAGCTGATTGGATATATCAATACAGTAGCGGTCGTCCTCTACCATTTTTATAATTCCGTCAATCTGACCGCGGGCGGTTTTAAGCAAACGCATAACCTTTGCCTTGTCAGCCATCATAAAAATCACTCCTTTTATACCTATACTCCCTGGGGGTGTCTTTGCTTAAATTATATTATCTTTGCGCACTTAAGTCAATGCACTTAATGGTGAGCAGGTCACAAATGCAAAGATACAGGGGAATATTTTGCAATGTAAAAAATTTTTATGTTTTTTTGTGTAAAATAACACAAAAAGTGTTGACAAACAGGGGTGTTTACCCTATAATAGTATAGGCTTGTAAAGCATAAAAACTTTACACAAAAGGAGGCGAAGAGATGTCAAAGAATCTGGAAATGTCCTATCTGCTTGATTTTTACGGCAATGTGCTTACAGAAAAGCAGAGAGAGATGATGCAGCAGTATTATAATATGGACCTTTCTCTGTCTGAAATTGCAGACAACTTTGGTATTACCCGTCAGGGTGTTCGCGACTCCATAAAAAGAGGCGAAAGTGTTTTGCTGGAACTGGAAGAACAGGTTGGATTTGCCGACAAATACCGCAGCCTTATGGCTGGTATAGACAAAATCAAAACTTTGGCACAGAACATCGCCTTTTACAATTCCGCATCTTACACAACCAACGACGATATACATAAATCTGCAACAGATATTATGAAAATTATCGACGATTTGGCAGAACAGGAGGGCTAAATGGCATTTGAAAGTTTAAGCCAGAAACTTGGCAGTGCTTTTAAAAAGCTTAAAAGCAAGGGTAAGCTTACCGAACAGGATATAAAGCTTGCAATGCGAGAGGTGCGTATAGCTCTTCTTGAAGCGGACGTTAACATTGTTGTTGCCAAAAACTTTATCAACACAGTAACCGAACGTGCAATGGGCGCCGAAGTTATGGCAAGCCTTACGCCAGCACAGCAGGTTATCAAAATTGTTAACGAAGAACTTACTGCTCTTATGGGCAGCCAGAATCAGCGCATCAAATTTGCAAACAAAGGTCCTACAGTCATTATGATGTGCGGCTTGCAGGGCGCAGGTAAAACAACCCACTGTGCAAAGCTTGCAAAGATGTATCTCAAACAGGGCCACAGACCGATGATTGCCGCTTTGGACATCTACCGTCCTGCAGCTATCGAACAGCTTGAAATTGTTGCTGCTCAGGCAGGTGCACCTGTTTTTCAGCTTGGTAAAACAGACCCTGCGGTTATTGCCAAAAAGGCTTACAACCACGCAAAAGACCACGGCAACGATATTCTCATCCTGGACACAGCGGGCCGTTTGCATATTGACGAGCAGCTGATGGCAGAACTTACCGAAATCAAAAACACCATCGACGTAACCGAAACACTTCTGGTTATCGACGCAATGGCAGGTCAGGACGCAGTTAACGTTGCAAAACAGTTTAACGAAACAATCGGTCTTGACGGTGTTATCGTTACAAAGCTGGACGGTGACACACGCGGCGGTTCTGCGCTCAGTGTAAAGGCTGTTACAGGCAAGCCAATCAAATTTATCGGTACAGGCGAAAAACTTGACGACCTTGAGCTTTTCCACCCTGACCGTATGGCAAGCCGTATTCTCGGCATGGGCGATGTGCTTTCCCTTATCGAAAAGGCAAGCGAAGTTGCTGACGTTGAATCCAGCAAAAATCTTGTTGACCGTATGAAAAACAACAAGTTTGATATGAATGATATGCTGGAACAGCTTAAGCAGGTTAACAAAATGGGCGGCATCAGCAGTATGCTTTCCATGATTCCAGGCGCAGGCAGCATCAAAACAGAAGATGAAGAACGCGCCGAAAAAGAACTCAAACGCACCGAGGCCATCATCAATTCCATGACAAAGGCCGAACGCGCAAAACCTTCCATCATCGACCCTAAACGCAAACGACGCATTGCTGCAGGTTCAGGTACAACAGTGCCAGAGGTAAACAAACTGCTTAAACAGTTTGAACAGACACAGAAACTGATGAAACAGGTTACCAAAAACCCAAAAGCCTTTGCAAGAATGATGAAAGGCATGTAAACTTAATATTATCTGCCAATAAGAGCAGTTAATATATACCAAACAAAAAATTAAAATTTATATCAATATTTATTTTGGAGGACATTTAAAATGGCAGTAAAAATCAGACTTCGCCGTATGGGCGCAAAAAAAGCACCTTTCTACAGAGTAGTAGTTGCAGATTCCAGATTCCCACGTGACGGCAGATTTATCGAAGAAATCGGTACTTATGACCCAACTAAAGAACCAGCTGCAATCTCTATCGATGCAGAAAAAGCTAAAAAATGGATTGCTACAGGCGCTCAGCCAACAGATACAGTTAAAGTTCTTTTGAAAAAAAGCAACATCATCTAATTGACGGTGGCTGCAATGGAACAATTATTGCTTAACATTGCAAGAGGCCTTGTTGAAAACAAAGATGCTGTATCCGTTACAGGCGGTGAAAGAAGCGAGGACGGCACAATTGTGTTCCACCTTTCTGTTGCACCAGAAGATATGGGCAGAGTTATCGGTAAACAGGGCAGAATTGCAAAAGCTATCCGTACAGTTATGCGTGCTGCAGCAACACGTGCAGGCGAAAAAGTAGCTGTTGAAATAGACTAAAATTATAAAAACCTTGCGGAAAAATCTGCAGGGTTTTTGTTTTGAAAGTATAGTATAAAATTGTCCCACAGAACCATAGGTGTGTTCTGTGGGATTTTTGCTTTATATTTCGTCGCTGTATATTATGTCCGTTACGCTCAGAGGGGTGCTGTAAAGCCTTAAAACACTGTTTTTGTTACCTTTAAAAACAAGAATGTATGTAAAGCTGCTGTCAAGCTCAAAGCAAAAGCCTTTTGATTTTGTGCCTCCAGCAGAAAATACAGGTCTGCTGCTATGCTTTTGCACAATCTCCACCTGCCATCTGGCATCATCTGTGCTGCACAGCACCTCTCCCTGTATAAAATTGTCCAGACAAAGCACGTTTACAGTGCAGCTTGCAGTTGCACAATAGTTTTTGCTGTTGCGGCAGTATTGCACAGATACAGTATTTACAATGGCTTTCATATAATCCCCTTTGTTCAGTTTCAGATGTTTACAGCTGCGCTGAATTTTACAACCACACGTCCGCCGCTGGCCAGATTGCCTATATAAATACCGCCTGAAGGGTCAGCATCAATAGGGTTGGCACCATTGATGGTGGTGCTGTTTTCAACATATCCAAGGTCATCTGGCAGGTTATCGGTTACAACAAGGTCGCTTATACTGTGCGAAGAATTGTTTGTAACGGTTATTGTATACTCAACCACTTCTCCCTTTGCGGTTACATAGCTTTTATCGGCGGTTTTGGTCACAGTTATACCTGCACTTTCAACAGATGTTGTAACGCTTGTAACAGGTGTAGAAGCAGACTGTTCTCTGCCGTTTTCATCACGAAAGTTAAAATCCGCAAATGCGCGGTTGACAATGTCTTCACTTACATCCTCGGCCACTGTTGCGGCAAAGGTCAGTGTTTTGCTTGCGCCTGCAGCCACGCGGCCAAGGTTTATGCCGTCTTCAAGACTTTCGCCCATTTTTGGAAACGGGTTGATACTGGTGGCAATAACATTAATGCTGTCTGGCAGCTGGTCGGTGATTTTAACATTGTACATCTCGCGGCTTGACATATTGCGAAAGGTTATGGTGTATCTTATTCTGTCTCCGGCATTGGCGGTTTCTCTGTCGGCAGTTTTTTCTATGTCGGCAAGAATGCAGCCAATGGTTATGCTGTCTTCTCCGTTTACCATCAGGCTGTCATAGCTGCCTTCGGTATTAAGATAACCCTGTGCGGTTGCTGTGTTTGTTATTCTGCAGCTGCTGCCGCCACTGTTGGTATTATCGGTGCTTATGTCATTAATATTGCCAAATTTGTCGTTACAGCCGCTGTTTATTCTGCTTTTGCTGCTGTAGCTGTTTTCATGGTTATAATAGTTATAATCATCGGTATAATTGTCATATCCGTTGTAAAAATCTTCATTACTGTATCCGTTGTTTGCACAGCGGCTGCTGCCGTTTTCGTAGTAAAATCTCTCCAAGTCAAAAATCTCCTTTAATATTTTTCACCTTGAACAAAGGTGCTTCACAGTATAGTTTATGTGCAAATTGCCGCCAAGTTGCTTAAAATATTTGCAAAGTTGCATTGAAAAATGCTATACTAAATTAGTTAAAGTTAATATATTGTATTTAACGGGGTAAAATATTATGAATTATATTGAAACAGGCGAAATTGTTTCTGTTCACGGCATAAAAGGCGAGGTTAAGGTTTATCCCTGGGCTGACTATCCTGAATTTCTGGAAGAATTTGACCGCTTTTATATAAAGGTAAACAAAATGCACTACAAGGCTTTTGATGCCGAAGAAGTAAGATGCCACAAAAATATGGTGCTCATAAAGTTTGAAGGAATTGACACGGTAGAGCAGGCAAGAGAGCTTATCGGCAAGGTTATAAATCTTGACCGTGACGAAATCGAGCTGGAAGAAGGCACTTATTTTATTGAAGATTTAATCGGCTGCACAGTGGTAAATGACCAGACAGATGCTGTTGTGGGCGTGGTTAAAGCTGTTGACAACTTTGGTGCCAGTGATGTTTACACAATAGAAGCAGAAGATGGCAAGGAATATATGTTCCCTGCAGTTGACGAATTTCTGGTAAATACAGATATAGACAAAAAAGAAATAAGAATAAAAGTTATTGAGGGTATGTTCAGTGAGGATTAACATTGCAACCTTGTTCCCTGAAATGTGCGAAACGGTGGTAAACACCAGCATTATCGGCCGTGCAAAAGCGGCAGGCAAAATTGATGTGCAGGTTTTCAATATCAGGGACTACACCGAGAATAAACACAGAAATGTGGACGATACTCCTTATGGCGGCGGTCACGGTATGGTTATGCAGACACAGCCTGTATACGACTGCTGCAGAGCAATTGAACAGCAGTGCTCTTCAAAGCCTTTTGTTATTTTTACCACAGCGGCAGGCAGGGTTTTTGATCAGCAGCTTGCAATTGAACTCAGTAAAAAGGAAAATATAACCATTGTGTGCGGCCATTACGAAGGTATTGACGAAAGGGTTATTGAAGAGATTGCCGATATGGAGGTTTCCATAGGCGATTTTGTGCTTACAGGGGGCGAGCTGCCTGCCCTTGTTATCACCGATGCAGTTTGCCGCATGTGCGAAGGGGTGCTTAAAAGCAGTGAGGGTTTTATGGAAGAAAGCCACTATAATGGCCTGCTGGAGCACGCACAGTACACACGCCCGTACGAATGGAAAGGCAGAAAGGTGCCCGATGTTCTGCTTAGCGGGCACGAAAAAAACATAAAGGAATACCGCTTTAACGACAGTCTTCAGCGCACAAAGGAAAAACGCCCTGACCTTTATGAAAAATATGTTGCACACAACCCTTTGCCCCAGAAAAAACAAAAGAAAAAATAGTTAGATAAAATTAACAATCATGTTGAAAAGTCATGGTTAAATTGCACAAATATTTGCTGAAAACTTGATTAAAACTATGTGAATAACATAAATTTTAACCTGATTTTGTTGACTAATTATATTAATTATTATATTATATACACATATCAGTTTAAGCTTATCAAAGCACTATTTTATGAGGAGATATTACAATGTTCTATAAAGACGTAACAGTAGAAAATCAGGTTGGTTTGCATGCTCGTCCTGCAACATTCTTTATTCAGAAAGCTAACGAATTCAAATCTTCTATCTGGGTAGAAAAAGAAGAAAGAAGAGTTAACGCAAAATCCCTTCTCGGCGTTTTGTCCCTCGGTATCGTAGGCGGTACAACAATTCGTGTTATTGCTGACGGTCAGGATGAAGAAGCTGCAGTTGAAGCATTGGTAAAACTTGTAAATTCTGGTTTTGCTGACTAATTTATAACACATTCACCGCCTTTATTTATAAGGGCGGTGTTTTTTTAGTTAAGGAGATTTATGACAAAACAAGAGCTTTTTCGCAAGGCTAAAAGTCTGCCAAAGCTGCCTGGCGTGTACATTATGCGCAATAAGGATGAGGAAATTATCTACATCGGCAAGGCAAAAAGACTGACAAACCGCGTAAGTCAATATTTTAAACCAGGGGCAGTGCACGATGCCAAGGTAACAAAAATGGTGGAAAATGCTTTCACCTTTGATGTTATTGTAACCAACAGCGAGTTCGAGGCGCTTACCTTGGAGTGCAGCCTTATAAAACAGCACAGCCCAAAATACAATATTCTCCTTAAAGACGACAAGGGCTATAACTTTATCAAAATATCCAAAGAAGATTACCCACGCATTACAGCAGAATTTCAGCAGGACGGCAGCGGCAAATTTTTAGGCCCGTATATGTCTGGCTTTGCAGTGCGCGAGATGGTTGCAACAACACAGCAGATATTTTGTCTGCCAACCTGCAGCCGTCAGTTTCCAAGGGATTTTGGCAAGGAGCGCCCCTGCCTTAACTATCACATTAAAAAATGTATGGGTGTCTGCACAGGCAAAATAAGCAAGGCAGATTACAACGAAATTATCTCCAACGCCACAAAATTTATCAGTCAGGATACCGATAAAATTGTGGACAGCCTTACAAAAAGTATGGAAGAAGCCAGCGAAAATCTCAACTTTGAAAAAGCGGCGCTTATCCGTGACCAGATTATTGCCATAAACAAGCTGGCACAGGGCCAGAACGTTGTGGACAAAGCCCTGCAGCACCATGATTTTATCGCCGTTGCCTGCGGCGGCAGCAACAGTGTGGTAAGTGTGCTGCGTTATCGCAAGGGAAGGCTTGTGGATAAAAAAGAACACGTTTTCTTTGGCGAAACCGACGCAAACGAGGTGCGTCAAAGCTTTTTGCTGCAGTTCTATTCAAGAGAGATGCCGCCCAAAAATATTTTTCTGGACGAACTTCCACTGGACGAAGCAATCTTGGAATATATCCACAGGCAGACAACACAAAAAATAACCATTGCTGTGCCACAAAAAGGTGACAACACAAAAATTATCAAAATGGCATACACCAATGCGGTGGAACGTCTTGCACGGGAAAGCGGCAGGCTTAATAAATCCGAACGCTTTGTGGACGAGCTTGGCGCTCTGCTGGGACTGAAAAATCCGCCTCAATTTATCGAAAGCTACGACATCTCCAACTGGGGCGACGGCAGCAGCGTGGCAGGGATGGTGGTGTTTGCCGATGGCAAACCTTACAAGGCAGGATATCGCCGCTTTAAGATAAACACTGTGGCAGGTACAGACGATTATGCCTCTATGAAAGAGGTTATCACACGCCGCATAAACCGATATGATGCTGGTGAAAAAGGTCAGTTTGGCGTAAAGCCAAACCTTATTCTGCTGGACGGCGGCAAAGGGCATTTAAGCGCGGTTTTACAGGCTGTAAAAGGCACCAGCTTTGAAGATGTGCCTGTTTTTGGCATGGTAAAGGACTCAAAGCACCGCACCAGAGCACTTGTTGGTCCAGAGGGTGAAATTGCCATTGCAATGCACAAGGGCATATTTAAATTCATCACAGAAATACAGGACGAGGTTCACCGTTTTTCCATTGAATATATGCGCAAAAACCAAAAGACCAAGGCCTATGCGGTTACACTTACAAAAATAGACGGTATAGGGGAGAAAAAGGCTGCAAGCCTGATGAAAGCCTTTAAAACCCTTTCCAATATAAAAACTCTTTCAGTAGCCCAATTGGCACAGGCCGAGGGCATAAGCGAAAGAGATGCAAAGGCAGTTTACGATTATTTTAACGGCTGACCGCCGCCCACTGCCTGCGGCAGCAAAGCTGCCTGCGGTGGCGCAAAACGGCAGAATTTTCTACAAATTTATACATTTATTTAACATTTAAAGAGGATAATATATATGAGAGTAATAAGCGGTTCTGCACGCAACAAACCACTATTGTCGGTGGAGGGGCTGGACACACGCCCAACCATAGACCGTGTAAAAGAAGGCATTTTTTCTTCAATTCAGTTTATAATCCCAGGGGCAAAGGTGCTGGACCTTTTTGCAGGCACAGGCCAGATGGGCATCGAGGCTTTAAGCCGCGGTGCAAATTTCTGCGTTTTTGTGGACCACTCACCAAAGGCTATTGATGTGGTTACAAAAAATCTTAAAAACTGTGCTCTTTTTGACAGGGCAAGGGTGGTGAATATGGTTTCGCAGGACTTCTTGCGCACTACAAAGGATAAATTTGACATTGTTTTTCTTGACCCACCATACAATATGGCAATTTTAGACGAAATTCTGCCAAAAGTTTGCGAAATAACAGCAGAAGATGGTATAATATTTGCAGAGAGTGAACTTGGCTGGAAACCTGCTGAAATTGACGGCTTAAAGCTTAAAAAGCAGTACAAATACGGTAAAGTTCTGGTTAGCAAATTTCAAAAGGAGTCTCAGGAATGAAAATAGCAATCTGTCCGGGCAGCTTTGACCCAATAACAAAAGGCCACGTTGATATTATCGAGCGCACCAGTAAGCTGTTCGACAAGGTTTATGCAGTTGTAATGGTAAATCCGTCCAAAACACCAACCTTCACCACCGAAGAACGTGTTGATATGATAAAAAAATGCACAGCACACCTTGACAATGTAGAAGCTGAAAGTTTTGAAGGCCTTATTGCCGAATACGCAAAGCAGAAAAAAGCATCCACTTTGGTTAAGGGCTTGCGTGCTGTTACCGACTTTGAATACGAGTTTCAGCAGGCACTTACCAACAAAAAACTCAACCCAAACCTTGAAACTCTGTTTATGGTTACAAATCAGGAATATATGTACTTATCCTCCACAATCGTGCGCCAGATTGCCGAATTTGGCGGTGATATCGAACAGTTTGTCCCACACGAAATAAAGGACGAGCTTATCAAAAAAATGGTAAAGGAGAATTAGCGTATGGCAGTTTCCATAGAAGCAATGCTTGAAGCGCTGGAAGAATTACTGGAAGAAGGTATGAGCGTGCCTCTTTCTGGCGGCAGACGTGTGGTTGATATTGACCAGGCAAGAGATATAATTGATGATATCCGCATCAATATGCCGCAGGAAATTTTGCAGGCAAAGGCAATTGTAAAAGACAAAGCACAGATTATGGCAAAGGCAAACAGGGATGCGGAAGAGATTATCCGCCGTGCCGAAGAACGTGCACGCCACCTTATAGACCATGAAGAAATTGTGCTTAAAGCCACCGAAAAAGCAAGAGAGATAACCCAGACCAGCCAGCAGCAGGCACAGCAGCTTAAAAGCACCGTTACAATGTACTGCGACAACCTGCTTACACAGACACAGGAACAGCTTAAAAAGAGCTTTGACGAGGTTAAGCTGGTTAAAGACAATCTTAAAAAATAAAATGCAGATAATAACAATGGCGGCCTGCGGGCCGCTTTTTTGTTAATATAATAAATAATACTTATAAATATCAACAAAAGGCACAAAAATGTACAAAAGTACAATCGTTTTAACTTGAATTTTACTCAACACAATAGTATAATGTTGAATAAGTATAGTGAGTAACTATGCTCATTTAAATTTGCTTATAAACACAAAGTTTATAACAGTGTTATTTTACAAAGGAGGATTTCCAATGAGAAGAAAAATTTTGGCAGGCGTGCTCAGCCTGTGCATGATTATTTCTTTGTTCCCTACAGCAGCATTTGCTGAAGCGGACGTTCAGCCAGTGGAAGAAACAATTGTTAGCGAAACAGTTGATATCGAAACACCAGCTGAAGAAGCAGTGGAAGAAACAGCTGAAGAAGCTGTAGAAGAAACAGCTGAAGAAGCTGTAGAAGAAACTGCCGAAGAAACAGTGGAAGAAGCAGCAGAAGAAGTTGTTGAAGATACTGTTAAAGAAGAAGCTGTTAATGACGTTGTAACAGCAGTTGCAGAAATCGGTGACACACCATTTGCAACATTAGCTGAAGCACTTGAAACAGCACAGGACGGCGATACCATTAAGCTTATTTGGGCTGAAGGTGATGCGCCAATCGCTATGAACGGTGCAGTATATGGTAACAAAACAGTTACGATTACTGGTACAGCACAGGTTGACTGGAGCAAAGGCTGGCTGTATGTAGGTCGCGGCGGTGAAGGTAACGGCAAAGTTATCTTTGAAAATGCTAACCTTACATCTACAGAAGCTTCCCTTAAAAATGGTTCTTATGGTATTCACATTTCTGATGTAGAATACGGCGCAGCAGGTAAAAATGATGGTGAAGTTGTATTTAAAAACTCCACAATAGACCTTTCTTACCTTGCAGCACGCAATAATGTAACAGTTGATGGTGGCAAACTTACAGTTTGGTATGGCTTCTGGGTAGGTGCAAGACCTGCAAGCGAAACAAACAATGTGCAGGGCACAGCAACAATGGATATTATCAACAATGCAGTTGTTGAAGTTAAAGACCACAACGGTATGGGCATAGGATACGAAGGTACTGGTATTCTCAATGTAACAGGTGCAACATTTAATTATACTGGAAGCAGCATTTTAGTTTATGAAGGCAGTGAATTGAATGTAAATGGCGGTACATTGATTACAAAAGACCTTACAACATATAAGAACCTGTTTATCAGTGGTAACAGTACAGTACAGATTGAAAACCTTTCCGGACGTGCCACAGTGCTGGATGATACAGTTCTTACAGATTCCTGCATCAAGTCCACAAGCAACGGTACAACACGTGTGCTTGGTGACCTTGAACTTAAAGGCGGATTTGAAGCTGCATACTTTATGACAGCAGGCAGCGCAGCATCCACATCCGACTACAATGGTACAATCACTATTGAAGACGGTACAACACTTAAAGTTTCTTACGGTGTAGAAATGAACGGCAACCTGACATTGAACGGCGGTACAATCGAACTGTCCGGTGGCAATGCAAGCGGCAAGTTCTGGGGCATGGTATTCCAGAGCGGTACATTTGATATCAATACCGATTTGAATGTTATCGGCAATGGCAGCACAGCTCCAATCCACTTTACAAATGCAACAGCTGAAATCAACTCTGCTGTTACACAGACTAACAGTGGCGGCGAACCTCTTTATGTTGCAGCAAGCAGTACTGTAACACTTGGTACAAACGCTGTTATCGACACATTGTCTCTCTATGGTGCAGGTAAAGTTATTATTGATGCAACAGGTATGACTGCAGGCGAATATGCAAACGTTAAATGCGGTGCATCCGGCTTCACAGGTACACTTGAAGTTATTAATAATGACGGCCTTACAGCTGAAATTAGTGGCGGCAAAGTTGTTCTTATACAGTTTGTTGCAGCGGTTGATGGTACACCATATACATCCTTGCAGGAAGCAATCAACGATGCAGACGGCAAAACAGTAGTTTTGCTTGACAGCATTACACAGGCAGATGGCGTTGTTATTACAGATAAAAACGTTACAATTGACCTTAACGAAAAAACATTTACAGTTACAGAAGGCGCAAATACAAACAACCGTAACTTTAAAATCAATGGCACATCCGTTGTTACAATCAAAAACGGTACTATGGTTGCTGATGGCGAATACAGCACAGGTGCATACGGCACAGTGCGTACAGAAGACACAGCAAAAGTAACACTTGACGGCCTTAAACTGTACAACTACAGAGGCAACGGTCTCAACATCAAAGCTCTTACAGGCACAACTGTGGATATTGACAACACAGAAATCTACTCCCAGTACGGTGGCGGCATCGAAGCTGCAGGCGGTACTATCACAGTAGGTGAAAATGTTAAAGTAGAACAGAAAGGTATGTACACAGCTCCATACAACAGCATGGCAATCTCCGTAAACGGCGGCGGTAAAGTTACTGTTAAAGGCGGTACATACTCAACAGAATGCCTTACAGCAGAAGAAGGCAACAACCAGGGCACAAGCCATGGCCCATGGGTAGTTGGTGTACTCAACAGCGGCGGCACACTTATTATCAATGGCGGTAAATTCTCCAACGATAACTTTGGCGAAAACAGCCTTGCAACAGCAGCACGCGGTATGGTTCTTGCTGATACAGCAGCTAAAGTTGAAATCAACGGCGGCGAATTTACAGCACTTAAAGGTGTTATTGATATTCAGAACAACCTTGGCGATACAACAAAACAGCCAAAAGTTGTTCTTGGCGGCGGCACATATTCCGCAGACCCAACAGACAACACATGGTTTGGCAGTCTTATCACTCTTAAAGAAGGCTGCATAGTAACAGAAGAAAACGGCAAATGGGCAGTTGGCGAACCATCCAACCCAATCACAAGTGAAGCAGAACTGCGCGCAGCTATTGCAGCAGATATGTCAGAACTTGTTCTTGGCGCAAGCTTTGCAGTGTCCGAAACAATCACAATTCCTGCAGGCAAAACTGTAACACTTGATCTTAACGGCCAGGTAATCAGCATGGAAGATGCATCTGGTGCAACAAGTGCCCTTATTAAGAACAACGGCAATCTTACAGTTAAAGACAGCAGCGAAAACGAAACAGGCAAACTTACATTCCATTCCACAACACCAAGTGCAGCTAATGCTTATGCAAGCAACACAATCAGCAACTATGGAACAATTGTTGTTGAAAACGGTACAATAGAAAATACAACAGTTGGCGGTGCGTGCTATGCTCTTGACAACTACGCAGGCAGCACAGCTACAATCAAAGGCGGTAAACTTGCCGCAGAAAAAACAACAGTCCGTGTATTCAACTGGACAAATGGCGAAACAGCTAAAGCAACACTTAACATCGAGGGCGGCGAAATATACAGTAAAGATGGCTATGGTGTAAACTTCAATATGGGTAATGCTCCTATGGTTGAACTTAACATCACAGGCGGTACAATCACTACAGATGATACAGACTACAATCTTGCAGTATACATTGTTTCAAAAAATAGTGCAGAAAATGTAGTTATCAATGTTGAAGATGGTACATTTAACGGTAGCTTTGCTCTCAACGGCAATACATCAACTACCATGGCTGAAGGCAATGTTTCTGTCAGCGGTGGTACATTTGAAGGTGTAATATGCTATGATACACCGGTATATGGCTTTATCAGCGGCGGTACATTTGCTGAAGACCCAACAGATTACCTTGCTGAAGGTTATATAATTGAAACTAACAGCAACGGCACATTTGGTGTTGAAGAAATTGATGCACTTGCAGTTTCCAGCGAAGCAGAACTTAAAGCTGTTATCGCTGCAGGTGCAGAAAAAATCAAACTTGATGCAAGCTTTGATATGGACGAATCTGTTTTTGTAAACTACAAAACAGAACTCGACCTCAACGGCTTTACAATCACAGGTACAGATACAACAACTAAAAACTTTGAACTTATTGGCGTTGTTAAAGGCGGCGACCTTACTGTAAAAGACAGCAGCGCTGCAAAAACAGGTAAACTCACAGTTACAGCAACAACAAACAGCGGCTGGGGCAGATACTCTGCAGTTCTCTCCAATGCACGCGGCACACTTACTGTTGAAAGCGGTACAATCGAACACCTTGGCGGCACAGATATGGCTTACGGTATCGATACACTTACAAATACAGATGCAACAGATGCTGTAACAACAATCAACGGCGGTACTGTTAAATCTACATACCGTGCACTCCGCCAGTTCCTCAACAGCGCAACAGGTACAAACAAACTTGTTATCAACGGCGGTACAATCGAAGGTGCAAACAAAGGTATCTTCTTCCACGACCCAAGCACAAAAAATAACCTTGGTGTTCTTGACATCAACGGCGGTACAGTAAACAGCGTATATCTGTTTGTAACAGAAGGTTCTGCAGATATGAGCGGTCTGGAAGTTTCCATCAAAGAAGATACTGTGGCAGAAAGTGAAATTACAACTAAAAACTTTACAAGCGATAAAGAACTTGTACTTATGAACGGTGAATATGTAATTCACAGCCACGCACCAAAAGCAGTTGCCGCTAAAGCAGCAACATGTACAGAAACAGGCACAAAAGCACATTGGGCTTGTGAATGCGGCAAACTTTACAGCGATGCTGAAGGCACAACAGAAGTAAAAGCAGCAGACCTTGTTATTGCAGCAAAAGGCCACTCTTTCGGCGGCTGGTACACAACAAAAGAAGCAACATGCTCTGCAGCTGGCATAGAAGCAAGAGTATGTGCATGCGGTGCAAGCGAAAGCCGTGCAATTGCAGCAACAGGCAACCACACATTTAATGCACAGGGCAACTGCACAGTTTGCGGCACATTTGATGCAAGCAAGGTTACAGCAACACCAACACCTGCACCGGTGCAGACACCTGCAGCAAGCACAACAACACCAACAGCAACACCTGCACCAACAGCAACTCCTGCACCTGTTGTAGTGCCTGAAACAGCAGACACAACAATTGCAGAAGAAACAGCAAGTGAAGCTGTTGTTGAAGCAGTAAAAGAATCTGTAGAAGTTACAGAAGGCGTTGCATCTGTTGGCAAAGAAGCAGCAGAAGCAGTTGTTGAAGCAACAGGCGAAAGCAGCACAGTTGTGCTTCCACTTACACAGGCAACAGAAGGCGTTGTAAATAAAGCAGAAGTTTCTTCCGATGCACTTAGCACAGTTGCAGACAGCGGCAAGGATGCAGTTATCGAACTTACAGACGGTAAAGTTAAACTTGACGCAGCTGCTCTTGCAGAAATTGCACAGCAGGCAGGCAACAGTGATGTGGAAATCAGACTTGTGAATGCAGATGCAGAATCCCTTACAGACGCACAGAAATCTGCACTTGCAGGCAAAGAAGCAGCAAAAGTTGTAACAGTTCAGATTGTTGCAGGCGACAAGGAAATCAGCAACCTTAACGGCGGTACAGCAACAGTTATGCTTCCATTTGAAGCAGAAGCAGGCAAAGATATTGCAGATTATGCAGTTTACACAGTAAATGCAGCAGGCGAACTTGTAAAAGTTGCAAGCGAAGTGGTAGACGGCCATATCGTAAGCACAGCAGGTGAATCTGCAAGCTATGTAGTTGTATACGAAGGTAAAGCAGAAACAGAAGAAACACCTGTGGTTGAAGAAACAACAGCAGAAAGCACAAGCTTCCCAATGTGGATTGTTATTGTAGCAGTTGTTGTTATCGGCGGTATCATCTTCTTTATCGTTAAAAGAAAAAAAGACGAAGACGAAGAATAAATCTGCGTTTTAAAAGCTGAATAATGCTATAATAAAATCAAAACGGACAGTTTGTTTTTGAACTGTCCGTTTTGATATGTATGCAGCTAAGTGCCATAACAGTGTTTTTTTGCATACAATAACTGCAAGGAGTGGTGATTTATGAAGGTTGTTATTGTTAAAAGCCCAAAGCTGTTTAAGGGCTTGTTAAAGCTGGTGTTTAAAATCTGACATATAAAGGCTAAAAATATAAGGTATCGGGCTAAAAAGGCTTGATACCTTGTTGTTTTAATGGTAAAATATAAAGATGAAATTTATTATGCCCAGATATAATAAAAATAATTGTTTATATATAAAGTGAGGTTTTTTTATGGAAACAATGGGTAATTTAAGAAGAACCCACTACTCCGTTGCTTTAAGTGAAGCCAATGTTGGCCAGGAAGTAACAGTAGCAGGTTATGTTGCAAAGGTGCGCGACCTTGGCGCTGTTGTGTTCTGCGATGTGCGTGACACAAAGGGCGTGGTTCAGCTTAACTTTGGCGATGACTGCGATGCAGCAACACTTGAAAAAGCAAAAATGCTGCGCACAGAATTTGTTGTTATGGCAAGGGGTGAGGTTGTTCTGCGTGAAAGAGCCAACCCAAATATCCCTACAGGCAAAATTGAAATCAAGGTTGGCGAACTTAAAATTCTCTCTAAAGCAGAGACAACACCTTTTGAAATCAAAGACGATATCAATGTTAAGGACGAACTTAAGCTTAAATACCGTTATCTTGATTTGAGAAGAAGCAAAATGCACGACGGTCTTATTGTTCGCCACAAGGTTGTGCGCGCAGTGCGTGACTATTTTGATAAAAACGACTTTATCGAAATTGAAACACCTGTGCTTATGAAATCTACACCAGAAGGCGCACGCGACTATGTTGTGCCAAGCCGTGTTCAGCCAGGTAAATTTTTTGCACTGCCACAGTCCCCACAGATTTACAAACAGCTGCTTATGCTCTCTGGCTATGACAGATATGTGCAGATTGCACGCTGCTTCCGTGACGAAGACCTGCGTGCTGACCGTCAGCCAGAATTTACACAGATTGACGTGGAAATGGCATACGTTGACGAAATTGACGTTCAGACAATGAACGAAGGTATGGTTAAACACGTATTTAAAGAAATTCTTGGTGTTGATGTGCAGACACCATTCCCAAGAATGCCATACGAAGAAGCAATGAACCGCTATGGCGTGGACAAACCTGATACACGTTTTGGCCTTGAACTTGTTGACCTTACAGAATGTGTTAAAGCTGCAGAATTTGTTGTGTTTAAATCTGCAATCGAAGGTGGCGGCAGTGTAAGATGTATCAATGCAAAAGGTCTTGCAGACAAGCTTACAAGAAAAGAAATCGACAAACTTGTTGATGTTGTAAAAACTTATGGCGCAAAAGGCCTTGCTTATACAAGACTTACAGCTGACGCAGAAACTTCCAGCTTTGAAAAATTCCTTACAGCAGAACAGGTTGCTGCAGTAAGAGAAAAAGCACAGGCAGAAAAAGGCGACGTTATCCTTGTTGTTGCTTCTGACGATATGGACGTTGTTTATGCATCCCTTGGCGCACTTCGCCTGCATATTGCCAAAAAATTTGAACTGTTTGACCCAGAACAGTTTAATTTCCTGTGGGTTACAAACTTCCCACTGTTTGAATATGACAAAGAAGAACAGCGCTTTGTTGCAAAACACCACCCATTTACAATGCCTAAGGAAGAAGATATCCCATATATCGACACAGACCCAGGCAGATGCTGTGCAAAAGCATACGATATGGTTCTTAACGGTGTTGAACTTGGCGGCGGCTCTATCCGTATTACAAACCCAGAACTTCAGCACAAGATGTTCAAAACACTTGGCTTTACAGAAGAACGCATCAGC
Organism: Oscillospiraceae bacterium; assembly: GCA_015067245.1. Classification (GTDB taxonomy): domain Bacteria; phylum Bacillota; class Clostridia; order Oscillospirales; family Ruminococcaceae; genus RGIG3102. Next base: position 36,903 of record SVMV01000001.1, on the reverse strand, counting down.
GAAAACTTTGGCTTCCTTGTAGAAGCATATAAATACGGCGCACCACCACACGGCGGTATGGCATACGGTCTTGACCGTCTTTGCATGCTTATGGCTCACAAGGATTCTATCCGTGATGTTATTGCATTCCCTAAAGTACAGAACAGCGGCGAAATTATGTCTGGTTGCCCTGATTATATTGAAGAAAAACAGATGAACGAGCTTTATATTGCTTCCACAGTTGAAAGCAGCGAAGAATAATCTGTTTAAAATCAAAAAAATTAAGCGTATCGGTTAAATCCGATACGCTTTTTTATTATTTCAGTTTATACATATCAACATTGCCGTTGCTGAAAACCTTTTCAAAGTTTGTTTCAAAGTATTTTTCGTCAACGGTATACTCACTGCGCTCCCAGGATGAAACCACCACATAACCTACATCATATATTTCAAACAATTCTGCATTTTCTGCAGGCTGGCTGTACATCAAAGCAAGATGTTCTTTGCGCTGTGTTGTGTCTATGCCGTGAAAATATAAAAATAGGTCGGCACCGCACACAGTATTGCGCCCTGTAAGGGCAACCGCTTCGTTATTGTGGCGAGTATTGGTCATTATAACGTCCTGTGGCAAGGTGTTCTGTTCTATATATTCAGCAAGTTCAAGGTGAGACTGGCTGTAAATCTGGTATTCTGATACAGCTTCTCTGCCAAGGGTAAGCAGGGCAGAAAATGTGCAGAGGAATATACAGCAAACAGCGGCACAGACAGATATAAAACGGTGCTTATGGACAGATTCGAATTTTGCATACACATCTGCCGCAAAATCTGCAGCGGCAATACACAGCAGCATATATGCCACATAAAGCAGTTTGTTGTTGTCATAGGTGTTTGGGGTGAACATAATAAACTCAGCAACAAACCATATAACCGATGCAGGAAAAATAAATTTGCGTATGTTTTGCTTCCCTTTGCATACCGCCCCGATTATAAGCAGCAGCGGTATACCAAGATTTTTTATGTAAAACCAAGGGTAAAAATCTCCCAGATTGCCCCAGTTAAAGTGCCCGCGTAAAAATCCGCCCGAAGCCACCTGCCCAAAGGTCCAGCCAAACAGCTGCGGAAAAGCCAAAACAATGACAATGGCAAGATATATTCCCCACGAATAAACAATATCTTGCATATTGCCCTGCTTTATATATCTGTAAAGGATAAAAGTGCCATATATTATGCAGCAGCCAATACCTGTTAAACCAATTGCCATAAAATGCTGTGAAGAAAGACAGCCGCTATGGTTAAAATACTGCACAGCACACATAACTGCTGTAAAGATAAAAAGTATCTGGGCACCATACCATCTGTGGCTGGTGCTTTTGTGAGTGTGCTGATAAAGATATTGCAGCAGCCATGCAGCACTTATAAGCCCGATGGCCAAAAAAGAATGGGTGTGTATCAGCGGCAAAGCGGCAGCAAATATGCCTGCGTATAAAAAATACGGCTTTTTGCTGTTCCACACAGCCTGATACAGCAGCCATATACAGCAAAAAAGAATGGAGTATCCAAAAAGCGAAGCACGCTGCGGCAGCAGGATGTCTGCAATGGTGTTTGCCCAGCGTATATTGAAATCTGTCAGATTGGTAGGGGTTGTATAGTATCCTGTAAAAATATCCTTAAAAGAAAAGGGGATATCCTTGCTTAAACCCAAAAAATAAATAAATCCAAAACCGCCGTTAAACAAAAACAAAACAAAGGTAAATACGGCTTTTGCGCGGCTGTTTAATGCTGTGTATGCCAGCAGATATACACAGCCAGACACCTGTAAAAATGCGGCAAGCATAGGCAGAATATACGCCCAGCGCAAAGAAGCGCCAAACAGATATATGCTGGAAGAAATTGCGGCATTTAAAAAGGGATAGGCAAGTTTTGTGCCAGGAAAAAGAGAATACTGCGGCGGAAAACTGGCTTGGTTTGCAATACTGGTTATAAAGCCCAGATGCATATTCATATCACCATAGGTGCTCTGCCCAGTCCACAGGCCTGTGCCGGTCCTGTAAGGAATTATGTGGGTGTGCAAAAGCCAGCACCACAGTACAAAGGTTGCACAAAAAAGCAGACAGAATAATTTGTTGTGTTTTATACAACTGCAGATATATTTGAAATCTTTGCTGCCAAAAATTCTGCGCTTTAAAAAATATATAACAGCGGGCAAAATTGCTGCAGCTGCAGAAATATGTGCCGTAAGGGTAAAATTAAAGAAAAAAGCAAACAAGGCAGGCAGCCACATAAGCAAAAGAGAGCCGAATGCACTTCCGATTATAAGTCTTGCAAAGATGTTTTCTTTTTTTAGCAAAAAACCTGTCAGGAGAATGCCTGCAAGCTGAAAATATAAAAAGTATGCTGTTCCTGCAAAATTTCCGACAATGCTGCCAAACATAAACCATCCTCCATGTAATCAGTTTAAAAAATAGTAAACATAACAAAACTGCCACGGGCATATAAGGCAAAATATTTGCCCTGCCTTATGGCAGTCAAGCTTTAAATATCAGATATTATTTGCAGTATTTTTCAATATAATTTTCTCGGCATTTGTCGATAATTTCTCTTGCGGCAGCTGCATCCATTGTGTCGTTTACAACGGTGTCCTTGTTTTCAAGGCTCTTGTAAACAGTAAAGAAATGGCTCATTTCGTCAGCCACATGTTTCGGCAGTTCGCTGAGCTCTTTATATTCGTTGTATGTTGGGTCGTCAAATGGAACGGCAATAATTTTTTCGTCAAGCTTGCCGCCGTCCAGCATGGTAATAACACCGATTGGGTGGCATCTTACAAGGCTCATTGGACGTATGGTTTCGCTGCACAGAACAAGCACATCCAATGGGTCACCGTCGTCTGCGTATGTGCGAGGGATAAAACCGTAGTTTGCAGGGTAATGCGTTGATGTGTGCAGAATACGGTCAAGGATAATAAACCCGGTTTCCTTGTCCAGTTCGTATTTGTTTTTGCTGCCTTTTTCAATTTCAATAACCGCAATAAAATCATCTGCGTTTATTCTGCCTGGTTTGATATCATGCCAGATGTTGCCCATAGGTATATCCTCCGTATATTGTTTTTTACTGCTTATATAATAACCCATTTACAGATCCTTTTCAACCTTAATCACATTATTTTCAGCATTGGTCAGCTTCTCCTGCTGTTCTATTATCTTATCAAGCTTATAATGGATATCTTCAATAATAATTTCGCTTTTAAGGCTTACCTTGTAATCACCTTCGGCACGGCGGCGGTCTTTTTCTTCCTGGCGGTTCTGGCTCATCATTATCAGCGGTGCCTGTACAGAGGCAAGGCAGGACAGAATAAGGTTAAGCAGTATAAAGGGGTATGGGTCAAAAGGATTGTATATAAGGTAAAGATTTATGACTATCCAGCCTACAAGGAACAGGCAGAAGGATATTATAAAAAGCCAGCTACCAGCAAACTTGGCAAGGGCATCTGCTGCTTTTTCACCAAAGGTAAGCTTTTCGCTTTCGGGATTTACAAAAAGTTCTTCCTCCAGCAAAGCATGTATAAGTGCTTCGTCATCAATGTTTTCGTCGGTTACATTTATAATTTTTCTGGCAAGGGCTGTTTTGAGTTTTCTGGACATATTATCTCCTGCATTTTTTTATAGTATTGCCGCAAAAAGCATATTTTATCTTTATTTCAATATATATTTAGCAGGGAAACAGTTTCCCAGATAGGAGAGGAGATAAATATGGCAACTAAATTATTTTTTGACAAACTGCCTTCCACAGCAAAATCAGCAGATGTCAGCTTTGAACAGCCAGTAGAGACAGAAATCCTGCTGGCAGACTATGATGCACCTGTGTTCAAGATTATAAAAACCACAATGGAGCATCTTATAACACAAAAATATATTATGCAGACAAAGCTTACCATCGAAGGCTTTGTAAAGGTGAGTATATGCTATCAGTCGCCGCAAAGCAAAAAGCTGCATGTGGTCACCCAGAAACTGCCTTTTCAAAAACAGCTGGAAGTTGGGGAGTACACCGCAAACTTTATTGATATACAGGGCAGCTGCCAGTATGTAAACACACGCCCCCAAAACCCAACACGCATAGATGTGCGCGGTGCATACATGTTTAATGTAAGGGTTTATTCTGCCCAGGAAACCAGTGTTGTGACAGCGTTGGATTCTTCCACGGTGTGCTGTGATAACACGTTGCTGGACTGCTTTGCTCTTGCTGTGCAGAACATACGCCAGTTCACTATGGAAAATCCACTGCCATTGCCCCAAAACACTCAAAAAATATTGCGAGTAACCACCGATATTCAAACACCTGCAGTTACGGTGCACACCGATAAAATAAGTGTAAAAGGGGAAGTGAATGCAAATATATACTATACTGCTGATGACAGTGATGATGTGCAAAGCTGCAGCCAGTCTTTTGCATATAATCAGATTGTGGATATGCCGCATATTGCCGAAAACAATGTGGTACAGCCACAGATGTCGGTGGCTTCCTTTGGTATTTCACAAAGCAGCGAGGATAAAAAGCATACAGCGGTGATAACGGTGCAGATTGATGCTCTGGCCTTTGCAAAGCAGCAGATTATGGCGGTAAGAGACGGATTTTCACGGCGCTATGAATATCAAAAGCAGCCGGCACGTCAGCTGGTGGACACAAATATACACAGTATAAACAAAACAATTGCAGTGCAGTTAAGCGATGCTGCAGGCGCAGATTATAAAATCTGCGATGTGTGGTTTGAAATTTCACCTGTAAAAAGCTATTACGAAATAAACAAGACAACTGTAAAATCCAAGGTGACTGCACATATAATAGCAAAAAACACCCAGGACGAATACGAGTGTTTTACAAAAACAGAAGATATACTGCTTGACTGGCTGGAAAATTGCGGCAGATACGACGAAATATGCGTTGTGCTGTCCCTTGCAGGTCACAGCTGCAGTGAAAGCACAGTAACGGCAAATATATCTGCAAAAGGCTTTATAATAGAAAAACAGCTGGTGGAACTGCTGACAGGCTTTGAAGAAAACTGCGATAAGCCACAACAGGATATAAGCGAAGCACTAGTTATATACTATGGCAAAAAGGGCGACAGAATCTTTGACATTGCAAAAAATCACAATGTTTCGCCACAGATTATTATGGAAGAAAATATGCTGCAGGAAGAATATCTTACACAGGACAGCATGCTTTTTATCCCTGCATTTGAGCGGTAAGGAGGCAGTATATGAATATCTATGACGATATACAAAAGCGCACTCAGGGCGCAGTTTTTATAGGTGTTGTAGGTGCTGTGCGCACAGGCAAAAGCACCTTTATAAAAAAATTTATGGAAGCACTGGTTATACCAAATATCCAGGATGCAGATAAAAAGGTGCGCACCATTGACGAGTTGCCTCAGTCTGCAGCAGGACGCACAATAATGACCACACAGCCCAATTTTATACCTGAGCAGGGTGTGGATATAACCATAGGAGAAAATAAAAATCTGCGTGTGCGTCTTGTGGACTGCGTGGGTTATATGATAAAAGGGGCACGGGGTGACACCGAAAACGGAAAACCCCGTATGGTTAAAACTCCTTGGTATAGGCAGGAAATCCCTTTTGAAAAGGCGGCGGAAATAGGCACATACAAGGTTATCAGCGAACATTCCACCATAGGCATTATGGTTACCTGCGACGGTACAATAAGCGATATACCAAGAGAAAACTATATAAGTGCTGAAGAAACCGTTGTGTCACAGCTTAAAAAACTGGGCAAACCCTTTGTTATAGTTGTAAACAGTGCGGCACCGCAAACTGCCGAGGCCCAGCGTATCAAAAAACAGGTGGAAGAAAAATACGGTGTGGCAACTGTGCTGGTAAACTGTCTTGAGATGGATAAACAGACGATAGAACATATACTTGCCCTTGCACTGACCGAATTTCCGCTTAAGGAAATCCGCCTTGACGTGCCAAAGTGGATTGCTGTGCAGGAGGGCGATTTTGTCTATAAAAAACAGCTGTTCGACAGCATAAAGGCAGTTTTTGGCAATGTGAAGAAAATAAGCGACATAGATACTGCTGCACAGCATATTGCCACAGCTGAAAATGTTATAAGTGCAAAGTGTGACAGTGTTGATTTTGGAACAGGTGTGGCAAACATATCGGTGCAGATGGATAAAAACATTTATTATGAAACACTGGAAAGTCTTACAGGAGAAAATGTGCGGGATGAATGGACGCTTATGAAGCTTATAACCCAGCTTATAAAAGCTAAAAATCAGTACGAGATTATTGCTCCTGCACTGGAGGAGGTAAACCGCACAGGTTATGGTATTGTTATGCCAACCATAGAACAGCTGCGGCTGGAAGAACCAGAGATTGTCCGCCAGGGCCAGCGGTTTGGGGTGCGCTTAAAGGCCAGTGCACCGTCGCTGCATATACTCAAGGCGGATATATGCACCGAGGTAAGCCCTGTTGTTGGCAGTGAAGCAAACAGTGAGGAACTGGTAAACAGTATGCTTAAAAATTTTGAAAATGCACCACTGGAAATATGGCAGTCGGATATTTTTGGCTCGTCTTTGCAGACACTTGTAACCCAAGGCTTAAGCAACAAGCTGCTCAATGTACCTCTGGAAGCAAGGGGTAAACTGCAGGAAACTATCGAACGTGTTATCAACGAAGGCTGTCAGGGCCTTATCTGTGTAATACTTTAATAACAATATTAAACAGGACAGTATATCAATTATTGATACACTGTCCTATTGCTTATGCTGTGGCATCTGATATATAATGTAAAAGGGTGATAGTATGAAAAACAATAATCTGATTTTAAAGCTTTCCGAAAAATACAACAGTTTTTATCTGTACGATGGAAACACTGTGCAAAAAAGCATAGACAACCTTAAAAACAGTTTTGAAGATGTGCAGTTTCTTTATTCGGCAAAAACAAATCCGCACAGCCAAATTGTTAAAGCTGTGGTGAAGAACGGCTTTGGCATAGATGCGGCAAGCCTTGGTGAAGTTTTGCTGGGCGAAAGAAACGGCCTTACAAAAGAAAAAATATATTATTCAACACCTGGCAAGACAAGGCAGGATATTGCTGCTGCATTCGATAAAGCAGTTATTATTGCCGACAGTTTCAGCGAAATAAAAACGATAGATGAAATAGCTTCAGGAAAGGGGATAAAAGCTTTGATTGGTGTGCGCATCAACCCTGATTTTACCTTTGACAGCGACAAAGGTGTTGCGGCAAAATATGGTATAGACCAGGAAGCACTTTTTGCACACAAAGAATGGATAAAATCCCTTGCCAATGTGGAAATTATCGGCATACACGTCCACAGCAAAAGTCAGGAGCTTAACGGTGATGTAATCAGCACATATCACAGAAAAATGTTTGACCTTTGCAAAAAGGTGGAACAGCATCTGGAAATCAAACTTAAGTTTGTAAACCTTGGCAGCGGTATAGGCATACCTTTTGCTGAAGACGATATGCCTGTAAATGTGCAGAAACTTGGCAAAGAAACTTCTGAAGCAATAAAACAGTTTAAAGCCGAAATGGGCGACGTGAAAATACTTATAGAAACAGGCAGATATGTTTGCGGCAAAGCAGGCATATATGCCACAAAGGTGCTGGATAAAAAGTATTCCCGCGGCACAGCATTTGTTATTCTAAGCAGCACACTTAACGGATTTACACGTCCAAGCCTTGCGGCAATGGTAGAAGGCTATGCGGACGGAATACCTGCACCAAACGAACCATTTTACACAAAACCTGATGCTTTTTGTTTTAAAGTGATAAAAAACAGCCAAGAAGCAGCTGAAACCGAAACAGTGACACTGTGTGGAAACCTTTGCACTGCAGCAGACCTTGTGGCAAAAAACATCTCCCTGCCAAAACTGGAAGCGGGGGATATTGTAACAATGGAAAACGCAGGCTGTTATGCAGCGGTTATCACACCGTTCCAGTTTTCTTCCCACACACCGCCAAAAGAAATTTTTATAACAACCGACGGCGAAATTATCGAATAAAACATAAAAACAGCACTGAGCAAAACGCTCAGTGCTGTTTTTATGTTTTTAATTTGACGGATAAAGTTTGAAATGGTGTACTATTTTTTGAGATTTTCCACCCATTCAAACACAGGTGTGCATATTTTATCCAGACCGTTTTCACTGAACGGACTTGTAAGGCCGCAGTGCTCTATGTGCTGTTTTATATCCATTCTGCCGCCGATTTTTACAAATTTAATGTATTTTTCCCAAGCTGCTTTTGGGTCATTAAGATACAGTGCAAAAAACTGCAGTGCCATTGTCTGTGCAACGGTGTAATCTATGTAATAGAATGGTATGCAGGTTATATGTATCTGTCTTTGCCAGCCGCCGCCACGGCTGTAGAATGGCAGTTCACCAAAGTCTATATATGGACGGAACTGCTTTTCAAGCTCCAGCCAGCAGCTGTTTCTTTCTTCAGGTGTCCAGTCAGGGTTAGAGTAAACAAGCTCCTGAAAGTAATCCACAATAATGCTGTAAGGAATAAAGTACAATGCACCTTTTGTGTGACTTTCGCTGTATTTGGCTGCATCTTCCTCAAAGAAAAGGTGGTGCCAAGGGGTTGTAAGAAATTCCATACTCATACTGTGGGTTTCGCAGGCTTCCATAGGAGCATGGCGTATGGAGGAATAAGGTATTTCCTTGTTTGTAATGTAAGAGTTAAGTGCGTGGCCGCATTCGTGGGTTAAGGTTTCGATATCCTTTGCAGTGCCGTTGGCGTTAAAAAAGATAAACGGATAGCCAAAATCTTCTATATTTTCACAGTAGCCTGCATTGCGCTTGCCGTTGCGGGGCTCAATGTCAAACAGCTCGTTTTCGCACATAAGGTCGATAAGTTCTTTGGTTTCGGTACTCATTTCACCAAACATCTGCTGTGTGCGTTTTAAAATTTCAGGTATAGGATATTTTGGGTCTGGGTTGCCGTCGGCAAACAAGAAATCATTGTCGATAAATTTAAAATCATCTGTGCCGATAGCTTTGGCCTGCTGAGCTTTGTACTCAACAGTTTTTGGTACAATAATTTCCAGTATCTGATTGCGGAATTTTGCCACATCTTCTCTTGTGTAGCTGCGGTTGCGCATAACGTATGCCATATCCACATAACTGTCAAAACCAAGGATTTTTGCCTGCTGGGTGCGGTTTTTAACAAGCCTGTCATAGATGCCTTCAATTTCTTCTCGGTGGCTGTCAAAAAATCTGCCTTCTGCTTCAACAGCTGCCTTACGCACTGCCCTGTCAGGACTTTGGCGGTATGCATTAAGCTGGCTTACATTGCACACTTTGCCGTCAAATTCAATGCGTGCAGAGGCATAAACTGCTTCGTACTGTGAGCAAAGTGCATTTTCTTCTGCCATCAAATCCATAATTTCAGAGCAGAACACCTTCTGTGCATTTTCCATGCGGTCAAAGTAATAATCGCCCAGTTCTTTGCGCAGTTCAGGTTTAAACTTGCTTTCCAGCACAGCCTTTTCAAAGGCGGTAAAGCTTTGTGTAGCCTTTGGTGTGCATTGGTTGTAAAAATCCTGTTCTTCAACATAAAACGGGTCGGTGCTGTCGGCAGAGTTGCGTATATCGCTCATACACTTGTAGGTGGAAAAATGTCCTTTTTCTTCTTCAAATTCTCTGAAAATACGCAGCTGTTCTTCTGCGCTGTCAGCTGCAGAAAATTTGTCTGCAAGGCTGTTTATCTTTTCAATCATACTTTCCACGTCGGGACGGATATAAGGTATTTCACTGAATTTCATAGACAAATCTCCTTTGAAAAATTATTTGTTTTTTATAATTATATACTACTTTTAAACAACAAAAAAATCAATGGATATTGTAAATATAAATTGACAAAAGTCATGTGTGCACAAATCACCATGATAATAAAAATATGTCATTCTGAGAAACGCAGGTGACGAAGAATCTCTCAATCAGATAAGATAGGGGGATTCTTCGCTGCGCTCAGAATGACACTTTAGTTTGTTGTATTAAATTTTATTTTTGTAAAATTAAATTCTGTTGATTCCAAGTCTTACTGCTTCTGCCGCAACAGCTTCGCTTACAACATTTGCAACTCTTGGATCAAATGGGTCTGGAATGATGTATTCTGGGTTAAGTTCTTCGTCTGTAATAACAGAAGCAATAGCTTTTGCAGCTGTAAGTTTCATGCTTTCTGTAATATCTGTTGCTCTTACTTTGAGTGCACCCTTGAAGATACCAGGGAATACAAGCACGTTGTTAATCTGGTTAGGGAAGTCAGAACGGCCTGTGCCAACAATGTATGCGCCCGCAGCAAGTGCTTTGTCAGGCATAATTTCAGGTGTTGGGTTAGCCATAGCAAGAATGATTGGTTTTTCGTTCATGGAAGCAACCATTTCTTCGTTTACAAGGTTACCGCGGGATACGCCAACAAATACGTCTGCGCCAACCATAGCATCAGCAAGTGTGCCTGTGCGCATTTCTCTGTTTGTAACCTTTGCCATTTCTCTCTGTGCATCTGTGTTTGCCTGGCCGCCTTCAACAAGAATGCCAAATATATCGCAAAGTGTCATATTTGTAAAGCCTGCGCTCATAAGAAGTCTTGCAATGGAGATGCCTGCAGCACCTGCACCGTTGAGAACAACACGCAGTTCTTCAGGTTTTTTGCCTTTGAGTTTAGCAGCGTTAAGCATAGCAGCTGTTACAACAATAGCTGTGCCGTGCTGGTCGTCGTGGAAAACAGGAATGTCGCACATTTCTTTAAGTCTTCTTTCAACTTCAAAGCAGGTTGGTGCGCCGATGTCTTCCAGGTTGATGCCGCCAAAGCTTTTGGAGATTTTGTAGATAACGTTAACAATTTCGTCAGGGTCTTTGCTGTCTACACAGATAGGAAAAGCGTCTACGCCTGCAAACTCTTTAAAGAGAACACATTTGCCTTCCATAACAGGCATACCTGCGCTTGGGCCGATATCACCAAGTCCAAGAACAGCAGTGCCGTTTGTGATAACAGCAACAAGGTTGCCTTTTCTTGTGTAGTCATAAGCTTTGCTTTCGTCCTTCTGGATTTCAATACAAGGTTCAGCAACGCCTGGTGTATATGCCACAGCAAGTTCTTCTCTGTTTGTAACTTTTGCACGGGAAACAACTTCAATTTTGCCTTCCCATTCTTTGTGAGCTTTAAGAGCAATTTCTCTTCTGTCCATTGTGGTGTTCTCCTTTATATATTTTATTAATGTTTGTCAAACTGACGGCAGAGTTTTTCTGCGTTGAGTGCTTCGTCAAGCTGTTCCTGTGTAACGCCCATTGCCAATGCGCCTTCTACAATTGGTGTGCCGTCTTTAAGGAATTTTTTAGCGATGTCAGCGCTTGCTTTGTAACCGATAACAGGGCAGAGTGCTGTAACAAAGCCTGTGGAGTGATAAAGCAGGTCTTTGCATCTTTCTTCGTTTGCAACGATACCGTTGATGCAGTTAACGATAAGTGTGTCGATGCCGTTCATAAGCATGGACATGGAATCGTAAATTCTGTTGAATACAACAGGTTCAAATGCGTTGAGTTCCAGCTGACCTGCTTCGCAAGCCATTGTTACTGTAAAGTCGTTGCCCATAACTGCAAAGCAGCACTGGTTCATAACTTCTGGGATAACAGGGTTGATTTTGCCAGGCATGATGGAAGAACCGTTCTGTTTTGCAGGGATTGTGATTTCTGCAAGACCAGCTTTTGGACCGCCGTTCATAAGACGGATGTCGTTACTCATTTTGCTAAGGCTGATAGCACAAGTTTTAAGGGAAGAAGATACAACCGAGAAACCGTCGATGTTCTGTGTGCCGTCAATCATATCGTCGCACTGTGTAAGTGGAAGACCTGTTACTTCGCTGAGTGTTGGAACAATGTTGTTGAAGAAGTATTCGCTGGAGTTGATGCCTGTGCCGATAGCTGTTGCGGACATATTTACAACCAGCATTTCTTTAAGTGCATTTTCAATGCGTTTTTTGTCGCGTGCCACTGCAGAAGCATAGGCGTGGAATTCCTGACCAAGTGTTACAGGTACAGCGTCCATAAGCTGTGTTCTGCCCAGTTTGAGAACATTGCGGAACTCTTCGCTTTTAGCCATCAAAGCATTGTACAGTTCGTCAAGTTTAGCAGTAAGCTGCATACCTGTTTTATAGATAGAAAGTTTGAGGCTTGTTGGGTAAACGTCGTTTGTGGACTGTGCCATATTTACGTGGTCGTTTGGATGGCAGAATTTGTAGTCGCCTTTTTCTTTGCCCATTTTTTCAAGAGCAATGTTTGCGATAACTTCGTTTGCGTTCATATTTGTGGATGTGCCTGCGCCGCCCTGAATCTGGTCTGTGATAAATTCGCCGTGGAATTTGTCTGCAAGCAGTTCGTCACAAGCTTCAACAATTTTGTCTGCAATTTCTGCGCTGAGTGTGCCAGCGCCTTTGTTTGCGATTGCACATGCTTTTTTGATTTCTGCAAGGGAGTAAATCTGCACTGTAGGAATCATCTTGCCTGTGATGTTGAAGTTTTCTTTGGCTCTGAGTGACTGTACACCATAGTAAGCCTCTGCAGGAACCTGTTTTTCGCCAACGGAGTCGCTTTCTAAACGATAGTTCATGTTTTTTACCTCTCTTTTAATTTTTTTTGTTTTTATAATAAAGCTTATTGTTTAACAGCTTAATTTCGGCTTCATTGTAACAAAAAGTTTTTGTATTGTAAATGGCAAAATCGAAATTAAGAAAAAAATAAACTTTTTATTTTTTACAAATTATAAAAATATATACAAACTAAAAATGGTTTATAAAATAAACACATATACAAAAAATACTAAATTAAAAACTTATTGATTTATATGGCGGTTTTTAATACAATTATCACAAAACTGTGATAGCGTATAGCTATCATAATAAGGATGTGTATTCATGGAATTTAATAAAAAGCAGACAAAAGGTATCCTGCGTATAATTTTTATATCAATACTGTTTTATTTTTTGCTTAAAGAATTTGGCATTGTACTTTCAGGCCTTAAATATCTCTGGGGTGTTTTTGGTGTTTTCGCCATAGGCGGTGCAATGGCGTTTGTTATCAATGTACCTATGACATTTGTGGAGAAAAAGCTTTTAAACCGCTTTAAAAAGCTTAAAAAGGCAAAACGTCCGCTGGCTTTTGTTATAACTCTGCTTATGGTTGTATTTGTGGTGTATCTGGTTATGTTTATTGCAGTGCCAGAGCTTGCCAGCACATTGCAGATGCTTATTGCAGAACTGCAAAAGCTTTACGACCGTCTGCCGCAGATTGTTGCTGACCTGGCTGCCAAATATAACCTTACCGAAGAAACTGTAAACTCACTGCAGATAGAGTGGTCCAACATTTCTGCAACGGTAATAAAAGCGGTTCAAAGTATTGCAAGCGGTGTTATAGCTTCTTCCACAAGCCTTATCACTGGGCTTGTCAATATAATCACCCAGTTTATACTGGCTTTTATCTTTTGTATATATATTCTGTTCTCCAAAGAAAAGCTGGGCAGAGGCTGCAAAAAGCTTATCTATGCACTGTTTAAAGAGAATACAGCAGACGGCATAGTTGATGTTCTGCACATGGCAAACCGCACATTCACCAACTTTTTATCAGGTCAGTGTCTTGAGGCGGTTATACTTGGCAGTATGTTTATAGTTGCCATGACAGTATTCCGCATGCCGTACGCACTGTTGGTAGGTGTGCTGATTATGGTTACAGCGCTTATCCCTATTGTAGGGGCATTTATCGGCTGTGCGGTAGGCGCATTTCTGATTCTTATGATAAATCCAATGCAGGCAGTATGGTTTGTGATTATGTTCCTTATTATACAGCAGATAGAAGGCAATGTAATCTACCCTAAAGTTGTTGGCAACTCAGTTGGTCTGCCGCCTATACTGGTTTTTGCCGCAGTTATAGTTGGCGGCAATCTGTTTGGTGTTGCTGGTATGCTGGTGTTTATTCCGCTTACATCGGTTTGCTTTACAATAGCAAAAGCAGTTGTGGAACTGCGCATTGAACAGAAAAAAATATCAAAAGAAAAGCTTAAATAGAGATAAACAAAAAACCGCCTTGTTGAAAAACAGGGCGGTTGATTTTTGCATATTATATTGGAAAAGCAGATAATAAAACTGCTATCTTGTGATTCTCATTCTGGATAAGATATGATAAGCTTCGCCCGGTTTCAAGTTTATAGCATGTTCTTTCTTGTCCCAATGCAGGGAAGAATCTTCCCTGTCAGGGGTGGAAAGCCAAGGTTCAACACAGAAGAATTTTGTAACAGGTGTTGCTGCTGTCCACAGTGTAACATAAGGAAAATCCTGTACATCAAATTCTATGCGTTTGCCTGTATCTTTTTCTACAATGGACACTGTTTTTGCAGTAAGGCCAGAGAAAAGGAGAGAATCATTTTCAAAGAAATTGTCCTTAAGCGGAATCTGAGAGATGTTTTCGCCATAGATATAACTGCCGCCGTCTGTAAGAAAACGGTCGCTGAAGGTAACAACTTTCGGTGACTGCGGTGTGTCAAATTCTATATAATAATCTTCGGTTTTGTGTTTTGAATCAAAAGGCAGGTTAAAGCCAGGGTGAAAACCAAGGCCAAAGCCAAGGTTGCAGCTGTCTATATTTGTAACATCAATTTTGTGGTGAACAGAATGTCCGCTTAACACAAAGCTGGTTCTGAAAACAAAATTGTAAGGGAATTTTTTTCTGCTTTCAGCATTTGCTTTGAATTCAAATATAATAAGATTATCTTCTTTTAAAACAAGAGTGTGTTCCACATTGCGTATAAAACCGTGGTTTGCCGCTGCAAATTCTTCGCCCTCAACGATAAATTTGCCCTCTTTCATTCTGCCTGTCCAAGGAAAGAGAACAGGTGCGCTGTAACCCCATACGCTTTTGTCTGCCTGCCACAGCATTTCTTCGCCTGCTTCGTTTTTGATGCTGACCATCTGTGCGCCAAGGCTGTCTACGGTAAGCGTGAGATGAGTGTTCTTAATGGTGTATTGCATATTCAGATTCCTTTTCTCAAGTTGATTTAAATAGTTCATATTTCTACAAATACTATTATATATCAAAAAAAAATTCTTTAAAAGGGGTAAATTGTATATATTTATGAAAAAATTGTACAAATAATGCAATAAAAACTTGCAAGTAATACACAAATATGTTTTAATAGTTTAGGATTTTTTAACAATATACAATACTATAGTATTATATTTAATTATAAATGGAGGAAAACTGTGAAAGATTTTGTTAATCAGATTGATAAACGCCGCACTTTTGCGATTATCTCTCACCCTGACGCAGGTAAAACAACACTTACAGAAAAATTGCTTTTATACGGCGGTGCAATTCAGCAGGCTGGTATTGTTAAGGGTAAAAAAGGTGCCCGTGCAGCAACATCCGACTGGATGGAAATCGAAAAACAGCGTGGTATCTCTGTTACATCATCTGTTATGCAGTTCAACTACGACGGATACTGCGTAAATATTCTTGATACACCTGGACATCAGGACTTCTCCGAAGACACATACCGCACACTTATGGCAGCAGACAGCGCAGTTATGGTTATTGACGCTGCAAAAGGTGTTGAAACACAGACAAAAAAACTGTTTAAGGTTTGCACACTGAGAAATATTCCTATCTTTACATTTATCAACAAAATGGACCGCGAAAGCCAGGACCCGTTTGACCTTCTGCAGGAAATTGAAGATGTGCTTGGTATCGAAACTTATCCTATGAACTGGCCAATCGGCAGCGGCAAAGATTTTAAAGGCGTTTATGACCGCAACAATCAGGAAATCATTGCTTTCAGCCACGACGGCAAGGTAGGTGTAAACCAGGCTATTGCAACAAAGGCCAAAATCGGCGATGACAATCTGGACGAACTGCTTACAGCACCGCTTCACCAGCAGCTGCAGGACGATATTGAACTTATCGAAGGCGCAGCGGCAGATTTTGACCGCGAAAAAATCAACACAGGTAAGCTCACTCCTGTTTTCTTTGGCTCTGCCCTTACAAACTTTGGTGTTGAACCGTTTATCAAAGAATTCCTTGCGCTTACAACATCACCGTTGGCAAGAAATTCTGACGCAGGCCTTATCGACCCTAAAAGCGAAGATTTTTCTGCTTTTGTATTTAAAATTCAGGCCAATATGAACAAGGCTCACCGAGACAGAATTGCATTTATGCGTATCTGCAGCGGCAGGTTTGAACGAGGCATGGACGTATTTCACGTTCAGGCTGGCAAAAAAATTAAGCTTGCACAGTCCACACAGCTTATGGCAAGTGAACGCGAAACTGTTGATGAAGCATTTGCAGGGGATATCATCGGCATTTTCGACCCAGGTATTTTCTCTATCGGTGACACAATAACAACGGCAAAAAAGCCTTTTAAATTTGCAAGCATTCCAACCTTTGCGCCTGAGCACTTTGCACGTATTTCCCAGGTGGATACAATGAAGCGCAAACAGTTTGTAAAGGGTATGGAACAGATTGCGCAGGAAGGTGCAATCCAGATATTCAAAGAGCTGGGCGGCGGTATGGAAGAGGTTATTGTAGGCGTTGTTGGCGTTCTTCAGCTGGAAGTTCTGGAACACCGTCTCAAAACCGAATACAATGTTGATATCCGCATAACACCGCTTCCTTATGCACATATCCGCTGGATTGAAAACGAAGAGATTGAGGTTAAAAAGCTCAACCTTACTTCCGACACAAAATGTGTTGAAGACTTTAAAAACCGCAAACTTCTGCTGTTTACAAGCCCATGGAATGTTAACTGGGCAACAGAAAAGAACCCGGACCTTATCCTTGCTGAAATCGGCAAATAAAAAGTACAGGTTAAATTATATCAGTATACAAACAGGCAGTCTGACAAAGACTGCCTGTTTTGTACGTATTTATGTGGAAATACTATTGATAATGTGAAAATACTGCTTTATATATAAGTATTTTTATGTTTTTAATTGATTATTACTGTAAAATGGTGTAAAATTATAAGGATTAAAAAGAAACTTGTTTAGGGAGACGCTTATGTCTGACTATATAAATAAAAAAACAACGGCATTGCTGTCAAAGCACCGCAGAACAATTCTGCTGCTTATGGATATACTGGTGGTTGCCATTGCATATTCTCTTACATGGGTTCTCATTTCCGGACGTGCGGATATGGAGGCTTATTTCAGCCTGCTTGTTTCCAGCTGTTTTCTGTTTGTAAGCTGCTTTGCAATTGTTTATGCAACAACAGGTATGTATGACAGTTTGTGGCGTTATGCAGAAATTGTAGAGATATTCCGCTGCTGTATGTCGTCGGTTATTGCTACGTGTATATTTGTGGTTATGACACTTATTCTGTTCCAGGAACGCCGCATTCCGTTAAGCGTTTATGGTCTGTCTGCGATGTTTGCAACCACATTTACGCTGTATATCCGCCTTGTTTATCGTATGTACCGCAACATCAAAATAAACAAAATGGGCAAAAAACGCCGCAGAGTGCTGGTTGTGGGTGCAGGTGATGCCGCATCAACCCTGCTGCACGAAATCAACAAAAACCCAACAAAAGAGATGAACGTTATCTGTGTTGTTGACGATGATAAAAACAAGGTCGGCCGCAACCTGCTTGGTGTGCAGGTGCTTGGCACAACAGATGATATTCCAGCACTTTGTCAGCAGTGCCAGATAGAAACTATACTTATCGCAATTCCAACCCTTGACAGTCAGAACAAAAAACGCATACTGGATATCTGTGCATCCACAAACTGCAATATCCGTATGTTGCCTGACATCGTAAAAATTATCAAGGACGACGAGGATATTCTCTCTCGCATCACCGATGTTAAGGTAGAAGACCTGCTTGGACGTGAGCCAATTGTGCTTGCAGAAGAGGCTTTTAATTTTATCAACAACAAAACTATTATGGTTACAGGTGGCGGCGGTTCTATAGGCAGCGAACTGTGCCGTCAGATTGCAAACTTCAAACCTAAAAAACTGATAGTTGTGGATATCTACGAAAACAGTGCATACTCTATACAGCAGGAGCTTAAGCGCAAATACGGCAAAAAGCTTGACCTTGATGTAAGAATTGCATCTGTGCGTGACACAAAGAAAATTGATGACCTGTTTAACGAGTTAAGACCAGATGTTGTTTTCCATGCAGCAGCCCACAAGCATGTTCCGCTTATGGAAGATGCCCCTGAAGAAGCTGTTAAAAACAACGTTTTTGGCACATATAACTGTGCACTTTGTGCAGAGAAATACAATGTTGAAAAATTTGTTCTTATCTCTACCGACAAGGCTGTTAACCCTACAAATGTAATGGGGGCAACCAAACGTATCTGCGAGATGATTATACAGAATATTGCCGAAAATACCGAAGGCACAACAACTTTTGCAGCTGTGCGTTTTGGCAATGTTCTTGGCTCCAATGGTTCTGTAATCCCGCTGTTTAAAGAACAGCTGGCAGAGGGCGGGCCACTTACAGTTACAGACAAAGATGTTATACGCTACTTTATGACCATTCCAGAGGCTGTTTCTCTGGTGCTGGAAGCTGGTGCTATCAGCAAAAAAAGCGGTGAAATTTTTGTTCTTGATATGGGCGAGCCAGTTAAAATTGTCACACTGGCCGAAAACCTTATCAAGATGTCAGGGCTTATTCCTTACAAGGATATTGATATTGTCTTTACAGGTCTGCGTCCTGGCGAAAAGCTTTACGAAGAGCTGCTTATGGACGAAGAAGGTCTGCGTAAAACAGACAACAACAAAATCTTTATTGGCGCACCCCTTAAAATGGATGCCTCACGTTTCTTTACCGACCTTTTGGAGCTTAAGGCAACAGCCTATGAAAATGAGCGTGAAAAGCTTTTGAAGAAGATTGAAGATATGGTGCCTACATTTAATCATATGATTATCGAAGACCATTATTAATAACGGAGAATTTTATGTATCAGTATATCAAACGTTTAATTGATATAGTTTTATCACTTTGTGCAATTGTGGTGCTTTCACCAGTACTGCTTGTGCTGGCAATCCTTATCAAGCTGGACAGCAAGGGCCCTGTGCTTTTTAAGCAGAAAAGGGTGGGCAAGGGTAAAACCCATTTTGAAATTTTAAAATTCCGCACAATGTATGCCGATGTGCCAAAGGATGTGCCGACACACCTGCTGGCCGACCCTGCAAGCAAAATTACAAAAATCGGCAGATTTCTGCGCAAATCCAGCCTTGATGAACTGCCGCAGATATTTAATATCTTTAAAGGCGAAATGAGTATTATCGGTCCAAGACCTGCTTTGTGGAATCAGTTTGACCTTATTGCCGAACGCGATAAATATGGTGCAAACGATGTGCGTCCGGGACTTACAGGTCTGGCACAGGTTATGGGCAGAGATGAGCTGCCGATTGATATCAAGGCGAAATATGACGGTGATTATGTAAAAGACATCACCTTTAAAAATGATGTAAAAATCTTCTTTAAAACAATCTTCAGTGTTGCAAGCGCAGATGGTATAAAAGAAGGCAAACAGTAAAAAATGTAAAGCAAAAGCAGACTTGACTGAAACTTCACTCAAGCCTGCTTTTTATCTGCTTATCACAGTGTATCAGATACAGTTTATATCTTTGCAGAAATCTCTATGCAAAATTACTTCTGGTTTTTCTGCTGATTCTGCTGGTTTTCCTGTTTGTTCTGCTGATTCTGCTGTTCGTTAGAGTTTTTTCTGTTCTGGTTTTTGTTTTTTGCCATAGTATAAACACTCCTTTCCTGGTTTTATTATAAACAGTATGGCAAAAAATATTCATAACAGACACATAAATAATTGCCATTTGTAAAAAAGTGTGATAATATATAAGTTGGCATATAGCTATTGAGCTATAAATAATAATGTATTAAATTTTATAATATAGGAGATACTCAAAATGTCAGGACATTCCAAGTGGAGTACAATTAAAAGAAAAAAAGGCGCTAACGACGCTGCAAGAGCAAAGGTTTTTACAAAACTTGCAAGAGAAATCTCTGTTGCAGTTAAAGAAGGCGGCACAGATCCAAACAACAACTCCCGTCTGCGTGACCTGCTTGCAAAAGGCCGTGCGGCAAACGTGCCACAGGACAACCTTATGCGTGCAATCAAAAAAGCAGAAGGTGACGACAAAACAGCATACGAAAGCATTGTATATGAAGGCTACGGTCATAGCGGTATAGCAGTTATCGTAGAATGCCTTTCTGACAACAGAAACAGAACAGCTTCCAATGTTCGCCACTACTTTGACAAATTTGGCGGTAACCTTGGCACAAGCGGCTGCGTTTCCTTTATGTTTGAAGAAAAAGGCGTTATCGTTTGTGAAGAAGAAAATGTTGATGAAGAAAAAGCACTTGAAGCTTGCATGGAAGCAGGCGCAAACGATGTTTCCTTTGAAGAAGACGGCGTTATTGAATTTGAAACTGACCCATCTCAGGTTGGCAATGTTGCAAATGCACTGCGCGAAATGGGCTATAATGTAACAAGTGCTGAAGCAAGCCAGGTGCCAAACAACTACACAAGAGTTGATGACGAAGAAGCACTGCGCAAACTTGCACTGTTCTTTGACGCTCTTGATGAAGATGATGATGTTCAGAATGTTTGGAACAACCTTGAAAATACAGAGGATTTGCCTGAACTTTAATAGGCAGGAGATATTTAATGTCTGAATGTATATTTTGTAACGGACAATTAAATAACCAAGAAAAATGTGTCTGGTGTGGATTTTTTCAAAAAGGGAAAGAAACCATACCCGGCACTCTTTCCTATGGAACAAAGCTTAAAAACTATGTTATAGGTGATGTGTTTTCAATAGATGGTGAAAGCACAACATATATTGCTTTTGACACCGATACACAGCAAAAAGTTTTTGTAAAGGAATTTTTGCCTGTAACTTTGGTGGCGCCGCGCGTTGGCAACGAAGTTCTTGTTCAGGAGAATAAACAGGTTCTGTTTAAAAATCTGCTTTACGATTTTATAGAACTGTACAGAACCATGCAGAATATAAACAGTACAGCAATGCCAAAGGTACTGGACCTGGTTGTTGCAAACAAAACAGCCTATGCAGTGACAGAAAATATCAAAGGTGTTCCCCTTAAAGATGTGCTTATTAAAAGGGGTAAACCGTACACATTTAAAGAAATCCGCTGGATGCTGCAGCCTGTTTTTCAGCTGCTGCACGAAATGTCAAAGCTGAATATACATCATGGCGGCATAAGTGATGAAACAATTATCATTACACCAGACAACACCCTTGCACTTACAGGCTTTGCAATCCAGGACCTGCGCACAAAAAATGAACATATTGCATACAAGCTTTTTGAAGGTTTTTCTGCGCCTGAGCAGTATTATTCTGACAGGTTTCAGGATATTTATACCGATGTATATGCCCTTGCCTGTCTGATTTATTATTCGGTTACGGGCAAACATCTTGATAAAACTGCTTTTGAAAGCAAGGATATATATCGTCTTTTTCCAAAGCATGCAGTGGAAGCTTTGAAATATGCAACCAAAGAAAATCCAAAAGAGCGTCTTGATAAAGTAAGCGATTTTGTTATGATGCTGGATGATAAAGGTGTTGTAGTAAAAAGCAAACCTGAAAAAGCAAAAGAAAAAGATTATAAAAAAGCTGCAATGTATATGGCAGTTGCGGTTGCTGCGGTTGTTGTTCTTTTGCTTGCTTTTAAAAATATAGGGGAAGAAAACTCTGAAACACAAGACCCTTACAGTGAAGGTGAAACAATATTCTCTCAGCAGGAAGAATTAAATACGTTGCCAAACTTCGTGGGCAGAGATTATGCCGAAGTAATTGCCGACAGCAATTATCAGAAAGACTATACTTTTGTTAAACTGGAGGCTTACAGCGATACCTATGCAGCTGGCAAAATCTGCCAGCAGTCTCCAGATAAAAACACGCAGGTGACAGCAGGTATAACAGTATACCTTACAGTAAGCATGGGGCCAAAAGCTTTGTATGTGCCTGCAGATATTATTGGTATAAGCATAAACGATGCAGCGGAAAAGCTGGATGCGGCAGGTATAGCATATACAGTGGAATATGTTGACCAGACCAGAGAGTTTGTATCAGGTATGGTTGCTCAGTTAAGCATAGGTGAAGGGCAGGAGATAGGCAAGGATACTGTGTTGGTTGTTTATGTTGCAAATGACAAACCTTTTGCAACACCAAAGCCAAGTCCTACGCCAACGCCAACACCAACACCAACACCAACACCGACACCAACACCGACACCTACCCCGACACCTACACCAACGCCAACACCAACGCCAACACCAGATATAAGCCTGGAAACTACACCAGAGATAAATGTGGAAGATGCAGTTGTGCCAGAAACTTAATAAAATTTTGATAAAATAAAAAGGTTGCCTTAACGTTTTTAAGGCAACCTTTTTTGTGTAATAACAAAATATAATATTTTGCAGATAAAAAATAAAAGGTCGGGAAATCCCGACCTTTAAAACTGTCTTTTCAGCAAAGCTGCAAATTAGTTGTTTGTGTATGGCAGCAAAGCAACTGTACGAGCTCTTTTGATAGCTGTTGTAAGGTGTCTCTGGTGCTGTGCACATGTGCCTGTTACACGTCTTGGAACAATTTTGCCTCTTTCAGAGATGTATTTTCTGAGTTTTGCTGTATCTTTGTAGTCGATTGTTTCTGCTTTTTCCATGCAGAAGCTGCAAACTTTTTTACGGCTGCGTCTTACTGGACGGCCGCCTTTAAATTCTCTATCATTTCTTTCCATGGTAGATAAGCCTCCTTCTTAAAAATTAAAACGGTAAATCTCCGTCATCACTTGCGATGCTGGAGAAATCATCTAACTCACCTGTGGAGAAAGATGCTGGAATTCCTGCTGGTTTGGAAGTTTCCTGGAAGTTGCTGTAACCGCCGTTGTTGTAGGAGCCCTGGGAAGAACCCTTGCTTTCTACAAAATAAGCGTTGTTGATAACAACTTCAAATGCTGTGCGGTTTTTGCCTGTGTCTTTATCCTGATAAGTTCTTGTCTGGATTGTGCCGTTAAGACCGATGTTCTGGCCTTTTCTGAAATATCTTGTGATAAATTCAGCAGTCTGGCGCCAAGCCACACAGTTGATAAAGTCTGCCTGTCTTTCACCGTTTGCATTTGCAAAAGCACGGTTTACTGCAACTGAAAAGCTGCAAACGTTTGTGCCGTTAGGTGTCTGACGCAGTTCAGGGTCAGCAGTAAGTCTGCCAACTAAACAAACAACATTCATTTTGTTCCTCCTAAATTAAAGAGCGATAATCATGCTGCGGAGAAGACCTTCTGTGATCTTGAGTCTGCGGCTGAGCTCTGCTGGGAATTCAGGTTTAGCTTCAAATGTGTAAAGCACATAGTAGCCTTCTGTTTCTTTGTTAATCATGTAAGCAAGTCTTTTTTTGCCCCATTCATCAACAGAAACAAGTGTACCGTTTTCGGAGATAAGGCTTGTGAATTTTTCAACGAGACCTTTAATTACATCTTCTTCCTGTTTTGTGCTGATAACAACCATTGCTTCGTATTTCTGCATTATATTGCACCTCCTTCTGGACTATTGGCCCTGCCTTAATACAGGGCAAGGATTCTGACTTTCTCAGTCAGCAATTTATTATAACAGTTAAAACTGTATAAGTCAATAAATTTATCAAAAAAATTTTGTTTTTTTGCACAAATTTTAAGATAAAAATAGAGACTGAAAAACAGCCTCTACTTTAAACGGTTAAATAAAAAGATACAGTATGCAAAAGGCAATACCAATATAAAGCATAACCTTGCTTGGACCTGATTTTCGCAGTATGGTTGCATAATAATCGTTGTTGCTGGTGCTTTGTTCTTTTAAACGTTTAAGGTCACGGCATACTTTTTTCTGGTATCTTGGTATTGCCCAGTAGCCAAGGAATACCTTGTATGCAAAGGTAAGCACAGAGCCAATCATAACAAGAGTGTCGATATTGCCTACAGATGCAAGGATGCCAGGGTCAACTATGCCAGCTTCGGTAAACATCATAAGCATACTTGGTGCAGCAAAAATACTGCTTATAACAAGGATGGACAAAGCTTCAAACCACATTTTGCGGTAGAGGTAATAAAAACCGTCAAAGAAAAATGCAGACCAGCAGAATGGGCGAAAATGCTTGATTTTTGCCTGAAGGTTTTTAAAGTGATAGATATAATAAGGTGCGCTTTCGCCTACATAAATGGCAATATCCTTATAGCTTACACCGTCAATTTCACCCTCAAGAGCTTTTGGCAGAACAGGGGGCACCACAGATGTTTTCTGATGCTGCTGTTTAAAATCTTCAAAGCTTGGTGGAATAGGACCATGGGACTGATTTGCTTTTGCCTGTGGAGCCAAAGCTATGCCGCAGTTTTCGCAGAATACTGCATCTTTAGGATTTTCGGTCTGGCATCTTGGGCAACGATTGTCGTTGTAGTGAAATTCCTGCTCAGGACCTTTCCACTCAAAGCCTTCGCTGTGTTTTGCTTCATTGATACAGTGACCTGTCTGTTTATAACATTCGCGGTGGTGCGGTGTACCGCATTCAGGACATACAACGATATCACTTTCTGCTGTAAATTTTTCATTGCACACATCACAGGTGCAACCAACAAAATTAATCATATAAAAACTCCCAATATAAATACATATATTACATATTATTACAATAATCGCAAAAAGTAAAGATTAAAAAAACTTTACTGTGAAATATTATTATGATATTATATATTAGTATATATTTGTGAAAATTGAGGGAAATTATGATAATAATTGACGATTATAAAAAAATTGCAGCAGATGCAAAGGGCCAGATAGACGATTTGAAGGATGCTGTAAGCTATAACCATATTTTAATGGAGATTGAAAAGCTGGAGGTGGACACACAAAACCCTGATTTCTGGGGCAATCCAGAAAAACAGGCAAAGGTGTTCAGCCAGATTAAAGTGCTCAAGGATAAAAAGCAGTCGGTTGATGATATCATCACGGCAGTTGACGATATTGAAGCCATGATTGAACTGTATGAAGAACTGGAGGACGAAAGCCTTGAAGGTGATATTGTGTCCACAGCAGACAGCCTTACAGAACAGATAGAGATGCTGCGCCTTAAAAACCTGCTTACAGGCGAATACGATAAAAACAGCGCAATTATCACACTTCACGCTGGTGCAGGCGGCACCGAAAGCCAGGACTGGTGCGAAATGCTGTTCCGTATGTACGGCAAATACTGCGCAAAAGCAGGATATAAAACCACAACCATAGATTATCTTGAAGGCGACGAAGCTGGTATAAAAAGTGTTTCTTTCTCGGTTGAAGGGGAAAATGCCTACGGCTTCCTTAAAGCCGAACACGGTGTTCACCGCCTTGTGCGCGTATCACCTTTTGATGCTTCGGGCAGACGCCACACATCTTTTGCTTCCTGCGAAGTTATGCCTGAAATTGAAGACGACGGAGAAATTGTTATCCGAGAAGAAGATATCAAAATGGACGTTTACCGTGCATCTGGTGCAGGCGGTCAGCACGTTAACAAAACATCTTCTGCTGTGCGCCTTACACATATACCAACAGGTATTGTTGTTGCCTGCCAGAACGAGCGCAGCCAGTTTCAGAACAAGGATATGTGTATGAAAATGCTGCGTGCAAAGCTTGCACAGATTAAAGAACAGGAACATCTTGACAAGATTGAAGATATCAAAGGTGTGCAGAAGGAAATTGCATGGGGCAGCCAGATACGCAGTTATGTATTTATGCCATACACTTTGGTTAAAGACCACCGCACAGGTTTTGAAGACGGCAGGGTAGACTCTGTTATGGATGGCGAAATCCAGGGATTTTTGAACGCTTATCTTAAAGCGCTCAGCAAAAATGAATTTTTAAAATAATAATGTATTAAAGAACGTCATTCTGAGGAGTTTATACTCCGAAGAATCTCTCGGTTTGACAAGATAAAGAGATTCTTCGCTTTGCTCAGAATGACATATTTTTATTAAGCGCAAACAAAAAGCTCTGCAGTTTTAAATTGCAGAGCTTTTTGCAGGAAGTAATATTATAAATAATATCAGTTTAACATTTAAGCATTAACCGTTGACAGCTTCAATAAGCTTGCCAAGCACAGGCTCAAATTTTGCACCGTACCAGTGGCTTTCGTCCTTTATTGTTTCTTTTATACATTCCACAACATAGTCGGCAGCAATCTTTGCAGCTTCAGCAACTGTTTTGCCTTTTACCACACTGCCCACAAAGGCACTGGCAAATATATCGCCTGTTCCGTGACAGCTTTTTGGCAGTTTTTTGTGCTGATAATAGCTGTATTCGCCGTCTTTGTACACCACAACACCTGTTGTATCAGCATCGTATGATACACCGCTTATAATAATATTTTTGCAGCCCATAGCGCTGAATTTTTCCAGCAGCATGTCAATGTACTGACGGTCATAATCGGTTTTGTATTCGCTGTCGGTAAGAAAAGCAGCTTCGGTAATATTTGGAATAACATAGTCAGCAACCTTGCACAGCTCTTTCATCGCCTGCACAAACTCATTGTCAAAGCCATAATAAAGTCTGCCGTGGTCGCCCATTGCAGGGTCAACAATTTTTAAAGTGGTTTCTTTGTCAACGGCACCAAATATATCTGCAACGTAGTCAATCTGCTTTGTGCTGCCAAGATAACCGCTGTAGATAGCATCAAATTTAATGCCTTCTTTAACCCAGTGGTCTTTGATTGCGGGCATATCGTCGGTTAAATCGCGGAAGGTAAAGCCCTTAAAACCGCCAGTGTGGGTGGACAGTACGGCAGATGGAAGAATACAGGTTTCCACGCCGCATGCAGAGATAACAGGCAGGGCAACGGTAAGGGAACACTGACCAACGCAGGAAATATCCTGAATTGTCAAAACTCTTGGATAGGACATAAAAAACTCCTTTTATATGGGAAATACTGATGAAAACGTAATGTGTTTAAAGATATATTAACGTTGTTTTTTATCAAGCAGGCCTGCACGTTTTAAAGCAGGTTCTATCATATAGTAAAGAATAACCGAAACAACCATTGCAAGCAATGCATTGATAAGGCTTGTTGTGCCTTTTGTTATAAGCACACCTGCAACTGTCTGCCATGGATTGCCCATGACAAGATATTCAACAATAAAGGTTTTGCCAAGATAAAGCACAACATAGCTTAAAGAACCTATAACAGCAGCAGCAACAACCTTGAATTTTGTCTTTTTGCCGCTTGCGATAAGGCCAGCAACAAAAGCCATGCCGAATTTGAGAATAAATGTAATCCAGAATTCCTTGGCATAAAATGGGTCCAGAAGGTCATAGATAGCGCCGCCTATGCCTGCTGCAAGGCCGCCTGGTACTGCGCCAAACAGCAAACCGCCAAGAATGCACATTACATTGCCAAGGTGAATGCGTGTAGGGCCAAGAGGAGTAGGAATTTTAGGCAGCTGAAGCTGATTGCCAACAAAAACAATAGCAGCCATAACGCCGACCATTGCCAGATCTTTTACGGTAAATTTTTTCTTTTTCATATTTTAATCCTCGTTTAAGTTTTGTTACTGTATACAGTATATGGTATATTTGGTAATAAATAAATAACCAAACAAAAAGAAATTTATATAACCAGATTGATGGGCGAAGTAAAAATGCCATTCCAAGCAGACTGAAGAACCATTTTGATATAGCAAATTAAAGTGTTCTTTATACAGGCTGCCTGGAATAGCATTAACTGTTTGCTGTAAGGAATTAAAACTGCTTGTTTTTTCTTCTCATTCTTCTTATGCGGTTGATGTTTCTTTCAAAGTCGCCGTTATTTATCAGCTCTGCCAGTACATACTGCTCAAAAACAGGTACAGTGCAGGAATAAAACCCCAGTTTTTCTTGGAAAGTGTTTACCATTTCGGCAGGCAGCACCATATAACCAACACGCATTGACGGCGCAATTGTCTGAGAAAAAGTGTTTATGTATATAACATTGCCTTTGTTTGCCAAAGAAAAAACAGTGTCTTCATTTTTTGAAGAAACAGTAAGTTCCGAGTCAAAGTTGTCTTCTATTATATATCCGCCCTTATCATGTGCCCACTGCAGATATTCGTACCGTTTGGATACTCTTGCGGTAACGCCGCTTGGATAGCTGTTAAAAGGTGTTATATGCAGCACGGTTGCGCCTGTGCGGTTAAGCTCGCTGGTTTTAATACCGTCAGAACCCATTTTAAGCATATCACATTTAACGCCATTGGCACGGTACACCTGCTTTATCTGGCTGTAGCTTGGGTCTTCCAGAGCAAATATGCGGTTTTTGCCCAGCAGCTGAACAATAAGCCCGTACAGGTATTCTGCCCCTGCGCCGATAATAATCTGCTGAGGCTTTACCTGAATGCCGTTGCTGCGTGCAAGATATGCTGATATGGCACTGCGCAGCTGACTGCAGCCGCAGTTGTCAGATTTTATAAGAATGCTGTCACCGTAGTCTGCCAGAACTTTGCGCATTGTTTTTGCCAGCACAGAAAAGGGAAATTCGTTTTTTGTACTGTGCTTAGCAGCGGTCACTGTATGTGGTGCGGCACTTTCACCCGCAGAATTGAAATCGTTCTGGCGGTAAACCACAAAGTAGCCGCTGCGCTGGCGTGCTTCGGTGTAGCCTTCTTCGCATAAAATAGTGTAGGCGTGTTCTATGGTGATAACGCTCACATCACTTTCTTCCGCCAGCAGGCGCTTGCTGGGCATCTTGCTGCCGTAAGGGTAAACGCCTTTTACAATATCTTCACGCAGCTGATGATACAGCTGGATATATGCGCTTTGTCCGTTTTGTCTGTCAATAACATATTTCATCTGACTATATAACTTCTCCTTATAAAGATAAAACTTGTATTATCAGTTATTGTATATGAAACTGCACAAATTTGCAATACAGATAAATATTATTGAACCAATGCTTATGCAGGAGCAAAAAACAACTCCTCTGCTCAGGAGGTGCAGAGGAGTTTTAAATCAGTTTTGTGTTTTTTCAGAGGTTTATATAAACTAAATGTAATATTATATCAAAAATTGTCAAACTGTAATCTGACCGTCTTTAAGGTAAAGGACTTTTGCCCCAAGGCTTTGAGACTCGTTTATATCGTGGGTTACCATAACAACGGTTGTGTCTTTTGTATGCTGCAAAAGATACTGTGTAACAACAGCTTTTGTATCTTCATCAAGGCCTTTAAAAGGTTCGTCAAGAAAAAGTATTTCCTTTTCTGCCAGCACAGCCCTTACAAGTGCAACACGGCGCTTCATACCGCCGCTTAAGGTGGATACCTTCTGGTTTACTGCCTCACCAAGCCCAACCTGGCACAGATGTGCTGTTATTGTGCTGTCTGTTAAACTGTCATTTGCGATTTTTACATTTGTAAAAGCGGTAAAGCTTTCGCAAAGACGGTTTTCCTGAAATACTGCGGCTTTAATCTGCGGCAGATTTTCAACAGCACCGCTGTCAGCCTTTTCAAAGCCCATAAGTATATTGAGCAAAGTGGTTTTGCCCACACCGCTTTGCCCCATAAGACAGGTAATTCTGCCTTTTTCTATGACAGCATTAAGCTGTTTAAGAACTGCAGTTTCACCGTAGGATTTACATAAGTCTTTTATAACAATATCCATTATAAACCCTCCAGTCTGTCAAATGCTGCATTTATCAGCTTCATAAACAGTTTTTCAAACAGTATGCTTACACAAACTATTGTCACCGTCCAGCTGAAAAGGTCTGCTGTGGCAAGATAAAGCTTTGCATTGTAAAGCATTTCGCCCATACTGCCGTCAGGAATACCTATAATTTCGGCGGCAATGCCTGCTTTCCAGGTAAGGCCCAATGCAACAGAACATGCCGAAAGAAAATGCGGTTTTAAGCTTGGCAGATAGATGTATTTAAGTTTTTTGGAGAAAGAAAAACGAAAAATATCCGCCATCTGCAGCAGCTTTTTATCGGTGCTTTTAAAGCCTGCCAGCACATTGGTATATATAATTGGCAAGGCCATTAAAAACGCAATAAATATCGGCAGGGAAGATGAAGTGAGCCATATAAGGCACAGTATGATAAAGGAAGCCACAGGGGTTGCCTTTATTACCGACATATACGGCCACAAAAACACTTCAGCTGTGTGCCAGCGATAAGCGGCTGTCGCAAAGACACAACCAGCAATAACAGCAAGAACAAAACCAAAGGTTATCCTTACAAAACTGAAAGCTACTGCACTGTAAAATGCCTTTTCAAAAACAAGATGGCTTAAACGCACTAAAACCTTTAAAGGTGATACCAGCAGCACTTCTTCGCCTATTATTACACTTGCCAGCTGCCACAGCAAAAGCGCTGCGGCAACGGCCATTAATTTTTCAATTTTTGATTTGTTTTTCATAAATTATCTTGAGTAGTAGAATTCGTCTGTTGGCATTGCACCGCCTACAGCTTTTGGATTCTGGTCAAACAATGTCTGCAGATAACCGCTTACAACAGTTTTCATTTCTGCGCCTTCCATAAACTGAATGTTGCAGTTTGGAATAGCTTTTGCTGCAACAGCAGCTTTTACAATGCCGATAGCTTCAACAAGAGCAGCACCTTCGCTGACATTTGTGTTGATAAATTCTGTGGATGCTTTAAATTCATCAAGGAAAGCGCTAACCTGTGCAGGATTTTCTTCCACAAAGGCTTTTCTTGCAACGATAACACCTGTTACAAGGCTGCTGCCATTGCCCAGTGCGTTCCATTCGTCATTGAAGCTGAGAGCAACGTTAAGGCCTTCAACCTGTGTCTGAGCAACTGTTACAAATGGCTGTGGAAGCACTGCAATTGCATCAGGGTTCTGTTTAAGCACTGCAACAATTTCTGTTGCTTCGCTTTTCCATTCGATTGTCACATCTGCTGCAGGGTCAACGCCGTTCTGTGTCAGCAGATAGTTAAGTGCATATTCAGGTGTTGTGCCTTTGCCTGTGGAATAGATTGTTTTGCCTTTAAGGTCGGCAAAGCTTTTGATTGTTTCGCCCTGTTCCACAACATAGAGAACACCAAGGTTGTTGACAGCAAGAATCTGGATTTTGCCCTCAGTATTGTTGAAAAGAACAGATGCAAGGTTTGCAGGTACAGCAGCAATATCAAGTTCGCCTTTTACAAGGAGCGGTGTAATTTCGTCAGCAGCGCCTGCAAGTGTAAAGTTGTAGTTGTTTACAGTTTCGCCTTTTGAAGCCTTGTCCAGCATGGAAACAAGGCCCATAGATGTAGGACCGCTCATACCAGCAATGTTGATGTCGATACCTTCCACAACCTCAGGGGCTGGCTCTGGTGTTGGTTCTGCTTCTGCAGCAGGTGCAGAGGAGCAGGCTGTAAGTGCGCCGCAAAGCAGCACAGCGGACATGATAACAGATAAGAATTTTTTCATGATGTTTGCCTTTCTTAATTTGTTTGTTTTGCAGTAACGGTTTTGGCTTTGACGCCTTTTATCATTCCAAGCTTACCTGAAAGACTGCTTGTTACATCGTTTGGTGCATCAAGCACCACACAGATGATGGAAACGCCTTTCTCACGGTAGGGAATGCCCATTCTGCCCACTATGTATTGTCCGTATTCATGCAAGAGGGAATTGATAACAGAAGTTGCGTCCAGTTCTTCAACAATAATGCTGACTACAGATATTCTGTTTTCCATAAAATACCTCCTTTTAAATGAATTATTCATATCAATAAAGTAAAAAAATCCATGCCAAAGGCATGGAAACAAAGGTGGCGGAAAATATTTATGATAGAAAAAACTTTCAAAAACAAAATCCGCAGTATAAACTTGATTTCTTCGCCTTTAATGTCGGGGCGTACCCAACAGTTGCAGTACGATATGAATTTTTAATCCTGTTCTCAGAAACTCTTTGAATTTGGACAAATATATTTTATCATATTGTTATATATTTGGCAAGGTGATAAAATCACATGTGTGCAAACGTGATTAAAATGTGAATTAATTCTGGCTGCGTTTGACAAAGAGCAAATTAAATTGTACCATTTTATTATATGGTTTATGATATTCAGATTTGGCAAAATCTCCTCGCATAAACCACAGGCAATAAACATAAGAGGAGTGCTTTTTATGGAACAAAGTACAATAGCGTTGATTATAATCGGCGTGGTAATAGTTATGTACATTACCGAGATTTTTTCTGTTGCGGTAACATCGATTATCGGTATGCTTGCGCTGGTATATGCAAATGTCCTGGGATTTTCCGATGCGTTTGCCTGCTTTGCCAGCACGCCTGCGCTGCTTACAATAGGGATGATTATCATTGCAGATGCAATACTGGAAAGCGGTGTGGGCAACGAGATAGGTGTTATGCTTACTAAAGTTGTAGGCCACAGGGAAAAGCTTTTTGTTGTGGTGGTTTTCCTTTCAGCAGCACTGTTCTCTGCCTTTGCAAACAACTCGGCAATTGTTGCACTTTATATGCCATTTATAGCCTCAATTGCGGTGGCATCCAGGGGACGAATAACCAAGAAAAATACATATCTGCCTTTGGCAATGGGTTCTCTTGTAGGCGGTACAGGTTCTCTTGCAGGCTGCACTGCACCGTTGCTGGCAAACGAAGTGCTGGAGTATATGGGTGTGGAAACAATGGGCTTTTTTACCACAGCGCCTATAGCAATTGCAATGGTGCTGGTTATTGCAGTATGCTTCTGGCTGTTTTTCTATGATTTTATGAAAAAAAGCTTTGACTTTGAAGAGATAACCGACGGCGGAAAAAAACTGCCTGACGGCGAAATTGACAGGCGTAAAGCCATAATATCCATAACAGTGTTCCTTGTATGTATAATTTTGTTTATGATAAGACCTTTTGGCTGGGATATCGGCCTTATTGCAGTTACAGGTGCGCTTGTGCTGGTTATGACAGGTTGTGTGGACGGCAAAAAAGCAATGCGTGATATGCAGTGGTCTGCTGTGCTTGTGCTGGGTGCAGCACTGGCAATGGCAAAAGGTTTTGTATCGTCAGGTGCGGGGGAGGTTATAATAAACTTCCTTATGAAAAACTTTGAAAAGGTTGTTACAAACCCTGTTGCATTGGTTACAATATTCCTGCTTACAGGTTTTGTTCTTTCTCAGTTTATGTCCAATGGTTCACTGGTTTCCATGCTTGCGGCAATTGGTATACCGTTGGCAATGCAGATTGGCTGCAATCCAATGCCTATTGCACTTGCCTGTGTATACGGTTGTTCGCTGGCAATGGCAACACCTGTTGCAACAACCTCAATTACAATTGTGCAGGTTGCAGGATACCGTTTTAAAGATTATCTGCGCATAGGCGGTCTTGTTGGCCTTATCGGTGCGGCAACTGCATGGGTTTGCCTTGTGTTTGGTTATGGGCTTATTTAAAGGTACAATCGCTGTGATTTAACTGTCACAGCGATTTTTTTGTGCATATATATTGCAATTAATTGTGAAAAGGGATAAAATAATAAATTGCTGATAAATTATATTTTATAAAATTGATTATATATGGAGGAAAAGCTTTGAACATTAAAGCATTGTTTGCGCCGTCGGACATGACCGAGGGCTCCCCTGCAAAAAAGATAATACTTTTTACAGTTCCAATGCTTATAGGCAACATTGCACAGCAGCTTTACAATACTGTGGACAGCATTGTGGTTGGCAAATATGTGGGCGATAATGCCTTGGCGGCTGTAGGCTCGGCAGGGCCAATATTCAACCTGCTGCTTGTGCTGTTTGTGGGTATATCCACAGGTGCTGGTATTATGGTAAGCCAGTATTTTGGCGCAAAGGAAAGGGAAAACCTTTCCAAAACCATTGGTAACTGTATTACCCTTACAGCTATATCAACACTTCTGATTATGGTTGTGGCTTATTTTGCTGTTGATCCTATACTCAATCTGCTTGGTACGCCGCAGTCGATTATAGGCTGGTGCCACGACTATCTTATGATTCTGATGATGGGCGGCGGCGGTCTTGCCTTTTACAATATTCTTGGCGGTATCCTGCGCGGTCTGGGCGACTCGGTTTCGGCCCTTGTTTATCTGCTTATAGCAACTGTTATCAATATTGTGCTGGACATTTACTTTGTTGCAGTGCTGGGTATGGAGGTAGCAGGCGTTGCTTTGGCAACGGTTATTGCACAGACAATTTCCGCTGTGTGCTGTCTGTTCAAGCTGCTTAAAATGCGTGAAATCTTTGACCTTGATTTCAAAGTGCTCAAGCCAGAAAAACGCTATACTTCCGAAGTTATCAAACTTGGTCTGCCATCAGGTCTTACACAGGCAATTTTCTCCATGGCAATGGTTATGGTGCAGTCTCTCACCAACAGCTTTGGCGAGATGGTTATTGCTGCAAACGTTATCATTATGCGTGTTGACGGCTTTGCAATGATGCCGAACTTCAGCTTTGGCACAGCCCTTACAACCTATGCAGGCCAGAACGTTGGTGCACGCCGTTTTGACCGTGTGGAAGAAGGTGCAAGGGTGGGCACATACATTGCAATGGGTGTTTCTGCAACCATTACAGTGATTATACTTATTTTTGGCGATATACTTATGTATGCCTTTACCGATACAGCCGAGCTGGTTGATCTGAGTATGCGTATGATGCGTGTGCTGGCAGTGGGTTACATTGCAATGGCTGTTACACAGTGCCTGTCAGGTGTAATGCGCGGTGCTGGCGACACAATGAGCCCAATGTGGATTTCTATCTTTACAACAGTTGTTGTGCGTGTGCCGCTGGCTTATGCAATTGCATACCTTACAAGAACACCCGAAATGCCAACAGGCTCTTATCAGTGCATCTTTATTTCATTGCTGATAAGCTGGCTTATGGGTGCGCTCATTACATATATTGCATATCACCGCCGCAGATGGAAACACAGAGCAATGGTTTATAATGGTGTAGGTAAATAACTATATAAAAACAAATGTCATTCTGAGAAACGAATGTGACAAAGAATCTCTTGGTTAAATCAAACACAGGGATTCTTCGCTGTCGCTCAGAATGACATATTTTTTATATTAATTAAGCGTAATAAAGTTGCTTTGATATTACAGCGTAATCATAAACACCAATGGTATTGTAACACAGCACATTATATGTGAGATTATCGCCATGCCTGCTGCGTGACTGGTGTCCAGCCCATAGGCGCTTGGCACAATAATGTTGTTGGTGCCAAGGGGCATTGCCAAAGCACATACAGCGCAGATAAAGGTTGTATGGCCTGTGCCCAGAATGTTCATAACAGTGGCAAACAGCAGCGGAATGGCAACAAGCCTTGCGATGCTGAGTATGTATATCTTTAAATCGGCAAAGGTCTTTTTAAGGTCAATTGCCGAAACTGTAATGCCTGTAAGCAGCATTGCAACAGGGGACATACAGTCACCCGATACCTTTATGGCATCTGTTAAAAAGTTTGGCATCGGTATCTGCAAAAGCCCTATTACCATACCTATAAGCATACCTGAAAACATTGGGTTTACAAGATTTTTAAGGGTGGCAGATATGCCTTTTTTGCCTGCCTGGTTTGGTATAAGATATCTTGGCACCGCCCAAAGCTGCTGCACAACCCAGAAAGGCATTGTAAATATAAGATATTCAAAGAATATTTCGGGGAACAAAGCAAGCATAATAGGGTTGCCCACAAAGCCAAAGTTTGGGATAACAAGACCGTATGCGGATATCTTGCGCAGATATTCATCGTCTTTGAGAACAAGGCGGCAGATAAGTGCGGCCAAAGGTATAACAGCAATCTCCACTGCAAAGCCTGCAAGCAGTATCTTCCAGGTGGTGCTTATGGTTTCTACTGTAAATTTTTCTATAAATGTGCCCATAACCAAAGCAGGCATAAACAGCCAGTTTTCCAGTTTGGATAAAACAGCAACGCTGTCACTGCCAACAGCCTTTGCCTTGGCAAGTATATAGCCCGCCGCCACAAAGGTGAGCAGCAGTAAGGTCTGGGTTAAGGTCTGGTAAAATAAAGTCATAGCAAAATATTGTCAGATAAATTATAAAAATATTGAAAACAGAATGGGCAGGGTAATGCAGGATAAAAGGTGGGATACAATTACAAGGCCGCTGCAGATTGGCTTTTCTGTGCCGTAGGAAGCAGGGATAACCACAATATTCATACCAAGCGGCATAGAGATAGAAACCACAGCACATATATATGCAATTCGGCTTAAAGGTATCAAGGATAAAACTGCCGAAAAAACCAGAGGTATTGCAATAAGGCGGAAAAAACAAAGGGTGTAAATTTTTATGTCGGTAAAGGTTTCTTTAAGATTTATGGAAGAAACCGCAATACCTGTAAGCAGCATTGCCATGGGTGACATACAGCTGCCTGCGGCATTGACGGCATTTACTAAAAACGCAGGCACAGGTATCTGCAAAAGGCCTATAGCCATACCGATAACCATACCGCAGAACATTGGATTTACAAGATTTTTAAGCTTATCTTTAAAGGTTGGTTTATCTTTAAGCGGAATAAGCAGTGCAGGCATTGCCCAAAGAAAGTTTACAATCCACAAAGGCAAGGTGAAAATTATATACTCAAAGAAAATTTCAGGAAACAGCCCCAGCATTACAGCATTGCCCATAAAACCCCAGTTGGAGATTGCAAGGCCATAGGTGGAGATTTTTTGCAGATAGTTGTCTTTGCTTAAAAACTTTGGAATTATAATGGCCAAAGGGATAACACAAAGCTCTATTGCAACGCTTATTGCCATAAGCTTCCACATTTCGCCAAGGCAGTCTATGGTAAAGTTTTCGATAAATGTGCCCATAACCAAGGCAGGGATAAACAAGCAGTTTTCCAGCTTGGACAGCACCTTTGTGCTGTTTGGCTGCAGTACATTTA
>SVMV01000064.1 GCA_015067245.1 Oscillospiraceae bacterium | reverse complement strand
AAAGTAGAGGAATAACCGTTTATGGACAAGCAGTTGGATTTGGCTTTGGGCTCTCTTGGTATAAACGAGCCTTACAGCATCGAGGCCGAGCAGGCAATTCTGGGCGCAGCACTTATCAGCCCGGAAACTGTTTCTCTTATAATTGAACAGGTAAGGGCAGAGTATTTTTACTCCAGACAAAATCAAAAGATTTTTCTGGAGATACATAAGCTGTTCAATGCCAATATGCCTTCAGATTTTATCACTGTGCTCAACAGCGTTATTGCAAACGGTGTTTTCACCGACGAGGCAGAGGCAAAGGTGTACCTTACTCAGCTTGCCGAAACTGTGCCAAGCCTGTCCAATGTTTCCTCCTATGCAAAAATCCTTAAAGATAAATATCTTGTGCGCATGCTGCTCAACACGTCCACAGATATTATCAAACAGACCCAGAACGCATCCGAAGCTGATGTGCTGCTGGAATATGCAGAACAAAAAATCTACGAACTGCGTCAGGGCAAAGATACATCTGCATTAAGCCATATCGGCTTATCGGCAGCTGAAAGCTTTGACCGTCTGCGCAAGCTGTCAGGCAAGGACAGGGAAAAATATCTTGGTATACCAACAGGCTTTAGTTACCTTGACAAAATGCTTACAGGCCTTGGCCGCAGCGACCTGGTTATACTTGCGGCACGTCCTGGTATGGGTAAAACTTCATTTGTGCTCAACATAGCAACAAATGTTGCAAAAAGAGGGATGCCTGTAGCGGTATTCTCTCTTGAAATGACAAAGGAACAGCTTACCAGCCGTATAATATCAGCTGAAGCACATATTGACAGCCAGATAATGCGTTCAGGCAATATACAGGTGGATGAATGGGACAATATTTCCCGTGCAGTAGGCGAGATTTCTGACCTGCCAATCTACCTTGATGACACATCAAATGTTTCGGTTTCTGATATCAAGGCAAAGATACGCCGCTTAAACCAGGACCCAAACAAAGAAAATGTTGGCCTTGTTGTTATCGACTATCTGCAGCTTATGTCCACAGGCAAACGCAACGAATCACGCGTGCAGGAAATCAGCGAAATTACCCGTAACCTTAAAATTATGGCAAAGGAACTCAATGTTCCGCTCATCTGTCTTTCACAGCTCTCACGTAGTGCCGAAAAAGGTCAGGGACGTGATGCACGTCCTGCACTCAGCGACCTGCGAGATTCGGGTTCTATCGAACAGGACGCAGACGTTGTTCTGTTCCTTTACCGTGATGCATACTACAGTCAGGACGAAGACGTTGACCAGACAAAAGCCGAATGTATTGTTGCAAAAAACCGTCATGGTGAAGTAGGCAAGGTTTATCTTGGCTGGGACGGCGCACATACAAGATTTTACAATATTGACTTTGTACACGAAGATGAATAGTTTGTTTTTAGATACAATCAGACAATATAATATGATAAACAGTGGGGATACAGTTGCCGTGGGTCTGTCTGGCGGGGCAGACAGCATGGCGCTGTTTCACCTTTTGTATGCAAACAAAGAAAATTTGGGTATAAGTCTTGTAGCACTGCATGTTAATCACGGCCTGCGCACAGAAAGCACTGATGAAGAAGTTTTTATTACAGATTACTGCAGAAGGCTGGGGGTTGAATGTGTTGTTTATGCAGCAGATATGAGCAGCAGAGAAAAACCGCAGGGGCTTTCCACAGAGATGTGGGCAAGACAGCTGAGATATGATTTTTTTGACATAGAATCAAAAAAACGCAGTGCAAAAATTGCCACAGCCCATTCTTTGAGTGATAAATGTGAAACGGTTATCTTCAATCTTTGCCGTGGCACCAGCCTTAAAGGTGTTTGCGGCATACCTGCAGTAAGGGGCAATATCATCCGTCCCCTTATAAACTGCACAAGAGAAGACATAGAAAAATACTGTATGCAGAACAGTATTCCTTATGTAACCGATAAAACAAATTTTTCTGAGGAATATTCGCGCAATAAAATACGGCTTAAAGTAGTGCCTGTATTAAAGCAGATAAACGAAAAAAGTGAAAATTTAATTGGCGAATTTACTGCGGAAATGCAGCAGATATACACATTTTTAACCCAATTAAGTGATACATTGTATAAGAATTCAGTTTCTTTAAACGGTTTTCATCTGGAAACCATAAAAAAACAGGATGATGTTGTTATAAAATTTTTTCTGCGCAATATTCTTGACCGCTACGGATGTCTTTCCAAAGAAAATATCAATGATATACTGCAGGGCATAAAAAACGAAAGTTTTACAAAGCAGTTGTCAAAGGATATTATCTGCCAGACCAAAAACGGTTACCTTACATTTTACAGGCCAAAAGCTGCCGCAACTGAAAAAAAAGAAGAAAAAATTTCAATTGCAGCAGGCCAGACGGTAAGTTTTTGTGGCGATGAATACGTTCTAAGAGAAATTTCCTTGCAGGAACTGGAAAAAAATAAAAAAATTGATAAAAACTATTTAAATAATTGTATAGATTGTGATACAATAAACAGCAAGCTGTTTTTGCGAAACAGAAAGACTGGTGACAGTTTTACATTTTCTCACCGCAATGTCACAAAATCACTGAAAAAGCTGTTTACAGAGGATAAAATACCTTTAAAGCTTCGTGATAAGCTGGCAATACTTTCAGACGGAGAAAATGTAATATGGCTTGAAAATTACGGTACCAACAAGTTTTTCAGGGTAAAAGCAGATACAAAAAAAGTTTTAATTATAGAGAATAAGTAAGCGGAAGGAATTCGGAATATGTTAAACGATATCAAAGAAGTATTATTTACAGAAGAACAGCTTAAAGAAACTGTCAACAGACTTGCAGAACAGGTTAATAATGATTATGCAGGCAAAAATGTGCTTTTGGTTTCTGTGCTTAAAGGTGCGGTTGTATTTATGGCAGACTTTATGCGTGCACTTGACCTTAAGTGTGAAATCGACTTTATGGTTGTTTCTTCCTATGGCTCAGGTGTAAAAACATCAGGCAACGTAAAAATTATCAAAGACCTTGATGTGCCAATCGAAGGCAGAGATGTGCTTATCGTAGAAGATATTCTCGACAGCGGTGTTACACTCTCCAACCTTATCAGAATGCTGGAAGAAAGACGTCCAAAAAGCATTGAAGTGTGCACACTTTTTGACAAACCAGAACGCCGTGCAGCACATGTGTATGCAAAATATATAGGCTTGAAGGTTCCAGATGAATTTGTGGTTGGTTACGGTCTTGACTTTGACGAAAAATACCGCAACCTGCCATTTGTTGGTGTGCTTAAACCTGAAGTTTACACAAAATAAATTTTTTTAAAGGAGATATAATCCCTTGGTTAAAAAGAACAATAACAGCATAGGTCCTCTTATAGCAATGCTTATCACACTTGTGATTGTGGCAATCTTCCTCAATCAGCCAAGCGAAGTAAGCAAAATGAAGATGAGCGAGGCTATAGACCTTTTTAAAGAAAACAAGGTAGAATATTACGAGCTTAACCTTGGCAACGGCAACCTTGAAATTGATTTGAAGGGTGAAGAAGAAAACACAGTTTACCGTGTGCCAAGCATCAACTACTTTGTTGAAAAAATTGACCCTTATGTTGAACAGAACAATGTTCCTCACGACTTTATCCCTGCAACAACCTTCCCTGCATGGCTGTCTGTAATTCCTTATGTAATCCTGCTTGGATTTATGGGCTTTTTGTTTTTCAATATGTACAGTCAGGCCAACGGCGGCGGCAAAGGTATGACATTTGCCAAAGCGCGCACAAAGGATGCAGGCGATTTGTCTGAACGCAAATACTTTAAAGACGTTGCAGGCGCAGACGAAGAAAAGGAAGAACTGGTAGAAATTGTAGAGTTCCTTAAAGAGCCTGGCAAGTTCAATGCCCTTGGTGCAAAAATTCCAAAAGGTGTTCTCCTTGTTGGCCCTCCTGGTACAGGTAAAACTTTGCTTGCAAAAGCAACAGCAGGCGAAGCTGGCGTGCCATTCTTCTCCATCTCTGGTTCTGACTTTGTGGAAATGTATGTTGGCGTTGGTGCTTCCCGAGTAAGAGACCTTTTTGACAAGGCTAAAAAAGCAGCACCATCTATTATCTTTATTGACGAAATCGATGCAGTTGGCCGTCAGCGTGGTGCAGGCCTTGGCGGTGGTCACGACGAAAGAGAACAGACCCTCAATCAGATGCTTGTTGAAATGGATGGCTTTGGTGCAAATACAGGTGTTATTGTTATGGCCGCAACAAACCGTGCAGATATTCTTGACCGCGCACTGCTTCGTCCAGGCCGTTTTGACCGTCAGGTTTATGTCGGCCATCCTGATGTTAAAGGCCGTCAGGAAATTCTTGGTGTTCATCTGCGCAACAAACCTATTGCACCTGATGTGGATACAAAGGCTGTTGCCCAGGCAACAGCAGGCTTTACAGGCGCAGACCTTGAAAACCTTTGCAACGAAGCAGCACTTATGGCTGCAAAAAAAGGCAAAAAAGCCATCACACAGGCAGATATCGACGCTGCAGTTATCAAGGTTATTGCAGGTCCTGAAAAGAAATCCAAGGTTGTTACCGAAAAAGAAAAGAAACTTGTTTCCTACCACGAGGCAGGTCACGCAGTTGCAACATACGTTTGCGAAACATCCAGCCCTGTTAAAGAAATCTCCATTATCCCTCGCGGCATGGCAGGTGGCTACACACTTTCTATTCCGGAAGAAGATACAAACTACCGTACAAAGAAAGAAATGCTGGACGAAATTGTTACTCTCCTTGGCGGCCGCTGTGCAGAAAAGCTTATCCTTGAAGACATCTCCACAGGCGCTTCCAACGACCTTGAACGCACAACAGCAATTGCAAAATCAATGGTTATGCGTTACGGCTTCTCTGATAAACTTGGCAATGTGGTTTACGGCCACGACCCACAGCAGACTTTCCTTGGCCGTGACTATGGTCAGGGTCAGGGTTACTCTGATGCTGTTGCAAACGAAATTGACGGCGAAATCCGTCGTCTTGTGGACGAAGGCTACAACCGTTGTATGCAGATTCTGCAGGACAATATCGAAAAGCTTCACATCGTTGCAAAAATCCTTATGAAAAAGGAAAAAATCGATGGCGAAGAATTTGCAAAAATTATGGCTGATGACTACGTTTATGTAGAAGAAACTGAAGAATCTGTTGCAGCAATTGCAGAAGAAACAGCACAAACTGCTGAAAATGCAGAACCTGTTGCAGAAATTGTCGAAACAGCTAATGAAGAAATTGCAGAAACAGTTGAAACTGTGATTGAACCAATAGTTGAAGAAACAACAGAAGAACCAAGAGAAAACGAATAATAAAAAATTAAGGCGGTCATACGACCGCCTTTTTATTTTATATACTATTTTGTTTAAGCAATAACTATTTGATGTTGTTTATTTCATTCTGCAGGTTTTCCAAAAATCTGCCAGCGTGAGCACCATCCATCTGGGTATGATGAAACTGAAAGGATATTGGCAGATAGTATCTGAACATCTTTTTGCGGTATTTACTCCAAAAAATAAATGGATTGTTAAAAATTCCGCTGTACATTCCCACAATACCGTCAAGTTCGGTATCAACAATGGCAGAAGTGCCGATTACCATACAACTGTTGGAAAGGTCTCTGTCTGCACAGCTGTCCGC
The DNA here is from genome assembly GCA_015067245.1 of Oscillospiraceae bacterium. Lineage (GTDB taxonomy): Bacteria > Bacillota > Clostridia > Oscillospirales > Ruminococcaceae > RGIG3102. The sequence goes on along the minus strand of SVMV01000064.1, from coordinate 4,005 downwards.
AACCTGTGCGGTATATTCAAAATATTCAAGGTTAAATGCGTTTAAGTCATCATTATATTTGATATCGCAGGAATTTACTTCTCCGTTTTTGTTTTTTACAATAGTATTAACCGCAATGTTATCATACTGCATAAGTTTGTTATCAACAGGAAGAATATAAAATTCTTTTATGCCGGCGGCAGCTTTGCCAATGCAGTAATCAATCAGCATATTTAATTTAAGATTTTTTCTTTTTGAAACTTTTATAAGATTTGTTACATCAAGAGTTTTGAAAAAAGTCACCATAGGATTTGGTGCTTTCATCCACATATCAAAAGCATAAGCTCTTGCAGTATCTTTTGGATTTATTTCTTTTGCCACGTTGTTCACCTGCCTTTAATGTTGATTATATAATTCAGTATATTAACACATATTGCTGCCAATATCAATCATACACAAAATATGGGTAATAACAACAGTATAATATCGGATCAAGGCGGGCACTGCCAGCCTTGACAAAGTTTTTTATAAAAGATAGAATTAAATAGTTAATGACTAAATTATGGTAATAATATAAAACTTATATAGATTAAATTTTTGGGAGATTATAATGGCAAGAAAGTCAGCAGTTTACGGCAACGAAAGTATCAGCGCACTCAAAGGGGCTGACAGGGTTCGCAAACGCCCTGCGGTTATTTTTGGGTCTGATGGTATCGAAGGCTGCCAGCACTCTGTTTTTGAAATTCTGTCCAACAGTATCGACGAAGCAAGAGAAGGCCATGGCAATAAAATTATTATGACAAGATATGCCGACGGAGCTATCGAAGTGGAAGACTTTGGCCGCGGTATCCCTGTGGATTACAATAAAAACGAAGACCGCTATAACTGGGAGCTTCTGTTCTGCGAAATGTACGCAGGCGGCAAATATAATAATAACTCGGGGGATAACTACGAATTTTCTCTGGGTTTAAACGGTCTGGGCCTTTGTGCAACACAGTATGCTTCTGAATATATGACAGTTGATATTGTCCGTGACGGTTTTGCATATCATCTTGATTTTGAAAAAGGCGAAAATGTGGGCGGTCTTAAAAAAGAGTCAACCACAAAACGCCAGACAGGTTCAAAAATCAAATGGAAGCCAGACAACACAGTTTTCAGTGATATAAATATTCCCGAAAATTATTTCGAAGAAGTGCTCAAACGTCAGGCTGTTGTAAACCCCAACGTTCTTTTTATCTTTAAAAACCAGAAGGATAAAGGCTTTGATACAAAGGAGTTCTTCTACGAAAAGGGCATTGTTGACTATGTGGAAGAAATCTGCAGCGGAGACAACCTTACACAGATTGTGTCAAGCAGCGAAGAAGCAAGCGGCAAAGACCGCGAAGATATGCCTGAATACAAGGTTAAAATGAATGCTGCCTTTGCATTTTCCAACAAGGTGCAGAAGATTGAGTATTACCACAACTCCAGCTTTCTTGAATATGGCGGCAGCCCTGAAAAAGCAGTTAAATCTGCCTTTGTAAGCCAGATTGATGCATTTGCAAAGCAGAAAAATCTTTATAAGAAAAACGAGAGCAAAATCACATTCCAGGATATCGAAGACTGTCTTGTGTTTGTTTCCAGCTGTTTCTCCACCATGACCAGCTACGAAAACCAGACCAAAAAGGCAATTACAAACAAGTTTATTGCCCAGGCAATGACCGACTTTTTAAAACGTACACTGGAAGTTTATTTTATCGAAAATCCTGACGAAGCACTTAAGGTTGTGCAGCAGGTTATTGTAAACAAACAGTCACGCGAACAGGCCGAAAAAACACGCATCAGCCTTAAAAAGACAATCAGCGAAAAGATTGACCTTGCAAACCGTGTTCAGAAATTTGTGGACTGCCGCAGCAAAGATGTTGCAAAACGTGAAGTTTATATCGTGGAAGGCGACTCTGCTCTTGGTGCCTGCAAAACCAGCCGTGATGCAGAATTCCAGGCACTTATGCCTGTAAGGGGCAAAATTCTCAACTGCCTTAAATGTGACTACGACAGAATATTTAAAAGCGATGTTATCACAGACCTTATCAAAGTGCTGGGCTGTGGCGTGGAAAGCCCTGCCAAATATCAGAAAGCAGGCATTGCTACATTTAATATTGACAATCTGCGCTGGAACAAGGTTGTTATCTGTACCGATGCCGATGTTGACGGCTTCCAGATAAGAACACTTATTCTTACAATGCTTTACCGCCTGTGTCCGCAGCTTATTGATGATGGGTATGTATACATTGCAGAAAGCCCTCTGTACGAAATCAACACAAAGGACAAAACTTTCTTTGCCTATACAGAAGAAGAAAAGAAAAACATCATCAGCCGTATAGAAAAACAAAAATATACAATTCAGCGTTCCAAAGGTCTTGGTGAAAACGAACCAGAAATGATGTGGATTACCACAATGAATCCCGAAACACGCCGACTTATCAAGGTGTGCAGGGAAGATGTGGCACATACACAGGAAATGTTTGAACTGCTGCTTGGCGACAATCTTGCAGGCCGCAAACAGTACATTCAGGATTTTGGTGCGGATTATCTTGACCAGTTGGATTTATCATAAAGAAAGGACAGTTTAAACAATGGCGAGAAAACCTAAAAAAGAACAACAGGTACCAAAAAGCCAGGGACTGCCTGACAATGTTGAAATTCTCTCGGCAGGCGAGGTGCTGGAAAATCCAATCACCGACACCCTGCGAGAAAACTATATGCCTTACGCTATGAGCGTTATCGTTTCACGTGCATTGCCTGAGATTGACGGGTTAAAACCAAGTCACCGCAAACTGCTTTACACAATGTACGACATGGGTCTGCTTAAAGGTGCAAAGACAAAGTCTGCCAATATTGTCGGTCAGACAATGCGCCTTAACCCACACGGTGACCAGGCAATCTACGAAACTATGGTGCGCCTTGCCCGCGGCAACGAAAGCCTGCTGGTGCCGTTTGTAGACAGCAAGGGCAACTTTGGCAAGGCTTATTCAAGGGATATGGCATACGCTGCTTCCCGTTACACAGAGGCAAAACTGGAGCCTATCTGTGAAGAACTGTTCCGTGATATAGACAGCGACACAGTAGATTTTGTGGATAACTACGACTCCACCCGCAAAGAGCCAACTTTGCTGCCAACAACGTTCCCAAATATCCTTACAAACAACACTTTGGGCATTGCTGTTGGCATGGCATCTTCAATATGCTCTTTTAATCTTGAGGAAGTATGCCGCACAACAATTGCGCTTATCAAGGATAAAAATCACAACATAAAAGATACACTTCTTGCACCTGACTTTGCAGGCGGCGGTGTAATTCTTTACAATCAGAGTGATATAGACCAGATTTACGAAACCGGTCGTGGCAGTGTGCGTGTGCGCAGTAAATGGCAGGCTGTTAAAGAAGATGGCAAAACTATAATCGAAATTACCGAAATCCCGTCAACAACTACAATCGAGGCAATCATCGATAAAATTGCAGACCTGTCAAAAGCTGGTAAAATCAACAAGGAAGTTGCAGATATCCGTGACGAAACAGACCTGCGCGGCCTTAAAATTGCCATCGACCTAAAACGTGGTGCTGACCCTGAAAAAACAATGCAGAAGCTCTTTAAGCTCACACCGCTGGAAGACAGCTTCAGCACCAACTTCAATGTGCTTATTGCAGGCGCACCAAGGGTTATGGGGGTTGGCGAAATTATCGAAGAATGGGTGGCTTTCCGCACCGACTGTGTGAAGCGCCGCACATACCATAATCTCGGCATAAAAAAAGACCGTCTGCATCTTGTACAGGGCCTTGAATATATCCTTTTGGATATCGATAAAGCCATCGAAATCGTACGCAATACCGAGGATGAAAAAGAGGTTGTGCCAAACCTTATGATTGGCTTTGGCATCGACGAAATCCAGGCAGAGTATGTTGCCGAAATCCGTCTGCGCCAGCTCAACAAAAACTATATTCTCAAACGTATTGAAGAAAAAGACAGCCTTGTCAAAGAGATTGCCG
>SVMV01000063.1 GCA_015067245.1 Oscillospiraceae bacterium | reverse complement strand
TCGTTCGTCAGAGAGGCACACATATTCACCCAGGTGAAAATGTTGGCCGCGGCAGCGACGACACACTTTTTGCTCTTATCGACGGCACAGTTAAATTTGAAAGATACGGCCGCGAACGCAAAAAAGTTAGCGTTTACGCAAAATAATGTGAACAAATTGACCCGGGCTTATTTTTAAGCTCGGGTTTTGTTTGTGAAAAGTATATTATAGTTTGCTGAACGGCATTCTGCTGTATTTAAGGCTTTATGCTGTTGTAAGAATTTTCACTCCATTATATAGTTCTTAGCAATTTACTGTCATTCTGAGCAATTCTTTTATCATTCTGAGAGTCAGCGAAGAATCTCACAGTCAGAACAGATAAATTTATATATCAGCAAACATTTATCTTTATAATCTCATTAAATTATGATAAACTAATATAATTAAGAACTATCAGCCTTTTATTATCACGAAAGGGGTAAATATATATGGCAATTCATTTTGTAGATATAGCGCGCATTCACGTAAAAGCAGGCAACGGCGGCAACGGTGCGGTTTCTTTTCACCGTGAAAAATATGTTGCTTCAGGCGGTCCTGACGGCGGTGACGGCGGCAAAGGCGGCGACGTAATCTTCCGTGCCGACCGTAACCTGTCCACACTTATGGACTTTAAATACAAGCGCAAATATGTTGCACGCAACGGCGAAGACGGCCGTGGCTCCAATATGAGCGGCAAAGGCGCAGAGGACCTTATTGTCCGTGTGCCAATCGGCACAGTTATCAAAGATGCTGAAACAGGTCTTGTTATGGCAGACGTTTCTGAACAGGACAAGGATTATGTTATTGCAAAAGGCGGCAAGGGCGGCCTTGGCAACCAGCACTTTGCAACACCTACACACCAGATTCCACGTTATGCCAAACCTGGCTTCAAAGGCGAAGAATATGATGTAACACTGGAACTTAAACTTATTGCAGACGTTGGTCTTATCGGCTTTCCAAACGTTGGCAAATCCACACTGATATCCACAATTTCTTCTGCAAAGCCAAAAATTGCAAACTATCACTTTACAACACTCACACCAGTATTGGGCGTTGTGCGCGTGGACGAAGAAGCTTCCTTTGTAGCTGCTGATATTCCAGGTATCATCGAAGGTGCAAGTGAGGGTGTGGGCCTTGGTCACGACTTTCTGCGCCATGTTGAAAGATGCCGTCTGTTGCTTCACGTTGTGGACGTATCAGGCTGCGAAGGCAGAAATCCTATTGATGACTTTAAGCTTATCAACAGTGAGCTTGTAAATTTCAGCGAAGAACTTTCAAAACGTCCGCAGATTGCAATTGCAAACAAATGTGATATTGCAACAGAAGAACAGATTGAAGAATTCCGCACATTCTGCAAAGAAGAAGGCATCCAGCTTTTCGAAATCAGTGCAGCTACACGTCAGGGTATTGACCAGCTTCCTGGTGCTATATTTGCAGAACTGCAGAAACTGCCGCCTGTTATTATCTACGAGCCGGAATTTGTTAAGGCTGAAATAGAAGAAGACGGCAATGCATTCGAAATCTTCCGCACAGACGATGGGGCTTTCAATATCGAAGCAGAATGGCTTGTGCGTATCCTTAACGGTACAAATGTAGACGACTACGAAAGTCTGCAGTACTTCCAGCGCCGTCTGCGTGACAGCGGTATTATCGACCGTCTTGAAGAAATGGGTGTTAAGGATGGCGACACAATCCGCATTGAAGACTTTGAATTTGACTATGTAATCTAAGAGGAAACTTATGGTTGATATAAGAGAACAGTCCCCACTGTCGCTGGCTTTTGTAGGTGATGCGGTGTACTCGCTTGCCATCCGTGAATATCTGGTGCAGGAAAAGCGCTATCAGATAAACAAGCTCAACAAAATGACAGTAAGTTATGTAAGCGCAAAGGGGCAGTTTATGGCGCTTGAACTTCTCGGTGATATTTTAACCGAAGAAGAACAGGGCTTTGTACGCCGTGGCAAAAATGCCACAAAAGCATCGGTTGCAAAGCATGCAACAGCCGAAGAATACCGTGCTTCCACAGGTTTTGAATGTCTTTTGGGTTATTTAAAACTTACAGGTCAGGACGACAGGATAGATTATCTGGTTAAATACATTCTGGAAAATTTAAAATTTGAAAATTAAAAGCAAAACACAAGGTACAAAATTACCTTGTGTTTTTTGTTTATATGTCAGTCTTTTATATCTTTTATTCTGTCAAGATTACCGCTGCAGAGAGCACCCATATTTTTGAAAATTTTGTCTGCGTCCCAGTTCCACCATTTAAGGTTAAGCAGATATTCTGTAAGCTCATCGTCAAAACGTTTTTTTATCACCTTGCAGGGATTTCCTCCTGCAGTGCAGTATGGCGGAATGTCTTTGACAACCACAGAATTTGCAGCTATTATGGCACCGTCACCAATGTGAACACCAGGCATTATGGTAACGTTCTGTCCAATCCAAACGTCGTTTCCGACAACAGTATCACCCTTTAACGGCAAATCATCAAGGGAGGGGGTAAATTCTTCCCATCCGTTGCCAAATATATTGAAAGGGTAGGTTGTTACGCTGTTCATGCGGTGATTTGCACCGTTCATAACAAATTCAACGCCTTTGCCGATAGCGCAGAATTTTCCGATGATAAGTTTATCACCGATAAAATCGTAGTGATGTGTAACGTGTTCCTCAAACTTTTCGGCACCGTTTATGTCATCGTAATAGGTATATTCTCCAACAATAATATTGGGATTTGTAATAACGTTTTTTATATATACAACCTGTTTTATATTTTCGTTTGGATAAATTGCATCTGGATTTGGGCCCATAAAATATCTCCTTTGACAGTTGTTCAGAAAATGCCGCTGTTATATTTTTTCTGCACCCTGTAGATACACCACAGGCCTGCAAAAAGTCCCGCAAACAAGACAATTACGGCAGCTATTGCTATTGTATTGCTGTCGCCGAGCAATCCCACAATACCGCTTAAAAATATTCCCGCAGCAATAACACCCAATGCTTTGCCAAAGCCTTTGCCGTAAGCTTCTTTGTCTTTAACATTAGTCTGGTGATAATCGTGTATAAGTTCGGTTTTGCCATTGTATATTTTAAAACTCAAAATTGCAAATATTGCCGAGACAGGCAACAGAATGCAGGAATATAAAATCATGATACTATCTCCGTTTATGTAAATTTTAATGTTTAAAGGGCGGTACCTTTTGTCGGCACAATAAATTTGTCAGTATCCACACCCTCGTGTTTTAGCAGGGCGATTTTTTTATTCAAGCCGCCCGCATATCCCGTCAGACTGCCGTTTGTGCCTACAACACGGTGGCATGGAATAATTACCGAAATAGGATTATGCCCCACAGCACCGCCTACAGCCTGGGCGCTCATCTTTTCTTTTCCGTGATTTTTTGCAATAATATCTGCAATCTGACCGTATGTCATAACTTCTCCGTAAGGTATGCCACACAGTATATCCCATACTTCTTTGCGAAAATCACTGCCCATAGGTGAAAGCGGCAGTTCAGTTATATCGGGTTTTTCACCGCCAAAATATCTGTCCAGCCAGTTTACAGCCTTTTTTAGTACGGGATTGTCATTATCTTCAACAGGCTGTTCCTTTAACGGACAGAAATATTTTTGATTATACATCCACAGACCTATAAGTTTATCATCTTCACTTACAAGCAGCAGTGGCCCTATGGGACTGTTATATTTAGTACAGCAATACATTTTATTTCTCCTTTTTTGTTTTTGGCGCAGGGTCGGTGAGTTCGGGTATTGCCCCTGCGGATATTGCCCACAGGTAAAGGCTTGCCACCGAACCGTAAGGGGAATAACGTCTGCGATATCTGTTAAACTTTTCCTTGTCAATCTTTCTGTGACGGTACAGCATACGCATACCGCGGATAATGGCAAGGTCACCGAAGCTTACGATATCTGGTCTCTGCATACAAAAAAGCAGCAGCATTTCAGCAGTCCAAACACCTATGCCTTTAAGGGAGGATAATTCTTTTACAACATCTTTATCGCGCAAGCTGTTAAGCTTTTCAACATCAAAGCTTTTGTCATATACTTTCTGTGCAAAATCTTTTATGTAACCAACCTTGCGGTAGGATAAACCGCAGCTTTGCAGTTCTTCATCAGGCAATGAGAGAATGTTTTCGGCATTTACAGTGCCAATCAAATTTTCTACCCTATTCCAAACGGTTTTAAAGGCGGGAGCGGATATCTGCTGACCTACAATCTGTTTTATTATACTTGTAAATAAATCACTGTCGGTTTCACGACAGATATGGCCGATTCTTTCAATGGCTTCACCCAGTTTTTTATCCTTGCTTTTAAGATATTCAATTTCTTTTTCGCCATATTCAAAATACATACAATCACCTTACATATAAATATATCATATAAAAAAACAAAAATAAACAGGATACAACTGCGTAATTCGGCAGTTGTATCCCATTTGTTTTATATATTATCTTGCGTTTGCGTAGGCTTTCTGCAAGGCGCGCTGGATATTTGTCAGGTCGATTGTAACGCTTGATTTTAAATCTTCTTCCCAGTCAAGATAATCTTCAGCCATATCGTTCATATCTTCACGGTCAGGGGCTGGAGGTGTACTGTCTGTCTGTGTGTCGCCTGTTATATTGCCACTGTTGTTGTCATCTGTATTATCTGTGCTGTTTGTAATACCTTCCGCTGTATTTGTGCTGTCAGTATCTGTGTTGCTGTTTTCTCCGTTTCTGCCAAGAATGTTTCTTGCTCCGTCAACCACGCCGTCCACAATGCCTCTGGCATCATCAGCAATATTTTTGGCGGCATTGTCAGTGTTGTTTTCTGCATTATTTTCAGCGCTGTCAGAAGTATTGTTTGCATAGTCATCTTCTGTGCCGTAAGGACCCATATTCATAACACTGTCGCTTATTTCTTTAATATTTTTACCCACAAGCCAGCTCTCAAGGCTGTTAATCTGTTCGTACCATTCTTTGCCGATATCAGAAGCGGGTTTCATATTATACTCATCGCCAAGTTCTCTTTTACTGCGTATATCATTATATGCATCTCTGTTTACCAGCTGGCCGTTGCCGTCAAAATAAATTTTGGACTGCACCTCATCAATATACACCTTGCGAATAATATCGTTGTTATCAAAAATAACTGTTGCATAGGTTGTGCTTACCACTCCTTTGCCGTTTTCACCTTCAACAGAAGGGGAAGAATCATCTGTTGTGGTATAGCTACCCACACCAACACGATAGCTTGCACTGTCTATTGTGTCGCTGTTGGTATTGTTGTCTGTACTGCTGCCACATGCCACGGCGGACAGGCAAAATGCAAGTACAGCTGTTAAAGCCAAAAGTTTTTTCATTTTTTATGCTCCTTTAAATAAGATTTAAAGCTAACCTTAAGTTTCCTTAATGTACTTGACAATAATATTATCAATTTTTCGCAAATTATACCTTTGCGCAGAAATCAGAACATATTAAGCGGCAAAATGGCATATATTTAACATGAAAACCAAAAGGACTGTATCAACAAAAGGATACAGTCCTTATATTTTATTAAAGGAGGAACAGTATGCAAAAACTAAAAAACAATTTGTGGACGTCATATAAATTTCCCCTTATACTGCTGTGCGGCATAGCGGCAGGCAGTCTTATTGGCTGGTTTGCACCAGAATTTGGTGTTCAGCTTAAACCTTTTGGTGACATTTTTCTCAACCTTGTCTTTTCGGTTGTTGTACCGGTGGTGTTTTTTTCAATTTCGTCTGCTGTGGCATCAATGGCAAATATAAAACGCCTTGGCAGAATACTTGGTTATATGCTGGCTGTATTTGTGGTGACAGGGCTTATATCGGCGGTTATAATGTGCTTTGCTGTCAATGCTATGGATATAACCCAGGGACTTAATGTAACACTTGACGCAACTGCAGAGACAGCACAGGCGCAAAGTCTGCCGCAGCAGATTGTTGCAGCGCTGACTGTAGGGGATTTCTCTCAGCTTTTATCACGCCAGAATATGCTGCCGCTTATACTTATGTCTATCTTTTTTGGCTTTGTAGTTACTTCTTTTGGCGAAAAAGGTGCAAAGCTGGCAAAAGGGTTATCCTTTATGGCAGAAATATTTATGAAGATGATAAACTATATAATGATGTATGCGCCAATTGGCCTGGGGGCGTATTTTGCTTATCTGGTTGCGGATTTGGGTCCGCAGCTGCTGGGGGTTTATGCCAAAACTATGCTGGGGCTTTACTATCCACTTTGTGTGGTTTATTTTGCAGTTGGCTTTTTTATTTATTCTTACTTTGCAGCTGGTAAACAGGGGGTAAAAATCTTCTTTAAAAATGCCCTTTCGCCTGCGGCAACAAGCCTTGCAACACAAAGCTCAATTGCTACTTTGCCTGTAAATATGGAAGCCTGTAAAAATATGGGTGTGCCCAAGGACATCCGCGAAATTGTACTGCCAATCGGTGCCACTATGCACATGGACGGCAGCTGTTTTGCTGCTATTCTTAAAATAGCAATTCTGTTTGGTATTTATGGCAGACCCTTTACGGGCTTTGAGACATTATCGCTGGCTATACTTGTTTCCATTATGTCTGGCGTGGTTATGTCAGGCATTCCTGGCGGCGGTCTTATAGGCGAAATGCTTATTATGACACTGTACGGTTTTCCAATGGAGGCATTCCCTATTATTGCAACAGTAGGCTTCCTTGTTGACCCACCTGCAACAATGATAAATGCAACAGGGGACAGTGTTGCGGCAATGATGGTGGCGCGCCTTGTGGAAGGCAGAGACTGGCTGAAAAAGCGTATGGATGTATATGGCAATTTAAAAGAAGAATAAAAAGTAAAAATCCTTATCGGTGCCAGTGGCACTGATAAGGACTTTTTTTATATGTATGTATCAAAATAATTCACTTGTATCAAAAACAACATCACATTTGTTTTTAAGGTCTGTTGCTTCAAAATATCTGTTTTCCATTGGCAGCCACACCTTTTCAAAACGTTCCAGTTTTTTTTCGTTGCTGCGGTCCAGAATACGCTGTTTTTGCTTATTCTTATTTACATTGAGAAAAATTTTATAATCATATATATTTATGTAGCTTGGGTGCATGGAATAAACACCCTCAACAATATTCAGCCGTTTCTGAAAAACTTTGCCTGTTTCAAAAAAACTCAGTGTATGGCAGTCATAAACGTTAAATGTAAAATTATTGCCTGACATTACATTGCCGATAATTTCTTCTTTAAATCTTTCATAATCCACATTGCCGCCAACTTCGGCCAGACGTATTTCTGTTTTCTTTTCAGGCGGCAGAAAAAAATCGTCCATATGAAATACATTGCAGATAAAATTATCGTTCAAAAATTTGCCAAGGCTGCTTTTGCCGCTGGCAGCAGGGCCGTCAATGGCAACCCATATAATATCCTTATTGCTGTTATCCAGCAGGTTGTTGATATCCTTTAAAAGTCTGTTGTACATACAAATCCCTCTTAATTCGCAAACTGCCAAAAAGTATACCACAGCAAAATAAAAATGTCTATCTGTATAAATCACAAAAAAAGTGGAATATTAACACTAAACAATAGTAAAAAGGAGTAAAAAATGAAAAAGATTACCGAAAAAGAACTTGGGGCATACAACGAACTGCTTGTTCAGGAAAAGGCTACTATGGATAAATTTAATTACTATGCACAGAACTGCAAGGACCCACAGCTTAAAAAACTTTGCAAAGAGGCAGCTGCAAGACATCAGGAACATTATAATATTGTCTTTGCACAGATACATTAGGAGGGGAATATGGCAAACTACGATGATAAAACAATGATGACAGATATGCTGGCAAGCCAGAAATTTATTGCTCAGAACTACAACAATTATGCTGGTGAGTGCTCAAACAGGCAGTCAAAGGCAAAACTTATGAAAATTCTCAACGAGGAACACGATATTCAGTTTAAAATCTTTGAACAGATGAATGCAAAGGGCTGGTACCCAACAACACCTGCGCCACAGGATAAAATAAGCGAGGCTGTTCAGCAGCATATTCAGGGCGCAACAAACATTACAAAAACAGCGGCAAAGGCGAAAAAATCCAACACAAAGATAGAAAAAGCTTCCGATAAAAAATCAGAAAAATCCACATCAAAAAAATCCAAATAAAAACACAGTTTACGGTCTGTTATGCATATAATTGTGTATGCAATACAAAAATGGGTATCACCCTTTCGGTGATACCCAAATTGTTTTATTGTGTTTTGGCTGCTCGGTAAAATGTTTACAACAACAGCGGCAGGAATATTTTTGCCAGTCCCAAAAACACCAGATAACCGCAGATATCGGTAGTTGCAGTAAGGAAAATTGATGATGCAAGGGCAGGGTCAATATTTAATGCCTTGAGTATAAGAGGAATAAAGAAACCGCTTATACCTGCAATGGTAATATTGGCAATCATGGCAATAAGCATAATAATGCCAAGATAGATGCTGCCATATCTCATTGCCAGTACAATACCTGCAATAAAGCCCATTATTGCACCGTTGCAAAGGGCAAGAGCAATTTCTTTTGTAACCAGCTTCCAGTCTTCCTTAAGGCTCAATTCACCCAAAGTGATGTTGCGTATAACAAGAGAAAGTGTCTGGTTGCCTGTGTTGCCGCCCAAAGCCGCAACAATAGGCATTGCAGCAGCAAGGGCTGTAACCTGTGCGATTGTACCTTCAAACACGCTGATAACAGTGGATGACAAAAATGCGGTTACAAGGTTTACCATAAGCCATGGCAGACGCATCTTTACAGATTTGATAACCGAGTTGTCAACATCTTCCTCTGTGCCAACACCAGCCATCTTAAGAATATCTTCGGTCTGTTCTTCAAAGAGAACGTCGATGATATCGTCAACGGTAATAATGCCCAAAAGGCTGTTTTTGCGGTTTACAACAGGTACAACCTTAAGGTCGTATTTGGAAACAATGTGCGAAACTTCTTCCTGGTCCATTTCGGCAGGTACACTGACGATATTGTCGTACATAATTTCTTCCAGAAGAGTGTTGTTATCCTCCACAAGAATATCGCGCAGATCGGCAGTGCCGATAAGTTCTTTTCGGCCGTTAAGCACAAATATAGTTTCAATAACCTCTGTTTTAGGGGCTATTTCCTTGATTTTGTTAAGAGCCTTTTCAACCGTCCACTTGCCATTCAGGGCAATATATTCGGTTGTCATAAGGCCGCCTGCTGTGTCGTCTTCGTAAAGCAGCAGGTGTTCAATTTCCATTATATCCTTGCGCTTCATCATCCTTAGGATTCTTTTGCGCATATTGATTGGCAGGTCACCCAAAATGTCTGCAATATCGTCCTTGGACATAAACTTGAACATTTTAAGCATATTGTCAACGCCAAACAGTTCGGCTATATGGAACTGCATATCTTCGTCCATCTGTTCGTAAATCTGCGCCATGTGTTCGGCGTCAATACGTTCGGCAAAAGAGATAATTTCCTCATCGGTAAATTCTTCCAGTGCAATAGCAACGTCGATTGCGTATGCAGATTCAATAACGTCAACAAGTTCGTCCTGGTCGCTGGTGAGAAGTGCTTCTTTCAGGTCGTATTCCTGTTCTTCAAGTTCTTCTTCGTCGGCAGTGATAATGTCAATAAGCTCTGGTTCTTCTTCGTCGTCAGCAGCGCTGCTGTTGGCGGTCTGGCTGTCAGCTTCGTTTTCTTCTTCGTCAAGTTCAGGCAAAGTGTCGGAAAGGATAAAAATTTCCTTTTCTTCATTTTCTTCAGCCAAAAGCTCTTTTTCTTCAATTAAATTTTCTGCTGGAGTTTCAATTATATCCTGGGTTTTATTCAATTTTTCTTTATCCATTGCAATAATCCCCCTTAAATAATTTTAAGCAAATAAAAACCTTCTTTTCAGCAAACGCCAAAAAGAAGGTGTAGCGTATACATTACTGCACCAAATTACAAGCGTTGCTGATAATTCAAAATATAATTACTCCCACAAGGGTCGCTTGTCACTTGGTACCACATCCTTTTAAACAGATTTAATTGTGAAACA
>SVMV01000062.1 GCA_015067245.1 Oscillospiraceae bacterium | reverse complement strand
ACTGGTTACACTGGATACAGTTTTCTGGTTTCCATTCTGGAACGTCAACAGCAACACCACGTTTTTCAAATGCGGAAAGACCAAGTGGGAATGTACCGTCTTCAACGCCTTTGAATGTGGAAACTGGCAGGCTTTCGCCGTTGTGGAGGTTAACAGGAACAACAACGTTTTCGTTGAAGTGTTTCTGAAGGTCGCTTGCGTATACTGTTGTATCAGCTGCTTTTTCTGCATCAACTGCTGTAGCCCAGTCAGCTGGAACTTCAATCTTAACAAGTTTGTCTTTACCTGTGTCGATTGCTGTGTAGTTCATCTTAACGATGTCTTCACCTTTTTTGCTGTAAGATTTGTAAGCAGCTTTCTTCATGTGTTCAACTGCTTCTTCTACTGGGAGGATGTTAGCAAGTGCAAAGAATGCGGACTGGAGAATTGTGTTTGTACGTTTGCCCATGCCGATTTCTTTTGCAAGGTCGATAGCGTTGATTGTGTAAACCTGGATGTTGTTTTCAGCGATGTAGCGTTTGCTTTCTGCAGGCATATGTTCGCTGAGTTCTTCAGGTGTCCACTGGCAGTTGATAAGGAAGATACCGCCTGGTTTAACGTCCTGAACCATCTTGAAGCCTTTGATGATGTAGGATGGGTTATGGCAAGCAACGAAGTCTGCTTTGTTGATGTAGTATGTGGATTTGATACGTGTATCGCCAAAGCGGAGGTGAGAAATTGTCAGGCCGTTTGTTTTCTTGGAGTCGTATTCAAAGTAAGCCTGTACATATTTTTCTGTGTTGTCACCGATGATTTTGATGGAGTTTTTGTTAGCACCAACTGTACCGTCGCCGCCGAGACCCCAGAATTTGCAGGAAACGATGGATTCGTTAGCTGTTGCTGGAACTTCTGTTGGTCTTGGGAGAGAAAGGTTTGTAACGTCGTCTTCGATACCAACGGAGAAGTTTGCTTTTGGTGTTTCAAGAGCAAGGTTGTTGTATACTGCAAATACACAAGCAGGTGTTGTGTCTTTGGAACCAAGACCATAACGGCCGCCTACAACTGTTCTGCCAGCGAGAGCGCCTTCAACAGCCAAAGCTGTGATAACGTCAAGGTAAAGTGGTTCGCCAAGGGAACCTGGTTCTTTTGTTCTGTCAAGAACTGCGATTTTTGTTGCTGTAGCTGGGATAGCTTCAACAAGTTTTTTAGCGCAGAATGGACGGTAAAGTCTAACTTTGATAAGACCAACTTTTTCGCCAGCTGCAAGCATGTAGTCGATAACTTCTTCGATTGTGTCACATACAGAGCCCATAGCGATGATTACGCGTTCTGCATCTGGTGCACCGTAGTAGTTGAAGAGTTTGTAGTCTGTACCAAGTTTTGCGTTAACTTTGTCCATGTATTTTTCTACAACTGCTGGGAATGCGTCGTAGTATGGGTTGCAAGCTTCTCTTGCCTGGAAGAAGATGTCACCGTTCTGTGCTGTACCGCGGAGAACTGGGTGTTCTGGGTTGAGAGCTTTTCTTCTGAATGCTTCGATAGCATCCCAGTTTACCATTTCAGCAAGGTCTTCGTTGTCCCAAACTTCGATTTTCTGGATTTCGTGAGATGTACGGAAACCGTCGAAGAAGTTGAGAACTGGAACACGGCCTTCGATTGTTGCCATGTGAGCAACAGCACCAAGGTCCATAACTTCCTGCTGGTTTGTTTCAGCCATCATTGCATAACCTGTCTGACGGCATGCGTAAACGTCGGAGTGGTCACCGAAGATGTTGAGAGCGTGGGAAGCAACACAACGAGCGGAAACATGGATAACGTTTGGCAGAAGTTCGCCAGCGATTTTGTACATGTTAGGGATCATAAGGAGAAGACCCTGAGATGCTGTGTATGTTGTTGTGAGAGCACCAGCCTGCAAGGAGCCGTGTACTGTACCTGCAGCACCAGCTTCAGACTGCATTTCTACAACCTTAACTTCTGTGCCGAAGATGTTTTTTCTGCCTGTTGCTGACCAAGAGTCTGTAACTTCAGCCATAACAGAGGATGGTGTGATAGGGAAAATGCCAGCTACTTCTGTGAAAGCATAGCTAACGTGAGCGGCAGCTGTGTTACCATCCATGGAAATTCTTTTTCTTGCCATTGGAAATGACCTCCTTTATATTAAGGGCGCTTTTCGCCCATTCTTACAGTTATCATTTTATCATTAATCTTGTTATAAGTAAAGGTTATAATCCACCAAAAATTATGCAAATTTTATATATGGGATATAAGAAAAATTTAAACCTGTTAAAAATTGCACAGCTGCACATATCTGCCATAGCTGCGGGCTATATTTGACAAAAACAGCATATAGTGATAACATATAATGTAAATTATTTGTTAATAATTATTATTTTATGCAAAGGAGATTATCTCATGGACCCGGATGGGACTATTTATTTTTTAATTTGTTTTATTATCAGTGTTGTTGTGTGCCTTTACATAGCTGCGGCAAGAAGAAGCGATGAGATTGAAGATTTTGAGATTGGCGTTTCAAAAAACTTTGTCAGCGCAGTGCTTCTCTTTATGGCAGACCTTGGCATTTTTGCAGGCCTTGTTATGCCAAAGTTTAATCTGCAGTGGAAGTGTATATATGGGGCACTGTTTGTTTTTTTAGGCACCTTTGTGCCATACTGCGTGGGCCTTGCAATGCACGAAAAACTTGGTGCGGTCAAAAAAATGCTCAGCCCTGTGCTTGCAGTTTTAAACTATACAGTTACTTTGGTTATCACAGCACCTATTGTTGTTATATTCCGCCTTTTCAAGCTGGAAACAGTTGAAGAAGCAACTCAGGAAGATGTTATGGAACTGGTGGAAGATGTTTCGGAAGATATTATTGACGACGAGCAGAAAGAGATGATTGAAAACATCTTTGAGCTTGGCGAGCAGACCGTTAACGACATTATGACCCACCGCACCGAAGTTTTTGCAGTAAACCAGGAAGACAGCTGCGGCGAAGTTATAGAAAAGATAAAAGACGAAGGTTTTTCCCGTATTCCTGTTTACAACGAAACAATCGACACCATCACAGGAATACTTTATGTTAAAGACCTGCTTGGCGTTATAGGTGACGAGGAAAAGCTTTCCCAGCCTGTTAAAACTTTGGCAAGAAAAGCAATGTTTGTGCCAAAAAGCTGTCTGGCAGACGACCTGCTGGTGCAGTTTAAGCTCAAGCGCACACAGCTTGCCGTTGTTGTGGACGAATACGGCGGCACAAGCGGCATTGTTACAATGGAAGATGTTCTGGAGGAAATTGTCGGCAATATTCAGGACGAATATGACGACGAGGAAGAAGAATTCCGCAAGATTGATGAAAATACAATTGTGGGCAAAGCTTCCATAGAAATTGAAGAAGCTTTTGAAGCACTTGGCTTGGAAGATGTTGCTGCAGAGCTTGAGGACGAAGGGTACGACACAGTTGGCGGCCTTATCATCAACAAGCTGGCGCGCATTCCTGAGCAGGGAGAAAAGGCAAGTGTGGAATTTATGGGTGTTAAATTTACAGCCCTTGAAGTTGCCGACCGCAGAATTATAAAAATAAAGGCAGAAAAACTGGAAGATACAGACGAGGAATAACTTATGTCTGAAAACAAAGACTTAAAGCATTTTGAGACAACCATTGCCGAAAAAGAGATTTTTAAAGGCAATGTAATCCGTGTTGCTTTGCGAGATGTAGAGCTGGAAAACGGAGAAAAATCACAGAGAGAGGTTGTTTATCACAACGGCGGTGCAGCGGTGCTGCCAATGGATACCGACGGCAATGTATACATGGTGCGCCAGTTCCGCAGCGCATTTGACAGGGAAGTGCTGGAAATTCCCGCAGGCAAGCTGGAAAAAGGAGAAGACCCGTTTTTTGCCGCAGTGCGCGAACTGGAGGAAGAAACAGGCTTTAAAACCGACAGCATTATCAAACTTGGGGAATACTGGCCAACCGTTGGCTACTGCAGCGAAAGGGTTTATCTTTACTTTGCAAAGATGCTCAGCAAGGGCAGCACAAATTTTGATGATGACGAATTTATCTCTCTTATAAAAATGC
Source organism: Oscillospiraceae bacterium (assembly GCA_015067245.1). GTDB lineage: Bacteria > Bacillota > Clostridia > Oscillospirales > Ruminococcaceae > RGIG3102. Next base: position 6,034 of record SVMV01000062.1, on the reverse strand, counting down.
CTTATGAAAAAGCTTTGGAAATGTGCATGAACGGCGAAATCTGTGACGGCAAAACCCAGCTGGCAATTTTAAAGGCAAAATATTATCTGTAAAATAAAAGTGCAGTATCGTGGTGATACTGCACTTTTTGCTTTTAATGTTTTTTGCGTTTTATAATTATGTATGCAAGGATAATTGCAAGACAGACAATGGATATCACAGCGCCTGCGGCAAGACCTGCAGGAATAAACTGAATATCAACCGTATGCTGACCTGCTGGAATTTCAACGCCGATAATGCTGTCAAAAACAGGTATAATATCTGTCTTTTTGCCGTCAACACTTGCATTCCAGCCCTTTTCGCAAGGAATACTGAACACAACAACACTGCTGTCGCTGCAGCTGCCGTTCCACTGCAGATGACTGCTGCTTATCTTTGTCACGGTCTGTGGAGTGTCAGTAAGTGTGCCGTGGAACTGTTTAAGCATATCGGTGTTTTCGTGATAAAACTGCGCCGATGTTATGTTGACTGTGTCATCGTTGAGTTTGAGGGCAACCTCTGCCGAGTCACCTGCATTATACTGGCCTATATAAAGTATGTCACAGGTTGGGGCATCAAAGTAAGGACCGTAGTCCTGGCCGTTTACAAAGAGCTGGACGCTGTACTCATCGTCTGCAGAAAGATAAAGATACAGGCTGTCAGCGCTGGCCGCTTTTACCGAGTATATGATATACGCTTCCTGGTCAGCATTTATTCTGCGGCATTCAAGGCCGTTGGCGGTTTTGGTTATCTCAATATTTACACCTTCAGTAGAAACTGTCTGTGCAGGTGTAAAAATGGGGCGGATGTCGGCAGTGTACGCAGACATAATCTGATTTTGACGCACAAAAAGATTGCTGCTGTCCAGCACGGTATCCGCAACATTGATATCAGCCGCAATGCCTGCAGGCAGTGCCATAGGATTGCGGTAAAGGGTTATGCCGTTGCGGTGCTCCTGTGCGGAATATGGCTTGCGGGTGCCGTCTTTGCTGATAAGATATTTTACACCCAGAATGCTGTCTGCAGTAAGGGTTGAGCCGTCCTGATAGCGCACCCAGTTTTCATTGTTTTTAAAGCCAAAGGATGCGGCAAATTCTTTGGTTGCAGTTTTTTCGGTAGAGCTGTAATGGCTCAATCCGTTGTAGCCAAACTGCATTGCGTCATTGTAAGAACGTGAGAAATCTTTTTCGGTGCGGAAAAAACTGCTGTCATTCTGCTGTGTCAAATCCACAATCTCCTGCAGGTCAGCTGTGTACTGCTCAAAATTTGTCTTTGTGTCACGGGGCAGATTTGCCAGCCCAAGACAGTTTGCAAAAAGAGAAACAAGCTGCAGGGCGCATATTGCATATACGCAGTTTTTTCTGCGGTAAAGGGTTAGGCAGATACAGCTGATAATTGCCAGCATGCATAAAAGGTCAAATACAATACCTTTTACAGAAAGCAGCTGTGCGCCTGCGGCAATGCACAAAAGCGCAGAAAGTGCACCAAAGCCTGCAGCGCAAAGCACAAGATGCCACCTTTTGTTGCCGTTTATTCTGCGGTAGCCTTCAAATGCCAGAAGAATAAGGAAAAAGCTGAAAATAAAGGAGTTTCTGAACGGGAACCATACAGGTGCGTTAAAACCGTGCCATATACGGTTTGTTCCGTTGATGAGAAAACTTAAAAAGATTATGCCGCATACACCAAAAGACAAAGCTTTTTCTTTTATGCTGATATCCCTGTTTAAAAAATACAGAACAGCCAGCAAGGTTACAAGCATGCCGCAGTATATATTTGGCATACCGCTCATAAGCTCGGCTTCGCTCATGGCACCGCCGAACAGCTTAAGTATTATTGCATAGGGCTGAAAGGTAAAATCAAGGGTAAGCTTGCTTATATCAAAGCCTGCTTTTGTTCCGCTCAGGGCAGCGGCGGCAGGCAGCAGCACCATGGCTGCAAGGCCACCAGCCATAAGGGAAGAAACAGCAAAAAAGGCTGCAGTTTTTGCGTTTTCGGCAATGGTTTTGTGCCAGCTGAGCAGTATGCGGTATACAAAATATATAACCGAAAAGATACACAGCATATAACCTATATAATAATTTACGCACAGTGCATAGGCCAAAGCGAAAATATAGCACAGCGGTTTTTTATCCCTGACAATTTTATCAATGCCAAGGGCCACAAGGGGAAGAGTGTAAACGCCGTCTGTCCACATTGTGTTGCAGGCGTAGATAATATTGTATGCCATAAGGGCGTATGAGGTGGAAAAAACCCAGATATATTTTTTGTCCTGAGAAATGTTTTCCAGAAAAATGCCGCAGGTAAAACCGCACATGCCGATTTTTGCCGCAAGCACAAAGGTTACCGCAGTAAAAAGGTGCGGCTGGCTGAACAGCATAAAAATAACATTGAATGGACTTAACAGATAGTATGCGGCAAGACCTGTCATATCACCGCCCATTGTTTTTGAAAAAGTGTAGAAAAGATTGTTTTCACTGCCAAAAAGATTTTTGTAATATGAAAAATAATCTATATACTGACTGTTCATATCTACAATTGCAAAACTGCTTTCTCCAAAAGGAGTTATCTGTAAAAACGCACAGGCCAGCAAAAAGGTAAAGAACGGTATAAAAAAATATAAAGGATATCTGGTTTTGTCAGATAGTTTCATGGCTATTCTCCGTAAGCAATATATATAATTCATTTTATTAAATATACTCTTTAAAATCAATAGCAGATTGATTGTTGCGGTTTAAAGATATATAATTATATATAATACATTTAAAGATAGGAATGATGTTATGCTGTTTTTAAACCGTGAAGATATGCAGAAATGTATGAGCCTTAACCAGTGTATAGCTGCAATGGAAAAGGCTTACAGAATTTTTTATGATAACAGTTTTGTTATGCCTCACCGTCCGTGCATAGAAAACGGAGCAAATACTCTGCTGTATATGCCTTGCTTTGTCAGCGAAGGTTTTGGCACAAAATTCCTTACTTTGTTTCCTGACAACCCAAAGAAAAACAAACCTATGATTGATGGCATGATGGTGCTTAATGATGCTGACGACGGCAGCACAAAGGCCATTATGCACGCAGGGTTTCTCACTGCTTTGCGCACAGGGGCAAACACAGGTGTTATGCTTAAAAGGCTTGCACCCGAAACTGCCAAAAGCTGCGGCATTGTAGGTGCAGGTGTTCAGGGGGCGTTTCAGGCGGCCTTTGCCTGCACTGTAAGAGATATAAAAACGGTTTATGTATATGACCACCACAAAAAAGATATCAGCGGTTTCAAAGCAAAGGTTGAAGACCTGCTGGGAAGAAATGTGGATATGCAGCTTTGCGCAGACGTTGTGGAACTTGTGGAGAAAAGCGATATTATAATTGCCGCAACCACCAGCAATATACCTGTTTTTCCTGATGATGAAAATCTTTTTAAAGATAAAACTGTTGTGGCAATAGGCACATACAAGCCCCACTGCCGTGAATGCCCCGATGCTCTGGTTAAAGCTGCCGACGGCATTTATGTGGATTTGAACTTTGCCAAGGAAGAAAGCGGCGATTTGTTTATACCGCTTAAAGAAGGTACAATCGGCCACGAAAAAATACATCAGCTTTCTGATGTATTGTACAGATCTGATTATAAAAACCACGCACCTGGCAAAACTGTATTTATCAAAACCGTTGGCATGGCGCTGTTTGATGTGGTATGCGGAAACGAAATTTACAGTGCGGCAGTGTCAAAAGGCATCGGCACTCAGCTGGAATTTTAATTAAAGGAGAGTCAAAATGGTTCAATTTATCTGTTACCCAAAATGCACAACCTGCCAGAAAGCACAAAAATGGCTGGATGAAAACGGCATAAAATATGAAATCCGTGACATAAAACTGGACAACCCAAAATACGAAGAATTAAAAAAATGGTATCACGAAAGCGAATATGAACTCAAACGATTTTTCAATACCAGCGGTCTGCTTTATAAATCCATGGAGCTTAAAGGCAGGCTGCCTGCCATGAGTGAGGAAGAGCAGATAAGGCTGCTTGCAACCGACGGCATGCTGGTTAAGCGCCCAATGGTTATTGCGGACGGCAAGGTACTGGTGGGATTTAAAGAAAAAGAATGGCAGGAAAAGCTTAAATAATTATTCTGAAAGACAAAAGGTTCGGTCAACTGAAATGACCGAACCTTTTATATTGTTATGTATTATATTATTTTACAAATTTATGTACATTTTTGCTTATAACAGCTGCAATAACACAGCAGGCAACAGCTTCCACAACACCTTGCAGGCCAACAAATGCAATTACAAAGGCAAACGGATTTGCTGCGCCCAAAGTGGCAGCAAGATTCTGGATGAACTCTGTGTTGTAGAAAAACAGCACCAATGCACCCATAAAGAACAGTGTGTTAAGCAGTGGTCCTGCAAGGCTGGTGATTTCGTAACCAACTTTAAGTTTTTTTACGGCTTTAAATATAACGCCTGTTAAAAAACCTGCCAGCACGCGTGTAACAACACAGCCGATAAAAGTGTAAACAGGGTTTATTGCCAGCAGTGTTGCACCAAAAGTGCTGCTGCCAAAACAGGTTGCAAAGCTGGTAAGGCCAAACACAAGCCCAAGTATTGCACCTTCAACAGGCCCAAGCACAATTGCACCTATGGTTACAGGTATCATAAGGAAAGATATTTCCAAACCAAGTGTGCGCAGATAACCAAGTGGTGTGTATGCCATAACAAGCACAATGGCAACAAGCAAAGCAAGCTGAGCAAGCTTTAATGTTTTTGTTTTTTTCATATTTAATTTCTCCTTTACTGCCGTCCTGCCCAAATGGCTGGTACAGCGTCAAGCTATCTTATAACGTGGACCTTCCACGCAAATATCAGTATACAATAAAGTAAATATATAAACAATATTTATTTTATGTTTTTTAAATATATTTTTCTCAAACCCTCAAGCACAAGATTTTCATCATATATAATTTCATTGCTGCAGTGGCTAAGCACAGCGTCACTTATATCACCAGTTGCAACACAGGTAAGGCTTTCACCAAGTTCTGCCTTAAACTGAGCAATCATCCCGTCAATGGTGCAGGCTGTGCCGATAATAAGCCCTGACTGAACATTCTGCACGGTGTTTGTGCCTATAACACTTACTGGTTTCTGTGTAAGGTCAATCTGTGGCAGCTGGGCAGTGTGTTCTGACAAAGCCTGGGCACTCATTTTTATCCCAGGCAAAATAGCGCCGCCTATAAAGGTGCTGTTTTTGTCCAGAACAAACATGGAAAGGGCTGTGCCCATTGATATCAAAAGGCAGGGCATGGGGTATTTGTCGCATAATGCAACCGACTGGCAGATAAGGCTTGAGCCAATCTGGGACGGATTTTCTGATTTTATCTTTAATCCGTTTTTTAGCTTTGGTCCAACAACAAAAATTTTGCCTTTGTATATAAAGCTCAGGGCATCGCGCACAGCAGCAGTAAGTGCAGGTACAACACAGGCGACAATAACACCGCTTATTTTATCGGTGTCAAATTTATGCAGATCAAAAACCGATTTAAACAAAACAGCATATTCGGTGGTGGTTTTTCCAACGATTGCCGAAACCGAAGTCTTTAAAATAATTTTGTCATCATCGAAAACACCAAGGGTTATTTTGCTGTTGCTTACATTTACACATAAAAGCATAAACTACCTCGTCTATAAAAAATGAATATTTATAATGGTATCTATATAATACTATTATATAATATATGGCTTTAAAATTTCAATATACAGCTGTTGTATGTGCATTTTTACCACAAGTTTTACGGCTGATTTTAAATGTTTTGTACATAAAATGAAAAGTGGATAAATTTGAAATTTTTTTCTAAAAAAGTGTTGACTTTGTTGATGTGCCGTGATATTATATACAAGCTGTCACCGAGAGGGGATGGCAAGATGACCAAAAAAGTTCGAAAAAGTTTTAAAAAAGTCACAAAAAAGTGTTGACAAACTTACGGACATGTGGTAATATATAAAGGCTGTCGCGAGAGTGGCA
>SVMV01000061.1 GCA_015067245.1 Oscillospiraceae bacterium | reverse complement strand
CTTTTAATCAGGGTGTCCGGAGTTCGAGTCTCCGATGGCTCACCACACAAAACCGACCAACAGGTCGGTTTTTTTGTTTATATAATACAAATATGTATAAAAGCACTGCTTTGCGGTTTGTTTTAAAGCCGTTTAAACAGTGCTTTTGTTATTTTTTGTATAATATCATTTTGCGTATGTTTATTTGTGTAAAGCAAACATTGACTTTGTTTTGATATAATTTTACAATAATAAAAAATGCACTGGAGGCCGTTATGAAACTGCTGTGTAAAGAAAAGGATATTTATTCCGTAAGAGAACAATACAAAATACGTGACGAAATTTTAAAAGACCGTCTGCAAAACCTTATGCCAAAGCTTTTAAAAGAATGCGGCGTAGATATGTGGATGGTTATCTGCCGCGAAAACAACGAGGACCCTGTGTTCAGAACACTTGTGCCAAGCCTGGTAAAATATGCTTCACGTTTAAGCTGTTTTGTTTTTTCCATAGATAAAAACGGCAACTACCAAGCGCTTAACCTTTCGCGCCCAAACCCAAGGCTTGCGCCTTATTATACCAATGCCTACACAACAAAAGAAAATCAGTATGATGTTATTGCCAGAGAAGTTATGGCGCGCAGTCCTGAAAGAATTGCAGTTAACATTTCAGATGTTACAGCACAGGCGGACGGAATGAGCAAGCTTGTGTGGGATAATCTGTATCAAAGACTGGGGGACAGACTGGTTGCCGACGATACAATGGCAATACGCTGGCTGGAAACACGCACCGAAAAGGAAATGCAACTTTATCCGCAGCTTTACCGCATTGCAGCAGATATCCTGCGTGAAGCCTACAGCCTTGATGTTATCACCCCAGGCATCACCACCACAACCGATGTGGAATATTTTATTATGCAGCGCATAAATGATATGGGCCTTAATGCCTGGTTTGCACCTGATGTGGATGTTCAGCGCAAAGGCTGCCCTGGCCAGCGTATGAGTGATGCAGTTATCGAAAAAGGGGACATAATCCACACCGACTGGGGCATTGAATATATGGGGCTGCACACCGACAGCCAGCGCCTTGGCTATATTCTGCGTGACGGCGAAACCGAAATACCTGCAGGTATTCTTGAAGGGGTAAAAATAGGCAACCGCTTTCAGGATATAGTGCGTAGTAACTATGTGACGGGCAGAACAGGCAATGATATCTTTTTTGCATCTGTGGAGCAGGCAAAGGCAGAGGGTATACGTCCAATGCTTTACACCCACCCAATCGGTTTTTACGGCCACGCCGCAGGTCCCTGCATTGGTATGTATGACAATCAGGGCTTTGTGCCTCTTACAGGAGAACTGGTGCTTCACGACGACACCTGCTATGCACTGGAACTGAATATTACACACTCTGTGCCCGAATGGGACGGACAGGATGTGGCGTTTTATATGGAAGAAACCATAACCTACACAGGCGGAAAAACATACTTTAACGACGAATACCGTGAGGTTATGATAAAAATAGGATAAAAAATAAAGGCATATATCTGCAGCTGCGGATATATGCCTTTTGTTTTGGGTATTCAGTTGTTTAAAATTTTTGCCAGCTTTATATTTTCACCAAAGTTTTGTGGCATACACACATCGGCATTTAAACTGCCAAGCTGTTTTCTGGATTCTGCCGTCTGCGCAAACACAGGCTGCTGTGCAAATTTAACAGGCAGATACAAAGGCTGTTCCAGCTGAAAATCAACAACAGTGCAGTTGATGCTTTTGTAATCTGTGCTGTACAAATCATTAACAGCTTTTAACTGTTCTGCCGTAAGTGCTGTGTCTTCGCATTTAAGCACCGTGCCATGTTTTTTTAAAACAGCGCAAATTTCATCACGTTTTGCCCTGTTCCACACAATGCATTTTAACGGTGTGTTCATCTCTTGGCGCAGACTGTCGGCCTTTTGGCGCAAAATATCAACTTCTTCCTTTGTAAAACCGTGTTCCAAAAGCCAGTTATAGTCCAGCACCAGTGATGTTGTTGCGTTAAATACCGCCACGGTAATTTCGGGCAGATTAAGATAGGTTGCCATTGCCATGCGGTGGCTGCCGTCACGCAGCTTAAGCTCTCTGTCGGCAAGAATATAGCTGTTTGGGTCATAGCCGTTTTTGGCATAGCTTTCTATCAAGGTGTAAAACTTTTTAACAGCCTGGTCGGCATAGCCTTTTTTTACCCTTGCGTCCTGCAGCTTACGGTATAAATCAAATCCAAAATCATTATTGCCGTAATAGTTGTCAATGGCAAGGTGGCGCACAATCATATCGGGACGGCGGAATTCGCTGTTCTTTACCTGCAGAAAAAACATATCGGCAGGGCAGTAGCTTACCATTTTAAATTTTTTATGGTTAATCAGCCAGTCGCCATAGTGTTTGTTAAAAACCAGACTGGCGTATGCGGGCAGTTTTTTTGCTTTATCAATAATGTTCATATAAAACCTTTTAAATTATTTTTTAATTATGCTGTCTCTTATGCGCACAAACAGACGCAGCAGTTTAACGGTGTTTCTTATGCCGATAATTCTATACAGCGGATAAACAAAGCCGAAAGGACCTTTTGTCATAGGCAGCTTTTTGATATCCTTTTCAAAATAATGTTCCAGCATAGTAACCATGTCATAGGCTTCTTTGTCGGAATATTTTACCCCAAGCTTATATATGCCACGGCGTATAGCAATAAGAAAATCTTTCTTTTCTGCTTCAACAATCTTTTTGCATTCGTCGTTCAGTTTGTAAAACTGCACGTCGGTGTAAAAAAAGTTGTACCAGCGGCTGAACACACTTGCCACAGCCTTGTAGCTCCACTCGGTGCTGAGACTGCCCTCGCGGTATTTGAAATAGCAGAATGAGTAAAAATTGCGGTATGCCATTGTTTTTGCCTTGCGGTAGATATTAAAGGCAAAGTCGCTGTCTTCCTGTGCAAACAGGCGTGTGTTGAACACAATGCCGCTGTCACGCAGAAAGTCACGGCGAATAAATTTGGTCATTATAATATCCAGCGTTTTTTTGCTGTGCCACAGTTTTATCCAGCGTTCGTCACCTGTAAGTTCAGGTACAAAAAATTCGTCCCCAGGATAAACACAGTCGTATGTAAGTATTTCACCGTAAAGGGATTTGATAAATCCTGTGTTAAGCAGGTCCGGATAATCTTCTTCGCATATTGCGGTGTAAGCATTCTGCAAAGCATCTTCGCACATTGTGTCGTCGCTGTCTAAAAAGAAAACATATTTGCCGCAGGCATCATACAAACCGCTGTTTCTTGCAGCAGGCAGGCCGCCGTTTTCTTTGCTTATTATTTTAATGCGGCTGTCCTTTTGGGCATATCTGTGCAGCACGGCAAGGCTGCTGTCGGCAGAGCCGTCGTTGACGGCTATAATCTCAAAATCGGCAAAGCTCTGGCTTAAAACGCTGTCCAGACATCTGCCAAGATAGTTTTCCACGTTGTAAACAGGTATTATAACGGTAAAAAAAGGTGTGTTTTCCATTATCGCTGACCTCTCAGTTTAAGTGCAAAGCACAAAAGCTTAACTGTTTTTCTTATGCCCAGTATTTTGTAGAAAGGGAATAAAAACCAGTATCTGTCCTTGGTTATTGGCAGTTTGCGGATATCTCTTTCGAAGTATGTTTCCAAAAGTACAACAATTTTTTCAATCTCTTCATCACTGCGGCCAAAAGGCAGGTTTGCAATGCCTGCTCTTATCTGGCGCAAAAACTTTGTCTTCTGTTTTGCAACAACAGCTCTGTATTCGTCATTAAGTCTGTAAAAGTTTACATCACACCAGAAAAAGTTATGCCATCTTGTAAATACACTGGAGATGGACTTGTAGCTCCACACGGTAGACATACTGTTTTCCTGGTTTTTAAAATACTTAAAGGCATAAAAATCGCTGAAAGCCATCGTGTCGGCCTTGCGGCAGATATTGAATGTAAAATCGCTGTCTTCCTGTGCAAACAGACGTGTGGAAAAACACACACCGCTGGCACGCAGAAAATCCATTTTTATAAATTTGGTCATAACCTGATTTGGTGTAAGCTTTTTATCCCACATTTTTATCCAGCGTTCGTCTTTTGTAAGCTGCGGCTGAAAAAAGTTTTCGTCAGGGTTTCCTGCAGGCACCAATGTTTCCTTGCCGTCCACAACACGCACAAAGCCTGTGTGCAGAAGGTCTGGGTAACCGTTTTCGACAATGCCGTTGTATGCATTCTGCAAAGCGTCTTCACACATGGTGTCGTCACTGTCTAAAAAATAGATATATTCACCCTGGGCAAAATAGATTGCAGTATTTCTTGCGGCAGGCAGGCCGCCGTTTTCTTTGCTTACAATTTTTATACGGCTGTCCTTTGCGGCATATTCCTTTACAATGGCAATACTGCTGTCGCTGCCGCCGTCGTCAACCGCAACAATTTCAAAATCGGCAAAGCTCTGGCACAGAATACTGTCCAGACATCTTGCCATATATTTTTCGGTGTTATAAATAGGCACACCTATGCTGAAAAAAGGTTTCTTTTCCATAAATCCTCACAGTTAATCTATAATTTCAACGCCAAGGCCTTTTATAACCTCAACAGCGTGTTTCTGCATATCGCCAACGGCGGCACAAGCATCAAGGTGCAAACTGAGTTTTGCCTTTTTAAAATGTGTCTGACACAGAACAATGTTGGAGATAACGCAGATGTTTGTAACAACACCGCAAAATTCAATTTCGTCAGGGTCGCCGCCAAAGGCTTCTTCAATGGCACCGCACAGCTTATCGCAGCCAAAATCACCTTTTTCCAGAACCAGTACATTTGGGTTAATCTGTTCTTCAAAGACCTTGAGTTCACCAAAAAGCTGGTGGCCTTTTGTGCCTTTTATGCAGTGTTCAACAGGCAGAAAAACACCTTCGCGGGTGGAGAGATAATCTTCATAGTGGGTGTCTTTGGTAAAAACCACAAGGTCGCCGTTTTTAATGGCCTTTGCAACAAGTGCATAGATATTGCCTGCAATGCTTTCACTCTGGTTAAAACCCAAAGAGCCGTCAACAAAATCGTTCTGATAATCAACAACAACCAATACTTTACGCATAATGTTACCTCCGATTGAATAAATATATATTTATACATTTTAATAATACCACAATGCGCGTCAAAAAGATATAAGTAAAATGTGCAAATTATGTACGTTGGTTGCAAACAATATTAAAATATGTTACATTAATATGGTAAAGGATGTTAAAATTTTTCCACATACTGATTAAAAACGGAGAAAACTATGTATACTGATATAATAATGGATAACATCAAATATTTAACTTTGCTGTCAAAGGATTATCCGACTGCACAGCGTGCAGCCAGCGAGATCATCTCTTTGGAGGCAAAGCTTAAGCTGCCTAAATCCACCGAGATGTATATGAGTGATATTCACGGCGAGCACATTGCTTTTTCACATATTCTCAACAATGCATCAGGGGTAATACGCGAAAAGATTGACGTTGCCCTGGAAGGCCGCTCCCAACCGGAAGAAAATGCAGTGCTTGCAACACTTATCTATTACCCCGTGCAGAAGCTGGAAGAAATCAAGCAGCAGCACGCAGATATGAATTTATGGTACAAGGGCACAATCTATCGTCTTATTGATGTGTGCCGCCATGTTGCCAGCAAAAACACACGTCAGTGGGTGCGCCAGGCTATACCAGAAGGATATGAATTTATTATTGACGAGCTTCTCCACGCACATTTTGAAGACCATAACAAAGAGTTCTATTACAATCAGTTTGTCTCCGCAATTATAGAAAACAAAACAGCCGACGATTTTATTATAGCCATATCCAAGGTTATCAAGCGCCTTGCCGTACATAAACTGCATATCGTGGGTGATATATTCGACCGCGGCGAGCGCCCGGATATTATCATTGACAAGCTTATGGAGCATCACTCGGTCGATATCCAGTGGGGCAACCACGATGTTCTGTGGATGTGCGGCGGCACAGGCAATCCCCTTGGGGTTGTAAGTGTTGTGCGTATCTGTGCAACATACAACAACCTTGACGTGCTGGAAACAGGTTATGGCATCAACCTGCGTCCTCTTGCAATATTTGCCGAAAAAACTTATGAGGACAGCCCTGTGTTTATGCCTCGCGGTGCAAACCCTGAAGATGAGGACTCAAAGCTTTTTGCCAAGATGCACAAGGCAATTTCCATTATGATGTACAAACTGCAGTGTCAGGTTATCAGACGTAATCCATGCTTTTTTATGGAAGACCGCTGCCATCTGCTTAATATCGATTACGAAAAAGGCACACTTGAAATAAAGGGCGAACATTATCCGCTTATGGACAGTGATTTCCCTACAATAGATCCAAACAATCCTGCAGAGCTCACCGATGAAGAACAGGCAGTGGTAAACAAACTTTGCCGCAGCTTTATCGAAAGCGAAAAACTGCAGCAGCACATACGTTTTCTTTATGCAAAGGGTTCTGCCTATAAAATCGAAAACGGCATGCTCATGTTCCATGGTGCAATTCCACTTAACGAAGACGGCAGCTTCCGCGAAATCTTTTTTGGGGGCAAAGGCTACAAGGGCAAGGCACTTATGGACTTCTGTGATAAAATGGCCCGTGTTGCATACTTCGGTGAAGACGGCACCTACGATAAACAGCTTGGCCAGGATCTTCTGTGGTATCTGTGGTGCGGCAAAAACAGCCCTATGTTCGGCCGCAGCAATATGACCACCTTTGAACATGCATTTTTAGAAAATCCGCTGCTTTCCATCGAGCATAAGGACCCATACTACACCTACTGGGAAGACAGCGACACCGCCGAACGTATCCTTGCCGAGTTTGGCCTTTACGGACCAATGTGCCGCATAATAAACGGCCATGTGCCTGTAAAAAGCAAAAAGGGAGAAAGCCCAATCAAAGCCAACGGCAGAATTATTGTTATCGACGGCGGTTTCTGCCATGCTTACCACAGCAAAACAGGTATTGCAGGTTACACAATGGTTTATTCTTCACGCGGTTTGTCTCTGCGTGTTCACGAACCTTTTGACACTCTTGAAAAGGTTATCAAGGAAAACAGTGACATCAAAAACAAGGTTGACGTTTTTGAAACAATGAAAAAGCGTATGCTTGTTGAAGATACCGATGAGGGCAGGCAGATAAAAACAACCATCGGTGACCTTAAATTGCTTATTCAGGCATATCAGCTGGGTTTAATAAAGGAAAATAAAAACTGATTTTTTGCGCAAAACCATAATACATACAATTGGCACACCTTGTTATTGGCAATATATTGTTTGTGTGATATATTACATATATCAACACCAATATTACACAAAGGTGTGCTAATATTTTATAAAATATAAACAACAGAGGTTTTTTATGAAAAAAGTTTCAACCGCAGCATATATCATTGCAACGCTTTTCTTTGTTGCAAATGCAATATCTGCCAGCTTAAACCTTAATCCGCTTTACCCTGGCACAGCGTTTTTCTACTGCGTAATGCTCACGGTTTATGTGGCAATATGGGTTATAAATAAAGCAGGCAAAATTATTCTCACAAAGCTGGAAAACGGCCAGCTGGGTGTCAATTTCGAACGCAAGGCTCCTTTTCCAAAGGTACCTATAATCATTGTTGCAGTGGCGTGGGCAGCCTATGGCATTGTTACAATAGGTTCCACAGTTTTCTTTAATGTTCCTGCCTACCGTGACCAGATGCCAGACTACCGTGTTGGCAGCTTCAGCAGCGAAGTTCAGGCAATTGATATAAACCAGATACCTATTGTGGACAAATCCCTGGCAACAAAAATTGCCGAGAAAAAACTGGGCGAAAAACCTTCTCTGGGCAGTCAGGTTGTGCTGGGCGAGCCTACAATACAGACCGTTAACGGTGAACTTGTGTGGGTTGTTCCGCTGCAGCATTCGGGCTTCTTTAAATGGCTTACAAACCTGGACGGCACCCCTGGCTACATTGTGGTAAGTGCCACAAACAGCCAGGACGTTGAATATGTGGAAGATTACAAAATCAAGTATCAGCCAAATGCATATCTGTTCAGCGACCTTAACTTCCACACACGTTACACAGCGGCCCTGTTTACAGGTGTAACCGATTTCAGCTTTGAGCTGGACGACAGCGGCAAGCCTCACTGGGTTATCACAACCTATAAATACACCAGAGGATTTGCGCTGCCAGAGGCTACAGGCGCAATTGTTATGGATGCGGCAACAGGCAAAAGCACAAGATACAAACTGGAAGATATGCCAAGCTGGGTAGACCGTGTTCAGCCAGAAGATTTTATCATCACACAGATTAACAACAAAGGCCAGTACGTTCACGGCGTGTTCAACTGGGCGGATAAGGATAAATATAAAACCAGCCGTGGCGAAATTATCGTTTACAACAACGGCAGATGCTATCTCTTTACAGGCATCACATCTGTTGGTGCAGACGAAAGTGCCATTGGCTTTGTAATGGTTGATATGGTAACAAAAGAGCCTGTTATGTATCAGCTTGCAGGTGCAACCGAAGAAGCTGCCCAGCGCTCTGCCGAAGGTAAGGTGCAGCAGTACGGATACTATGCTTCATTCCCTCTTATCATCAATTTTGAAGGCACACCAACCTACTTTATGACACTTAAGGATATCGACGGCCTTATCAAGCAGTATGCTTATGTTTCGGTTAAAGATTTCCTTGTTGTAGGCGTTGGCGAAAGTATGCAGGATGCAAAACTGGACTACGAAAAGGCACTGCGCCAGAACCCAAGCTCCTCCACAATTACCGACAGCACAAACACAGCCGAAGCAAGCGGCACAGTTTATCGTATAAACCAGGAGATTGTGGCAGGGGAAACAGTTTACCGCTTTATCCTTAATGAACGTATGGATGTTGTTTTTGAAGCACAGGGCAGCGTAAGTGAAATGCTTTCTCTTACAAGGGAAGGTGACAGTGTTAAGGTGGTTTACCGCGAAAACCAGTCACCAATAAAAGAACTTGTTTCCTTTGAAAACACAGGCTTTGCAAAGATTGCACAGCACACAGGGGATATTCTTGAGCTTGACCCGCAAACAGAAGAAGCAACAGCTTAAACAACAAAAACCGCTTTGGAACAGCCAAAGCGGTTTTAATTTTGCAGATTATGCTCTTTTTAAAATATATCTGTTAATTGCCTTATAGATAAAATTGTAAACCAGATTGATTATAAAGGACAAAACAAGTGCGCTTACAAAGGAAAGGCTGACCATTATTGGCAGCCATATAAGTTTTGTTGGTGCGCTTGCAGCTGCGCCCAGCTTTGCATAGAAAAACTGGTCCGAAACCCAGCTCATCAGATAACCGCCAAAGGTAAGGTCTGATAAAACTTTAAGGGGCCTGTGCAGCTTTTTCGGCACAGCTTTTTCGTCGATGTTAAGCAGAAGGTTAAATGTAAGTGTTGCGTTCATAACCTGCGGCAGAGCACCCCAGGTTACCCAGCTGCCTGCGGCAAGGGGCAGCGGATAGCTGCGGTATATATTAAACACACCCCAGAACAAAACCGAGCATAAAAGCAGAACAGCGTTTTTTCTTTTTGTTATGCCAAGGCCGTATTCTTTAAGCCAGCAGCCGATAAAGTAATATGTTATGGGATAAAATTCTTCCCACCAGCTGGGGATAAGCCTGATGTAGTGGGTGTTTGCAGACGGATTTATAAAAGAAGCAGGGCTGGCAAAATTCCACACATTAAGCACACTTGGCGCAGCGGTAAGTGCAATTAAAGTGGCAATTAAAACCAGCTTGTGTTTTTTGCTGCCAAGGTTGTTGTATATAAGGTTGAGAAACGGTATAAGCAAAAACAGGCCTATGTACATCTCCACATACCAGGCGTAAGGCGCGGCGGTAAAGCCGAGTATGCCTGTTGCAAGGCTTAAAACAGAAATTCTTTTTCCAAGATATGCAACGCTGAAAATATGGCAGGCAACGCTGGCAATAATATAAATGCCAAGGGTTTTTACAATGCCAAGATAAAACTTTTTGCTTAAAGTTTTGTTTTTCATCAGATACCCTGTAAGAATAATAAACAGAGGCACACATACAGCAAAAAAATTGCGGAAGATTGTAAGAATGTACATCTGTGCATTATCAATTGGCTGTTCAAGGAAATAAGTATTTATAAAAAAGTGAATACCCACCACAGTAAACAACGCAAAAATGCGTATTATATCTAAATTTGGACTGCGAAACTTATTGTTTGAAGGCATAAGTATACTCCTTGCATTAATCTATGTATATATTGTATTTTTTTATTATAAAAAAAGCAATAGAAAAATAATTA
>SVMV01000060.1 GCA_015067245.1 Oscillospiraceae bacterium | reverse complement strand
GAGCCAAAAAAATGACGACAGGCAAAAGCCTGTCGTTGTTTTTTTATTTCTGTTTATTTGATTTAAACCAGCAATTTATGAAACAGTCCCGCTGCGGCGGGACTGTTAATCTGGGAAGGAGTAGGATATATAATCAACTATACATTTTGCTTATGAAGAAGCTTTTTTATAAAATCTATTTTTTCGTTGTCCTTCTTTTTTCTGAAATTTACTCTGTAACCGTCTTTTATGGAAGCTGAATACACTTTAAGATATTGCTCCAATGAAAGCACTTTGAAATCCAAACCATTTTGGCAATATCGGCTGATTTCATCAAGGTGTATTTTGGCAAAGCTCTCCAGTTCTTCGACAGAAGCATAAGAATAATATATACCGTTTTTTAGGAAGGAATGTTCGTGCTCATCAAAAAGAATATATCCTTTTTCTGAAAGAAAAGATTTGAATTCGGCCCATCTTTCGCTGATAAAAACTTCTGGGATAAGAATATCAATATCGTCAGCATTGAAATTTTGATGGGTTATATATTCCAGCCCTAATGAGCCGTACATCAGTGGAACAATATCGAATTTGTCATTTATTAATTTTGCATTTTCAAAAAACGAGTTTAGCATAATTGTATACTGTTGATTAATATTTTACAGTTCCTTAATAATTTCGTCTGCAATATCAAGGCACATTGCGGCAGCTTCGTTTACTGTGTTGCGAAATTCTTCTGCACCGCCCTCAATGCTGTCGGAAACACTTTTGATAAGCAGACAAGGTACATTGTTGCGGTTGCAGATAAGCACAATGCCTGCGGCTTCCATTTCGCAGATTTTTGCACCGAACTGTTTGTTGAGTTCTGCTTTCTTTGCAGGGTCAGCAATAAATTTATCACCTGATGCACAGATAACAGGCATAAGTTCAGGATTGATTGCTATTGCTTTATCAACAAGAGCTTTTGTTGCAGGAAGATAAACTGTTGGATACTCGGCATATCTGCCAACCTCCCAGTTGTCTACTGCGCTGGTGTCAAAGTCGTAGTGAACAACCTGTTCTACAACGCAGGTCTTTGTTTTTGCCATTTCCGGTGTAAGACCGCCCACAACGCCAAAGTTGATAATCATATCCACCTTGTATTCGCTGATAAGAAACTGTGTTCCGCCTGCTGCAGCAATTTCGCCTGCACCGCATTTGGCAATGATAAGGTTGTAATCTGGTGTTTTATACTCAAGAATGCGATAACCTGCAATTTCTTTTTCGCAAAGGTTGTCGCCATAACGGTCCAACACCGCTTTTATTTCTACTGCTACCAGCATACCGATAGTTTTCATAATTTATCTCCAATCTGTATTTGATTTATATACTATATACTGTTTTTAAAATGCTTGTCAATGATAAGTTAATATCTAAAAATAAAACTCAAACCAATACCAGTTATCGCATATCTTTTGGGTGTAGCCCTGGTTGCCCATTTCAATATAGGCCCACCCATTTTTATATGGCTCCATGGCAGTGCCGCTGCCCTGAAAACGAACAGGGATATTTTCTGGCGAATAATAAAAACCTGTGTAAAAGACTGACGGCGCAATGCCAAAGCTGTATCCGACAAATTCAACAATTGGTTTTGGAGAAGCAGCAAAATAATATACGATATATTTATCATGGTTATAAGAATATCCTGCATCTCCGCTTATGATTTTGTTGGCAGCTTCGGTCAATTCGGTTTGGTTGTTTTTAACATAGCTGAAAGTGCTGCTTTTGGATATTGCTTTTGAAACTTTTGGCGAAAAGAAAAGCAATATCCCAGCAAAAAGGATGACAGCTATAATAATAAAATTTTTGCGCTTGTTTTTCATAATTTACACCTCATATTTTGAAAGGTGAATAAATATATCTCTGCTTTACAGTAAGCTGCGGTGGCTGGTGATTATTTTTATATATTATTTTACAGTATTTTACAGTTCGGTTATATATTTGCCGCACATATTTTCTATTGTCATTTCCAGCAGCAGGGTTCTGTGCAAAGCTGCAGCAATTTCTTTTTCGGCATAGCCTTCGCCGCATGGAAATTTATCGCACAGTTTGGTGGAAATATCAATGATTTTATCCACATCGTCAACTATTTCAATTCTGCCAAAGGTGATAACACTTTTTACGTTATAGAACCATTCACCATCGTTTTTATGGCCATGATTATAGCAGCAGAATGATACTTTGTTGTGTCTGTGCAGACTGTCAAGACGGTGGCCGACATTGCCGCAATGAAAATAGATTTTTCCGTCTTCTTCGTTGTAAAAGTGGTTCATAGGCATACCGTAAGGATAGTCGTTGTCGCCAAGAACAGACAGCACACCCCTGGTTTCGCTTTTAAGCAAAGCAATGCATTCTTCCTGTGGCATCTGTTTATGTTTTCTCACAAGTTCTCTGAACATAATGTGCTCCTTTTAATATTAAGTATATATTAAGTTTAATATTGCTGGATGGTGTTGTCAACCGATACAGTGTTTTTTTGATTAAACATAACGGGTCTATATGCTGTGCCCAACTGCTGCAAATACAATGGTAAATTTGCGTTTTTGCAGCAAAAAGCTGGACATTTGGCTGTGTTTATGGTATATTAATATAGCTGAAGTTGAGAGGTAAAAATCAGCAAAAGAATAGTCAGTGCTTATTACACTCAGGATCCACCTGTTCCCATGCCGAACACAGAAGTTAAGCTGAGTAGTGCCGAAAATACTTGTCTGGAGACGGACTGGGAAGATAGGTAGGTGCTGACTCTTTTCTTTTTTATAAAGTTTTATAATAAAAATATGTCATTCTGAGAAATGCAAGCGGCAAAGAATCTCTGGGGTTAATAAAATGTCGGACCATAACCTGTACCGACAGAGAGATTCGTCACTTTTGCTCAGAATGACTTTTTGTTTTTATATATAATTTTAAAATTATTATCGTCTGTTATCCACAATAAGCATATTCAGCTTCTGCCAGCGGCGCAGCTCCTGTGGGGTGATAAGCAGGTGTTGTTTAAGCCTGTCATCAAGCGGCTGCGGTGTAAGGGTAACAATGCACTTAAAGGCACAGGGCATAAGGTCGGCACTGGAGATACCGCACAGCAATCCTTCGGTAAAATCTCTTGGCTCAAGGGGATTAAAGATATACAAAAGGTCTTCTTCAAGGGTGTTGTACTGGTTTACAAATGAAAAGCGTATAAGCATATCGCTGTAAACAGCTTTGCCCGAATAATAGTTTTTGCTGCTGCGTCCGTCAGCGGTTACATAACTGATATGGAACGATGCATCATACTGCCCCATATCATTTTCGTCTTTATGTATATCTATCACACCGTCTTTAAGACGGTTGGAGCGGCCGTCGAAATAATAAAAGTATAATCTGTCTGCCTGATAAAACGGGCTTTTGCCGTTCAACTCTCTTGGCTGGGGTGTATGTGTCGTTTTTTTGCTGCGATAGTCTATAAGCTGATTTATATCACAGTCCAGCGCCTGTGCAATGTCCTGCAGGGTTTCCACATCTATGGAAATTTCGCCGTTTTCATACTTGCTTACACTGGCACGGCTTTTGTGTATAAGGTCTGCAAGCTGCTGCAGGGTCATTTTCTGTTCTTTGCGCAGGGCTTTGATGCGGCTGCCTACATATTGTTTGATATCGCTCATAGTTTCACCTTAAAAGTTTCGTTAAAATATACTTTTTTACAATATTTATATTATATAGATGTAATAGTATATATAAATATATACATATTCTACCATAACGAAACTTTAGTTGTCAAAAGTTTCGTTAAAATAAACTTTGCTGTTTTTGCTTTAAAATTTAGACTTTGGTATAATGGCACTAGTGTTTTGAAAACAGAACAGCAAAAAAAGGAAAGCAAAAAGGGGTTTATCGGTATTAAAAATGATATCGATATGATGTATCGTTTAAAATATAAATGTTTTGAACAAATACAACTTTAATCATTTAATCCCCAAGAGGAATTTTTATGGAGACAAACAAAAAATCCAGCTTCAGCGGTTCGCTGGGCTTTGTAATGGCAGCAGCAGCCAGTGCTGTAGGTGTGGGCAATATATGGCGTTTTCCCTATCTTGCAGCAAAAGACGGCGGTGGGCTGTTTATTATTATATATATTGCTTTGGTGTTTACCTTTGGCTTTACACTGCTGGTAACAGATATCGCAATCGGCCGCAGAACAGGTATGGGCGCCCTTAAAGCTTTTGGCGCAATGCATTCAAAATGGAATTTTCTGGGCAAGCTTACATTCCTTGTGCCTGCAATAATTATGACCTATTACGGCATAATCGGCGGCTGGATAACAAAGTATATACTTGTTTATATTACAGGCCAGGGTACAGCTGCAGCCCAGGACGGATATTTTACAGGTTTTATCACAAGCAAGGTTTCGCCGATAGTTTTCCTGCTTGTTTTTATGGCAATTACTGCAATTATAGTTTATTTTGGTGTTGAAAAGGGAATCGAGCGCTTCTCCAAAGCAATAATGCCTGTGCTGCTGGTTATGATTATCGGCATTGCATTATTTTCTCTTACACTGTCACACACAGACGCAAACGGTGTTACACGCACAGGCATGCAGGGCCTTGCAATATATCTTATCCCAAATTTTGAAGGTGTAACCTTTTCAAAATTTATCAGCGTGGTTATGGACGCAATGAGCCAGCTTTTCTTTTCACTCAGTGTTGCCATGGGTATTATGATTACATACGGCTCTTATGTTAAAAAGGATGTTGACCTTAACAAATCCATAACCCATATCGAATTTTTCGATACACTTGTTGCATTGCTTGCAGGTATGATGATTATTCCTGCGGTTTATGTGTTCAGCGGTACCGATGGTATGGCCGCAGGCCCAAGCCTTATGTTTATCTCTCTGCCAAAGGTGTTTGGTGCAATGGGCAGCATAGGTACAGTTATCGGTTTTGTATTCTTTGTCATGGTTGCCTTTGCGGCGCTTACATCCTGCGTTTCCATTATGGAAACTCTGGTTGCCAACTGTATGGAAATGTTTGGTGCAAGCCGTAAAAAGACAAGCCTTGTTATTGCCGCAATTTACATTGTTCTGTCGGTTATAGTATGTATGGGCTACAGTGTGTTCTACTTTGAACTCACATTGCCAAACGGCAGCGTTGGTCAGCTGCTTGACGTTATGGACTATATCAGCAACTCTTTCCTTATGCCTGTTATCGCACTGCTTACCTGTGTGCTTATCGGCTGGGTGGTTAAACCAAAGTGGATTGAAGAGGAAATGGAGCACGGCGGATATAAATTTGGCCGCAAACAGCTGTACACAGTTATAGTAAAATATGTGGCACCTGTTGTGCTGGCAGTGCTGTTTATGCAGTCCACAGGTATTTTAACATATATAGAAAAACTTATCGGATAGCAACCAAACCATATAAAAAGCAAAGGCCTTATCAGCTTACACCATTGTGCAGTTTGATAAGGTCTTTTTGATTGTGCATACTCTACACATAGTTTATTGTATTATATACTTATATATAATACAATGTTGCCGAGGTGATGATATGGATTGTCAGAAGATTGGTATGTTTATAAAAACTTTGCGAAAAGAAAAAGGTTTTACCCAGAAACAGCTTGCAGACAAAATGGGCATAAGCGACAAAACAATTTCAAAATGGGAGCGTGGCTGCGGTATGCCTGACGTAAGCCTGTGGAAAGATTTAAGTGAACTGCTGGGAGCAAATATAGAGGATATTTTAAAAGGAGAAGCAGAGCACAACAGCTTTGCCAACGGAAACATGAAAAACATAAAATATTATATCTGCCCTGTCTGCAATAATCTTACAATAAGCACAGCAACAGCAGGGGTGTACTGCTGCGGCAGAAAGCAGGAAAATATCACAGCAGTAAAAGCGGGCGAAAGCACAAAGCTTGCGGTGGAAGAAAGCGACGGCGACTGGTATATCACAAGCAATCACCCAATGGAAAAGGAAAATTATATTTCTTTTGTGGCATTTGTAACGGCAGACAGTGTGCAGTTGTACAAACAGTATCCCCAGTGGACAATGCAGGCAAGGATACCCAAGCGCCGCCACGGCATATTGCTTTATTACTCCACAACCAAAGGGCTGTTTTATCAGTATCTATAATTATATATAACAGATAATATTTTAAAAATAAAAAATATGTCATTCTGAGAAGGTTAACTCCAAAGAATCTCTCAGTTTAATCTGACAAGGAGATTCTTTGCTGACGCTCAGAATGGCAAAAAAGGGAGACCCGTATGGTCTCCCTTTGGTTTTTACTGGTTAAATCACATTTTTTCTGGAACTGTGATTGTCATAATTTTCAGGCAGTTTGCAATTGCGTGTTTTGTTGCAACGCAAAGTGCAAGTCTTGCTTTTGCCAGTTCTGTTTCAGCGCCTTTAACACGGCATGCATTGTAAAAACGGTGGAACTGTGTTGCAAGATTGATAGCATATTTTGGCATCTTGGATGGGTCGTATGCTTTGCCTGCTGCAATAATTTCGCTTGGCATATAGCTGAGTGTGCGGATAAGCTCGATTTCTGTTGGGTCAGCCAGCAGGGAAAGGTCTGCATTTTCTGCAGCCTGTGCAGTAAGGCCGTCTTCTTCAAGCTGACGCAGGATAGAACAGATTCTTGCATGTGCATACTGTACATAGTAAACAGGGTTTTCGCTGTTTTCCTGTACTGCAAGGTCAAGGTCAAAGATAAGGTGTGTGTTTGGTTCACGCATATTGAAGAAGAAACGTGCTGCGTCAATTGGAATTTCGTCCAGCAGGTCAACCAGCTGAATAGCTTTGCCTGTACGCTTGCTCATACGGATTTCGGTTTTCTTTGGCTTGCCGTTTTCGTCGTAGATAACGTTGCCTTCTTCGTCACGGGCATCACCTACAAGCTTAACAAGCTGCATAAGCACAACATCAAGCTTGTCGCCGTCAAGGCCAAGAGCGTTCATTGCTGTTTTCATTCTTGCAACGTGGCCGTGGTGGTCTGCGCCCCAAACGTTGATAGCTTTGTCAAAACCGCGTGTAACAAACTTGTCATAGTGGTATGCAATGTCAGCAGCAAAGTATGTGGAAAAGCCGTTTGCACGCACAAGAACTTCGTCTTTTTCTTCGCCAAGGGCTGTGCCTTTGTACCACAGGGCACCGTCCTGTTCGTATGTGTAGCCGTTCTGTGTAAGGATATCAATAACCTTTTCAACGTCACCGCGGTCACGCATTTCCTGTTCAGAGAACCATACATCATAATCAATGCGGTATTTTGCAAGGTGGTCTTTCATTGCCTGAATGTTTTTAGGCAGTGCAAATTTTACAAGAGCAGCTTTTCTTTCTTCAAGGCTGGCATTTACAAAGCTGTCGCCGTTTACTGCAGCAAATTCTTCAGCCCTCTGCTTGATGTCAGCACCCTGGTAATAGCTTTCGTCAAAAGGATAGCTTTCGTCAAACAGCTGCATATATCTTGCTTCAAGGCTCATACCAAATTTTTCAATCTGGTTGCCTGCGTCGTTGATAAGAAATTCTCTTGTAACATCATAGCCGCTCCAGGCCAGTGTTTCGGCAAGGATATCACCAAGCGCACCGCCGCGTGCGTTGCCAAGATGCATTGGACCTGTTGGGTTTGCACTTACAAACTCAACATTGTATTTTTTGCCTTCGCCGTAGTTTGTTCTGCCGTAGTTTTCTTTGTTTTCCAATACAGCTTTAACAACTGTGGAGAAATATTCTTTGCCAAGGAAAAAGTTGATAAAACCTGGACCTGCAAGTTCTGCTCTTTCAAAGAAAGTGCCAGTAAAGTCCATATTTTCAAGAATAGCTGTTGCAATTGCTCTTGGGTTAGAGCGGAAAACTTTGCTGTTTACCATTGCAACGTTGCTGGAATAGTCGCCGTTTCTTAAATCCTGTGGAATTTCCACAACAAACTGGCGGATTTCTTCTTTTGGCAATGTACCTTTTTCCATTGCTTTTTCAAGGCTTGTATTGATAAGCTGGGCAACCTGTGCTTTTGCAAGGCTAACACCGTCAAATTTTTCAAGATTCATAATTTTAAAGCTCCCTGATGTTCATCTTTATACTGTTTTCACTTATAAGCAACCCGCCGCTGTTAAGGGTGTAGCTTAAATTTATGTCTCCACCTTTTTTGCTTAGGTTGTTTGTAATTTCAACACCGTTTATGTCCAGCACCAAACTGCCTGCAGGTGTATCATAGTTGCAAAGGTTTGTAATGCCTTTTTCAATCATAAGGCAGGATTTGTGTCTGCCAAAGCGTGTTATGCTTGCGCCGTTGTCCCAAACTTTAACAGTTGTC
This sequence comes from Oscillospiraceae bacterium, assembly GCA_015067245.1. Lineage (GTDB taxonomy): Bacteria > Bacillota > Clostridia > Oscillospirales > Ruminococcaceae > RGIG3102. The sequence continues at coordinate 2,367 of SVMV01000060.1, read as the reverse complement.
ATGCTGCCTTCAAAGCCTGTGGCTTCGCTCTCCTTGTAGCACACATAGTATTTACCGTCTTTTTCATAAAAGGAACCAGTGGTTGTCAGGTCAATGGTCTCTGGCTCACCGTCGGTTATAATACTACTGTGAAGATTAATAAGATAATTTTCTTTCATATTATTCCTCTATACCTTTTAATATTGATTTAACATGGGCATCTTCCCCTAAAAATACTTTAGCAACACTGTCAAAGGCATCGGTATTGTTGGTTACAAAATATTCTGTGCTGCCGCCTTTTTCTCTTGCATTTAACAGACCCAGCTTTTCCAAAGTCATTTTAATGCCAACTGCAGTTTCCCTGCCGCTGTCTATAAGTGTAACACCGCTGCCCATAATTTCACCGATAACTTTTGAAATAATAGGGTAGTGAGTGCATCCAAGGATAAGGGTGTCAACTCCAAATTTCTTAATCTGCGCAAGATAACCCTCTGCGCTTTGGCGGATAATGTCATCATCTATATGTCCGCTTTCAATCAAAGGAACAAAGTCTGTGCAGCCGACGCTGATAATCTCAACGCTGCTGTCCATCTCTTTAAGGCGTTTGCCCATGCTGTTGGCCTTTACCGTTGCAGGTGTTGCCACAATACCAATGCGTTTTGTCTTTGTGGCTTTAAGTGCTGCGTTTACCGTTGGTTTTATAACATCCACAAAAGGCACCGCAAGGTTATCCATATTTTCTTTTGGCACATTGCTGGAAACGGTGCCGCAGGCAGCGGCAATCAGTTTAACATCCCTGCGCTGCAAAAAGTCCACATTGTCCTTTGCACACTGGTGCAGCTGGTCAATTGTTTTAACGCCATAAGGCATACGCAGTGTATCGCCCAAGTATTTTATATCTTCCCCCGGCAGACAGTGCAAAAGCTCTTTTACGCAGCTTAAGCCGCCAACGCCGCTGTCAAAAATACCTATTGCCTTGTTATTCATCATGTGTATCCTTCTTTAAGCCAAGCTGGATAATTCTGTCCACCAGTTCACTGTATGTAAATCCTTCAGACTGCATAAGCTTTGGATACATACTGATTGTTGTAAAGCCTGGCAGGGTGTTGATTTCGTTGATAAGAATGCGGTTTGTGCCCTTCTCAACAAAGAAATCCACGCGGGAAAGGCCGCGGCAGTCTATTGCGGTATATGCTTCCTTTGCGATCTCTCTTATTCTGTCTCGGATTTCTTTATCCACGCTTGCAGGGATAAATGTGCGGCTTGTGCCGTTTTTGTACTTGTCATCGTAGTCGTAGAAATCTGCAGTTGCACCTATTTCGCCAACTTCGCTGGCAATAAGGTCAGGTGCGTTGCCAAGCACTGCACATTCAACTTCGTGACCCTGAATAAATTCTTCAAATACAACCTTATCGTCATGTGCAAGGGCAAGATTGATTGCGCTGCGCAGTTCGTCTTTGTTTGTAACCTTGGAGATGCCAACAGAAGAACCGCTGCGGCTTGGTTTTACAAACATTGGATAACCAAGTTTTTCGGCCATGCGTTTTTCAACAGCATCAAGGTTGTTTGCCTCGTAGTCGTGGATATAGTCCCATTTGCAGCGCTGTATGCCAAGATGGTCAAATATAATATTTGCATAAACTTTATCCATGCACGCTGCACTGCCAAAGATACCGCAGCCACAGTATGGAATATCAGCAAGGCTTAAAAGCCCCTGTATTGTGCCGTCTTCGCCGTTTTTGCCGTGAAGAACAGGCAGCACAACATCAATTTTTTCAATAAAGATTTCGTTGTCAAAAAGCTTAAGGATGCCGCGTGTTGTTTTATCAGGGCTGATAAGGCAAGGGACACAGTCAGGATGTTCGTGCCAGGTATCGCTTATGATATCATCACTGCTGCCAGGGAAGAACAGCCATCTGCCTTTCTTTGTAATGCCTATTTTAACTACGTCATATTTGTCTGTAGGAATATTGTCGATAATGCTTTTAGCGCTCATAAGGCTTACTTCGTGTTCGCTGGAAACACCGCCAAAGATAACGCAAACTTTAGTTTTTGCCATAAAAACCTCCTAAATGTGGGCACAATAACCCATTATTACATTTATACTTATATATAATAGCATATATGCACCAAAATTTAAAGTATCTGCCGTTAAAAATATGCCCAAAATTAAGGCGGAACAAAGCTTTATTTTTAGCGATTTTTCCTTGTAAAATAAAGGAAAAATCCCCTTGACAATCAGCTGCTTGGGAGGTATAATGGGTTTACCTCTTTTGCAGGTCTATTTTTTATGCAAAAATTTTTTGCGGGCAGAGAGGGAGGCTAACTTTAAATGGAGGTGCCGAAATGAGAGTTAGAATCACACTTGCATGTACAGAATGCAAACAG